>JBHPEA010000027.1:0-19787 GCA_042577505.1 Nanobdellota archaeon
AAGAGTTATGGAAAAGTGCAAAGATAATCTTTTCTACCCCTCAAGGATTAGAAAACGACATCATCTCTGGAAGAATTAAACTTGAGGACGTAAGTTTATTAGGTGTTGATGAAGCACATAGAGCAGTTGGAGATTACGCCTATGTATGGATAGCAAAGAGGTATATTAACACAGCAAGATACCCAAGATTAGTCGCCCTTACTGCTTCACCAGGAACAGACACAACTAAAATAAACGAAGTTTGCCAAAATTTATTCATTGAAGACATCGAAGTAAGAACAGAAGATGACGAAGATGTTAAACCATATGTACAAGAGGTCGATATTACTTGGAAACAAGTCGATTTATCAAAACCTTTTATTGAGATTCAAACAGATCTACAGGATTTTATTAAGGATCGTTTACTCAAATTAAAATTGTGGGGAGTTCTCCAAAGAAACGATGTAAGCTATGTCAGCAAAAAAGATCTATTGTTACTTACTGGTCGCCTTCAAGGTCAAGCAGCAAGAGAAAGAAAGAACTTTGTATTGTGGAGATCCATTTCTGTTTTAGGAGAGATCATGAAGATGCATCATGCTCTTGAATTAATAGAGACACAAGGGGTCACAGCCTGCTATAAATATATGGAAAAAATGAATGCTGACGCACCCTCATCAACAGTCAAAGCGCTTAAAAATGCAGTCGCTGATGCGAGGTTTAGGTCAGCTTTATTTAGAGTTTCAAAATTATTTGAGGATAGTGTTCAACATCCAAAAATGATTGAGCTCCAAAAAATTATTGAAGAAGAAAAAAAGGAAAATCCAAAATTCAAAGCAATAGTATTCAACCAATACAGAGAAAATGCATTAGAGATCGTTAAACTACTAAACACCATTGAAGGAATAGAAGCAAAAATCTTTGTCGGCCAAACAAAAAAAGGAGAAACAGGATTATCCCAAAAAGAACAAAAAGAACTAGTCGAAGAATTTAGAGGGGGCCAATTCAATATTATGGTAGCTACTTCTGTAGGTGAGGAAGGATTAGATATTCCTAGAGTCGATTCGGTATTTTTTTATGAACCAATACCGTCGGCTATTAGGCACATTCAAAGAAGGGGCAGAACGGGAAGACAAGACAAAGGAAAAGTACTGATCCTCTTAGCAAAAAACACCAGGGACGAGGGATCAAGATGGTCTGCCCATCATAAAGAAAAAAGGATGCATAAAATCTTGAAAAAACTAAAAGTAGATTTCTCAATAAAATCAGATTTTATTCCAGAATCAAAACAAGCAAACTTAGAGACTTATGCTCCAAAAGGAGTTAAAATTTATGCAGACCATCGTGAACGAGCATCAACTTTGATAAAAGAGCTAGTAGATTCAAATGTCGATCTTAAACTTGAACAATTAAAGTATGCAGATTATTTATTAAGTTCTAGAGTGGGTGTCGAACTAAAAAACAAAGAAGATTTTGTTAATTCAATTATCGATGGAAGATTATTGACACAACTTAAAGATCTAAAAGAAAATTTTGAAAGACCCTTAATCATTATCGAAGGAGAACAAGATATCTATTCAATTAGAAATGTACATCCAAATTCCATTAGAGGTATGATTGCAACAATAACAATTGGTTATGGAATCCCGATTATTATGTCAAACGATTCAAAAGAAACAGCTTCTTTACTGATGTTAATAGCAAAGAGAGAGCAAGATGATGTAGGTAAGGAGTTCTCCCCTCATGCATCAAGAAAACCAAGATCATTAACAGAACAACAAGAATACATTATTTCTGCATTACCTGGTGTAGGATTACAATTAGCAAAACCAATGTTAAGAAATTTTAAAAGTGTTAAGGACGTAATTAATGCAGAAGTGGAATTATTAAAAAATGTAGAGAAGATTGGACCTAAAAAAGCAAAACAAATTAGAGATGTTTTGGATTCAGAATATGAAGAATAAAGCTCAAGTCACAATTTTTATCATCCTTGGATTAATTCTATTAATCGCAATTATACTTATTTTGTATCTAAACTCAATCTCTAACTAAGTCGCATTTCTCTTAGTTTTTGAATTCTCTTTTCCATCGGTGGATGTGTAGAAAGAATTGCAAATATATTTTTTAACCTGAATGGATTTGCTATAAACATATGAGCAGTAGATGCACTACCAGTCCCCATCGGGTGTTTTTTTATTGAAGTATCTAATTTATGTAATGCATCGGCTAATACATGAGGATTATGAATGAATTTTGCTCCAGTTGCATCTGCCTGGTACTCCCGATTTCTTGAAAGGGCAAGTTGAAGAATTACTGCAAGAATTGGAGCAAGTATTGCGATAGCGAGGAACTCAATTAAACCTGAACTATCTCCATCCCTTCCACCAAAACCGCCAAATAGAGCGCCCCACCTTGCCATTGTAGCAACAAAAGTAATTACACCTGCAATTGTCGCAGCAACGGATTGTATTAATATATCTCTATTTTTTATGTGTGCAATTTCATGAGCAATAACTCCTTTTAATTCATCATGTGTCAATAAATTCATTATTCCGTGAGTAGCTGCAACTGCAGCATGTTTAGGATTCCTCCCAGTTGCAAAAGCATTTGGAGATTCAGAAGGGATTACATAAACCTTAGGCATAGGAACATGAGCTAAATGTGCAACTTCCCTAACAATCCCATACAACTTAGGTTGTTCATTTTCCGTAACTGGTTTTGCATGATAAATACCTAAAGCAATCTTATCTGAGAAAAAATATGCAGCGAAATTCAATAAGACTACAAAAACTAGAGCAATAATTAAGCCAGTCTGACTCCAGAAGCTACCGATCCAAAGAACAATTCCAGTCAGTGCTCCCAGGAGCAATGCAGTTTTTACTTGATTCCACATTCCCATAACCCCATATAATTAAATCCGCTTTAAAAATGTTGGGTTTGATATCAATATCAACTTTTTGGGTGTAAAATTTTATATAGTCTTAATCGGAAAGACAACCGAATGAAGAAAAAAGAGCAAGCAATCATTGATCAAGTTGAGTTAGAACACCAAATATATCATAGAAGGTTTGTTTCGATTTTCTTAGCCATACTCATTTTCTTAGCCTCATCAACTTTTTTTTATAACTATCAGGAAGGATGGAGTTATCTTGATTCAGCCTATTTCTCAGCAGCAACAATGACTACAGTAGGTTATGGAGATTTCGTCCCAGTCACAAATGCAGGTAAACTTTTCACAATTTTCTTAATGTTCTCAGGAATCGGAATTGTATTATTCGGATTGTCAGTGGTTGCTGGTAGATTTGTGGATAAGAGAAAGGGATTTTGGATAGAAGTTTTGGGCGACCTACCAGTTAGAAAAACGAAGAAATTCTGGGAAGAAGTTAAGGTCATTTTAGGTAAAAAGGAAAAACCACCTCCTACCGCTACAAGCCAAGCTATCAATCAAGTCAAACCATTTGTGAACTCTATTGTAAAGGCAGCAGAAAAACCAACAAAACCCATAGTCAATTCAATCATAAAAGCAGCTAACGTAGCAACAAGTCCTTTAACGAAAAAACCTCAGAAGAAAAAAAAGTTATAATTCCACACCATTTCTCAAACAATACCTATAAAGTCCTTCAATTTGCCTTAATTTAGTTTTCTTAAATAAAAAGTCCCTATAAGAATCATCAACCCTGACACCAAATTGTTGAAGTTGCCTATTTAATTTTCCGTAAAGCTCTTTTCCTTTTTTGTCTAAATCAGTTAAAATAATACATCCCCTCTCTTTCTTAACCACATCCTCAACTACCTTGTAAAGGGGATTTTTCGACAATGTTATAATCATTGTACATCCAATTTTAATCAATGCAATTTTATCATTCTTTCCTTCTACAATAATTGGTTTATCTTCATCTCTGAGAAATCTAATGAAATCCTCTAAGTCTTTGATTTTATCTTTTTCCATGCTTTCCTAACAATTTTTATGAATGATTTCCCTTCCATTATTGCAAATCCTCCAAATATCAATAACCAACCCGGAATGATGGGTAAGAATATTCCTAAAATTCCTATTATTATACATCCAAATCCTAATATTTTTTTTATCATATTACCTTTTTTGAGCAACCTCAATCACCACTCCAATGATTAATGCAAACAACAACAAAAAGATTACGAAATATTTCATGGCTGAACCAATGTTAAAAGCTAAAGCTATACTCATAATAAAGACACCAATTAATAATAAAATCCGAACTACCCACTTAAACTCCATACACTATATTTAACCTCTTTGTTAATAAAAGTTACCTAAAACTATTAATAGATAAAATGGTACCCATTTTACGGGGTGTTATATGATATCGCTTAGTACACTTCTTAACCACTATAAAAGAGATGAAATACAACAAGCAATTATTAACAACTCTTCTAATAGGGAGGTAGCTACAAGATTTGGAGGAGGGGGTTTTGGTAAAAGACCAGATATATTATCCTACCCAGGCGATGTTCTAGAATTAGTTAAGCAAGGCGCAACTTCTTTCCACGCCTCAGAAGAACTGTGGAGGAATCCATTACATTTAGATCCTAACTTGAGAAGAAAGGAGTTGGACAACCTTAGAATTGGATGGGATCTATTATTAGATATTGACTGCCCTTTCTTAGAATACTCTCAAATTGCAGCAGAGTTATTAGTTGACGCCATCAAACATCAGGGAGTTAACTCTGTAACAACAAAATTCTCAGGGAACCACGGGTTTCACATCGGTGTGCCTTTCAAAGCATTTCCTGATTCAGTCCAGGGAACTGATACAAAATTATTATTTCCAGAAGGACCAAGAAGAATCGCTGCTTTTCTTAAAGAAATGATTAGGGCCCCATTAGCATCAAAAATTCTAGAATATGAAAATTTGAATTCCATAATTCAAAAAACGGGAAAAACATTCAAAGAACTTGTAATTAACAACCAATTCGATCCTTTTGTCGTCTTAGAAATCGACACAGTATTAATTTCTTCAAGACATTTATTCAGGATGCCTTATTGCTTCAACGAAAAATCAGGATTAGTCTCAATAGGCCTTGATAAAGTAGAAGATTTCGATAAAAATCTAGCAAAACCAGAAAATGTCCAAATGTCAAAAACTAAATTCCTCGACGATGAAAATACCGAAGCAGGAGAGGCAAAAAGATTGATCATTGAATCTTTTGATTTCCTCCCAGAAAAAGAAGAAGAAGAAAAAACAATTAAAAAAGAATATACTGAAATTGGATCTGCGATCTCAGTCGAATTATTTCCCCCTTGTGTAAAGAATATATTGAAGGGGATGGATGATGGGAAAAAGAGAGCGGTCTTCATCATGATAAATTTTCTAACAAATGTTGGATGGAACTACGAAGAAATTGAAAAATTCTTGCACGAATGGAACAAAAAGAATGGAGAACCACTGAGGGAACAGTTATTTGTTGGGCAAATACGCTATCACAAACAACAAAGAAAAAAAATCCTTCCACCCAACTGCAAGAACACAATGTACTACCAAGATCTTCATATTTGCACACCAGATAATTTCTGCCAAAAGATCAAAAATCCAGTAAATTACTCGATTTTAAAGGCGAGAGCCCACAAGAAAGAAAAAAAGCCAAAAAAACAGTAAATTTCTACATTCAAGGCTTCGACCACAACATTTATAAATCACTTCGGTCTTCTAGAGGATCCACGAGAGTTTAAATAGGAATTTGCATATTTAAACAGACAAGCCTGAAAAGAAGCTTTTCAGTACAGTTTGGATAACTGTTTCTCTGAGCGAGGCTTCAACGAAAGGCTTATTGCATAAATGTAAGCAATAGAGCAAGTAATATGCCTACAAAAAAATCACCAAGAAAAGGATCCATGCAATTTTGGCCAAGAAAAAGAGCCAAAAAGCTTCGAGTTAGATCCTGGGCTAAAGTCAATGATACTAAACTTTTAGGTTTCGCAGGTTTTAAGGTGGGTATGACTCACGCTGTCGTTTCTGACAACAGGTCAGCATCAACCACTAAAGGCGAGAGCATTTCACTGCCGGTTACAATCGTGGAATGCCCTCCATTGAAAGTGTTTGCAATTAACTTCTATAAAAAATCAAACAACGCTTTGTCTCTTTCTTCTCAAATTTTCTCAAAAAACTTCGATAAGGAGCTTGTGAGAACTCTACGAACACCAAAGAAAGAATCGAAGAAAGTTGAAGAAATCACTTATAGTGATCTTCGTTTAGTTGTTTATACTCAACCCAAATTAACAAGTATTGGTCAAAAGAAACCCCGCGTTTTCGAAGTTGCATTAGGGGGAAAACTCGAGGACAAATTAAAATTTGCACAAGACAGTTTAGGAAAAGAAATTGCTGTTACTGATGTATTCAAAGAAGGAGAACAAGTTGATATTCATACAATAACTACCGGAAAAGGATTGCAGGGTCCTGTTAAGAGAATGGGTGTTGCAATCAGAGCTAGAAAATCAGAAAAGACAAAGAGAGGACCAGGAACATTAGGTCCTTGGACTCAGCGTGGAAAAATCATGTTTAGAGTTGCGTACGCAGGTCAAATGGGATATCATCTAAGAACAGAATTAAACAAATGGATTTTAAAAATTGGTAAAAAGGAAGATGCCATAGAACCAAAAGGGGGTTTTGTAAGTTATGGTAAGGTACAAAATCCCTACATTTTATTCAAAGGAAGTATCGCTGGTCCAAGAAAAAGATTAATTAGATTTAATGTCGCAACAAGACCAAGAAAAAATATTCCTACTCAAGCTCCTCAAATAAAATACATCAGTTTAGAATCAAAGCAGGGTATATAGAATGAAAGCAGATGTCCTATCAATCGACGGAAAAAGTACAAGTAAAGTAGATTTACCTAGTCAATTCGATGAACAAGTTAGGGCAGATATAATCAAAAGAGCCGTTCTTTCAATCCAAAGTCACAAAAGAACACCTTATGGCGCGAAAGAAGGCGCAGGTATGAGAGCTTCTGCTGATGTTTCCAAAAGAAGAAGAAAATACAGAGGATCATATGGAACTGGAATCTCAAGAGTCCCAAGAAAGGTTTTATCCCGAAGTGGTACAAGAATGAACTGGGTTGGAGCAGTTGCACCAGGAACAATCGGTGGAAGAAGAGCACACCCACCTAAAGCATCTAAGATTTGGGATCAAAAAATTAACAACAAAGAAAGAAGGATGGCAATCAGATCCGCTATTTCAGCAACAGTAGTTAAAGATGTTGTTGAAAAAAGAAATCATGTTCTTCCTAAAAATTATCCATTAGTCATTGAAGAAAAAGCAGAAGGTGTTACTAAAACAAAAGATGCACTATCCTTATTATCAAAAATTGGTTTACAAGAAGAATTGAAAAGAGTTTCAGTTAAAACCGTAAGAGCAGGTTCTGGTAAGAGCAGGGGAAGAAAATACAAGAAGAAAACAGGACCATTAATTGTCGTTTCTAAAGACTGCAAACTTATGAGTTCAGCAAAAAATCTACCTGGTGTAGATATCGTCGAAGTAAAAAATCTAAATGCAGAATTACTTGCTCCAGGATGTTTACCTGGACGACTTACAATATGGACATTACCTTCAATTGAAAAAATGAACAAGGAGAAGTTGTTTGAGTTAAAATGAGAAAAGTAGTATTATACCCACTTGCAACTGAAAAATCCATTAGATTGATGGAAAAAGAGAATAAATTAATCTTTGTAGTAGGTAAACAAGCAACCAAACCTGAAATCAAAACAGAAATTGAAAAACTTTTCAACGTTAAAGTAAGAAAAGTTAACACATTTACAACACCTTCTGCGGAAAAAAGAGCTTACGTTACTTTCGCAAAAGAAAATCCTGCAATTGATATTGCAACACAAATGGGTCTGATGTAAAATGGGAAAGAGCTTAATCCAACAAAGACGAGGAAAGGGAAGTATCAGGTTTAGATCAAAGGGATTTAGATCTTTAGGTGAAGTTAGACATCTTTCTTTTTCAAAAGAAAGTAGGACCGGCGAAGTTGTTGATTTAGTCAAATCAATTAACCATTCAAGCCCATTAGCCCAAGTAAGATATGATAATGAAATCATTTTAATGCAAGCTCCCGATGGATTAAGAGTCGGAACTAAAGTTGTCACAGGACCAAAAGCACCAATTGAAATTGGAAATACATTACCTTTGAAAGACATTCCAGAAAATACTAATGTATTCAACATCGAAAGTTCACCAGGAGATGGAGGAAAATTTGTTAGGACAGCAGGTTCTTCAGCTAGAATTGTATCAAAATTCCCAGATAAGGTTGTATTAGCACTCCCATCAAAAAGGGAAAAATCATTTCTTCCAGGATGCAGAGCATCAATCGGCATAATTGCTGGAGCAGGAAGAAAAGACAAACCCTTATTGAAAGCTGGAGTAAAACACAAGATCATGAAAGCTAGAAACAAGTATTATCCAAGGGTTCAAGGTATTTCCATGAACGCTGTTTCACACCCATTCGGATCAAAGAGTTCAAGAATTAAAGGGCGGCCAACGCAATCACCTAGAAATGCACCACCTGGTCGTAAAGTAGGTAAGTTGGCACCACAGAGGAAATCATAATGGTCAAGAAAGAATTCACATACAGGGGAAAGAACATCGAAGAACTAAAAAAACTGAGCGTTGATGAGTTCGCAGAATTACTTCCATCTGCCCAAAGAAGAATTTTGAAGAAAGGTCTTAGAGATGATCACAAGAAAATCTTGAAAAAAGTAGATGCAGGAGATAAAAACTTGAAAACACACGTTAGAGATATGATCATTATCCCAAAAATGGTTGGAACTACAATCAAAATCCACAGTGGAAAGGAATTCATCCCATTATCTATAACAGAAGATATGATTGGCCATTATCTTGGAGAATTTGTACTTACAAGGAAAGGAGTTTCACACTCAGCACCAGGAATTGGAGCAACAAAATCCAGTGCAAGCGTATCAGTAAAATAAAATGACAGACATACAGTATAATAAAGAACACATGGCAAAGGTTTACGGTAGTTCCGTACCTGTTTCACCTAAGAAAGCTATTGAAATTAGTAATCTTCTTAGAAACAAATCTTTAGCGTTTGCTAAAGCTACAATGAATGATGTTGTAGAAAATGGCAAAGCGATTCCTTATACAAGATTCAACAAAGGTGTAGGTCACAAAACAGGAATTGGTCCTGGTAGATATCCAAAAAAATCTGCATCAGAGGTTTTAAAATTGCTTAACTCACTTGAAGCAAACGCACAATTCAAGGGACTAGATACAAACAACCTAGTCATTGTAAAAATGGTTGCCAACAAATCTTCAAAGGTTTGGAGATATGGTAGAATGAGAAGAAGGATCATGAAGAGATCCAACATCGAAATTCTTGCTGAAGAGAGTAAAAAAGATATTAAGAAAAAATCTGTAGCTAAAAAACCTGAAGTGAAGAAAGAAGAGAAAATAACTACTGGCCCAAAAAAACCAGATGTAAAGAAACCGGTTCCTGAAGTTAAAAAAGAAGAAAAGAAACCAGAAGTAAAGAAACCCTCTCCTGTAGAAAAAAAGGCTCCAGAAGAAAAAAAACCTGAGGAACCTAAGCCAGAAGAAAAGAAATCAGAAGAATCAAATCCCACTCAAAAAAATGAATCAAAAAAGTCCGGTGAAAAGAAATGATTCAAAGGAAATTTATCTCAGAAAGAATGAAGGAACATAAGATAGAAGAACACATTAGTACTAATTTGAAAGGTGTTGGTCATTCAAAAACTAGAATGTTACGAACACCATTGGGTGAGAAAATTGTAGTTCACGTCTCAAGACCAGGTTTAATCGTTGGGAAAAAGGGACAAAATATCAAATTATTAACAAAAACTTTGAAGAAAATTTTCGATCTTGACAATCCTCAAATAGAAATTTCAGAAGTAGAAAAACCACAACTTGATGCATCAATTGCTGCAGAACAAATTGTTGATTCACTTGAAAGATTAGGAACAACAAAATTCAAAGCGATTGGACACAAAATAATGATGGATGCAATGAACAGTGGTGCTTTAGGTATTGAAATATTAATTAGCGGTAAAATTCCAAGTTCAAGAGCTAAATCATGGAGATTCTATTCAGGTTATCTCAAAAAATGTGGAGATGTCGCTCTAACAGGAGTTAGGGTAGCTCATAGAACAGCCCATTTGAAAACAGGAGCAATTGGTATTAAAGTAAAAATTATGCCCCCTGATACTGTTTTACCAGATAAAGTAAAAGTCCTTGATGAACCTAGAGTTGTAGTTGAAGAAGAAGTTAAAGAAACTAAGAAGGAAAAACCTAAGACAGAGAAGAAACCTAGGAAACGAAAGGCAAAGAAGAAGGAGACAAAAGATGACAGCAAAGATGAAGGAACTACGCCAACTAAATGATAAGGAACTAGATTCCAAGGTTGACGAGATGAATAAAGAATTGATGAAATTATATTCCCAAGTCTCAACCGGAACAAATCCAAAGAAACCAAAACAGATTCGTGAGTTAAAAAGAACTATTGCGAGAATATTGACTATTAATAATGAAAAAAAGGATGGAGGTAGTGGAAAAGGATGAGTGATATATGCCCAACATGTGGGCTTTCAAAGGAACTTTGTGTTTGTGAATCAATTGCAAAGGAGAGCCAAAAGATACAAGCTTACCTTGACAAGAAGAAATTCAACAAAACGTATACCATTATCCAAGGTATCGATGACAAAGACATCGATATGAAGGAACTTGCAAAAAAGCTCAAAGCAAAATTTGCATGTGGTGGTACGGTCAAGGACGGAAGAATTGAACTTCAAGGAAACCATATATCAAAGGTGAGAAGTTCACTTATCGAGTTTGGCTTTGCTCCAGAGAGCATCGACATTAAGTGATGATCATGAAAAAAGCGGTTGAGAACCTTTTACGAGGGGAATTCATAGGCCTCAGAGTAAAGGTTGGACAAACAAATGGAACCATCATTGATGAAACAAAGAAAACCATCACACTCCAAACTAAAGACAAACAAAGAAAGAGGTTTGTAAAAACTGCGCATCAATTCGAGTTCAAGGTTGATAAGAAGAGGGTCGAAATCGACGGATCACTTATCGCAATCAGACCTGAACAGCGCATCACATTAAAATTACGGTGATTATATGACAAAAAACATTGGAATCAAGGTAAACCCACCAAAGGAAAAATGCGAAGACCAAGCATGCCCATTTCATGGGACACTGGGTGTTCGTGGTAGAGTTTTCACAGGTACAGTAATGTCAGATAAAATGTCGAGGACTGCAACTGTTGAATGGATTTTATGGAAGAAAATTCCAAAGTATGAACGTTATGAAAAACAAAGAACGAAAATTAAAGCACACAATCCTCCATGCATTAACGCAAAAGAGGGAGACGTCGTCAAAATTAGCGAATGCAGACCCTTATCAAAAACTAAGAATTTTGTAATCATAGAAAACTTAGGAAAAATGAAAGGGTATGAAGTTATTTCAGAAGGAATGGCAGAATCAAAATTCAAACAAAAGAAGAAGGTAGAAGAGGAACCTAAAGATGAAAGCACTGAAAGCAAGAGTGACTAAAGGTCTAACGCAAGGATCAACATTAGAAACCTGTGATAATTCAGGTGCTAAGTTGATTAGGATATTCAGCGTTAAGAGATCTAAAACTGTAAAGGGCCGACAACCAGCTTGTGGTGTTGGCGATTTAGTGCTAGCTTCTGTTAGAAGGGGAAAACCAGAGATGAGAAAACAAGTTGTTTTTGCAGTTGTTGTAAGACAAAAGAAAGAATTCAGAAGACCTGATGGTACAAGAATCAAATTCGAAGATAATGCCGCTGTTGTCTTAAAGGACGACAAAGGAAATCCAAAAGGAACAATGATCAAAGGAGCTATTGCAAAAGAAATTGTAGATAGATATCCAGCAATTGGTAAAATCGCAAGTATAGTGGTGTAAAATGAAACGAAAATTTTCAACTTCATGGAAAAGTAGCAAGAAACCTAGGAAGCAAGTCAAATTTAGAAAGAAAGCTCCTCTTCATACTAAACAAAAATTCGTTTCTGCTCATTTATCACCCGAATTAAGAAAGAAGCACAACAAAAGAGCAATTCCCCTTAGAAAAGGCGATAAAGTGAAGATAATGAATGGTAGTAAGAAAGGCAAAACTGGTAAGGTTGGAAATATCGACTTGAAAAAATCAAAAATTTACATTGAAGGATTTGAAGTGTCAAAAATCGACGGAACCAAGTCAAATCTATCATTCCAACCATCGAATCTCATGATCACAGAACTTATCTTAGAAGATAAAAAAAGGATAAAAACCGAGGAAAAGAAAAATGCACATTAAAAGTATTTCAGCTCCAAAGAGCTGGCCAATAGAAAGAAAAGGCGAGGTATATTTAACTAGACCTAAGCCAGGACCACATTCAATCTCAGAAAGTATCAGCCTTTGTGTTTTACTTAGAGATATCCTAGGAAACGTTAAGACAGCCAAGGAAGCTAGAAAAGTAGTGCACGAGAAAAAAGTATCAGTGAATGGAAAAATTGTTAAATCTATCAAATTACCAGTTGGTTTATTCGACGTTTTATCTTTTTCAGATCATCACTTTAGAGTCCTATTAAATAAAAGCGGAAAATTATTCGTTAAACCAATATCTAAAAATGAACTAATCAAAGTTACAAAGATAGTCAACAAAACAGCAATTGGTAAGAAAATCCAAGTTACGTTGAGTGATGGAAACAACTTGCTTTTAGAAAAACCAAAGCAAAAAGTTGGAGACTCTCTAGTATTATCTATTCCTAAAAACGAAATAAAAGACACACTAGAATTTGCGAAAGAATCGTTAATATTCCTAAAGAAAGGAGCCCATGTTGGAGATATTGGAAAAATCAAGGACATATTAGGTAAAAAAATTGTTTATGATATTCCTGGAAAAGGGGCTTTTGAAACAATAAAGGAAAATGTAATTGTTATTGGTAAAGATAAACCAGTTATCAACCTTAATGAAAAATGAACAAGATGAAAGAAATTAGGATAGAGAAAGTGACAATCAATATAGGTGCAGGTAAAGATCCTAACGTATTAGAAAAAGGAACAGCTCTAATTAAGAATCTTACTGGAATTGATCCTGTTAAAACTTATACTAACAAAAGAATCCCTACCTGGGGATTGAGACCTGGATTACCTATTGGATGTAAATTGACTCTAAGGGGTCAAAAAGCTATCGAAATTTTAAAAAGAGTATTGGAAGCAAACGGAAGAAAATTGACTGAAGATAATTTCGATGATCAAGGCAACATTGCTTTCGGTATTAAGGAATATATAGATATTCCTGAGATTAAATATGATCCTAAGATTGGAATCATGGGTCTACAAGTTTGTGTAACTCTAAGCAGACCTGGTTTTAGAATAAAGAGGAGATCTTACATGAAAAGAAAAATTCCAAAGAACCATAGAATTTCAAGAGAAGACTCAATTGAACACATGAAAAAAAATTATGCTGTTACATTAGGTGAGGAATAAAATGACATATAGCGATCATCAAAAAGCATTGAAACAGTTGAAAGCAAAACCCTTCAAACTGAAGAAGTTTTTGAAATTCAACTCCCCAAAGAAAAGAAAAACTGGAATTGCTTTACACAAATGTAAAAGGTGCGGAAGAATTAGGGGACACGTTAGTAAGTATGGTATCCACCTTTGTAGACAATGCTTCAGAGAAATTGCACCAAAAATTGGTTTTAAGAAATATAACTAGGTGAAAAAATGTCAATGAACGATACACTTGCAGCGGCGATGTCAAAAATCGAAATGGCTGAAAAATTGGGAAACGCAACTTGCAAAATTTACCCTTCATCCAAGATAATTAAGAATATATTAACACTAATGAAAGATAAGGGATATATCGGTGAGTATAAAGAATCAAGTGAATCTAAGGGAGGATTATTATCAATTAATTTACTTGGAAAATTGAATAAGTGTGGTGCAATTAAACCTAGATTTGCAGTTAAAAAAGAAGAATTTGAGAAATTTGAGAAAAGGTTCTTACCTGCAAAAGGATTCGGTTTTTTAGTAGTATCAACACCATCAGGATTTTTAACTCATGAAGAAGCAAAGAAAAAGAATTTTGGGGGAAAACTGATAGCATACTTCTACTAAAATGGGAAAGAAAAAAATCAAGGAGCTGAAAGAGGAGATTAAATTAGCCGAAGGAGTGACAGCTTCCTATGATGGATTAACATTCATAATGAAAGGGCCTAAGGGAGAGGTTTCCAAAATCATTAAAGCAAATAATGTAAAAATTACTATTGAAGGAGATAAAATTTCAATTGTTGGAATTGGGACTACAAAAAATGAAAAGAAGATGATTGGATCAATTAATGCTCATATTAAAAACTTACAGAAAGGAGTTACAGAAGGTCATGTATACAAGTTAAAAGTTTGTTCAGGCCACTTCCCAATGAATGTAGTGATAAACAAAGGAGAAATCACAATTAAAAACTTTCTTGGAGAAAAATTTCCTAGATCTTTGAAAATCAAGGAAGGTGTTCAAGTAAAATTAAACGGAGATCAAATCGTAGTCGAAGGAACTTCAAAGGAAATATGTGGACAAGTTTCAGCAGATATTGAAAAACTTACTTCAGTGAAGGGAAGAGACCTTAGAATCTTCCAAGATGGTATCTATATTATAGAAAAGGATGGTAAACAGATAAAATGAGCAGCAAACCAACTTTTTTGAGACAGGATATTCATAAAAAAGGTAGACTTAAGCGTAAATGGAGAAAACCTAGAGGTATGGATTCAAAACTTAGACTTAGATTGAAAGGCCATTGTAGAAAACCATCCTCAGGTTATGGAAGCCCAGTTAAGTCTAGATACCAGCTTAAGGGAATTTATGGCGTTGTTGTATCGTCAGTAAAAGATTTGGATGGTTTAGATACTACCAAGCAAGGCGCAATCTTATCGTCAAAAATTGGAAAGAAAAGAAGGGTTGAAATTATAAAAGAATGTGTTGCGAAAAAAATCAAAGTCATTAATGTAAAAGATACTCAAGAATACTTAAAAGGAATTGAAGAATGGCTTTCTGCAAAAAAGAAAGAGAAAGAAAAGAAAAAGAAAGTAGAAAAGAAGGAAGTAAAAGGTAAAGAGAAGAAAGAAGACCTTGCAGAAAAAGTCAAAACTGAAGAAGAGAAAAAAGATGAAGAAAAGAAGCAGAAAGATAAAATGCTTACTAAGAAGGACACACAATGAAACTAAGTCATCAAAAAAGGTTATCAGCAAAGGTGCTCAAATGTTCACCGAAGAGAGTTAAATTAGATCCTCAAAGATTAGAGGAGGTAAAAGAAGCTATAACCAAGTCAGATATTAATTCACTAATTAAGGATAAAGCTATCAAAAGAATTCCAAAAAAATCTACATCAAAAGTTAGAGCGAGAAAAAGAAAAATCCAATATGCAAAAGGGAAGCGAAAGGGACATGGTTCCAGAAAAGGAAAACAAAATGCACGTTTAAACATAAAGACAGAATGGAGATTAAAAATCAGGGCTCAAAGAGCTTACATTACTGAATTGCGAGATAGTGGAAAAATCGAAGTTAGAACTTATCGAGATTTATATAGGAAATCGAAAGGCGGTTTCTTTAGAAGCAAAAGACACATTCAATTATTCATTGAAGAACGTGGGTTGAAGAAATGAAAACGACATCATTACCATTTAGAAGGAAATTGAACGGAAAAACCAATTATAGGCAGAGGATGAAGTTACTATTGTCTAAAAAACCAAGATTGGTAGTTAGAAAATCGCTTAAAAACATTATTGCACAAGTAGTTGAATATTTCCCTGAGGGAGATAAAATTGTGTCATCTGCAAATACTGCAGAACTAAAGAAACTTGACTGGAAAGGATCAAGCGGAAATGTTCCAAGCGCTTATCTAGTTGGCTTATTAATCGGAAAGAAAGCAAAAGAAAAACAAATTGAAGAAGTAGTCTTAGACTTAGGACTTCAAAAAACAATTAAGGGTTCAAGATTATTTGCTCTAACAAAAGGAGTTATCGATGCAGGAATAAAAATTCCACACTCTCCAGAAATATTCCCTGATGAAAAAAGAATATCTGGAGCACACATATCAGATTTTGGAGCAAAACTCAAAGAAGATAATGAAAAATTCAATAAACAATTTTCATCGTACGTTAAAAACAACGTTAATGTTTCAGATATCCCAAAAAACTTTGAAGAAACTAAAAAGAAAATATTAGGTGCATGATCATGACAGAAAAAGAAGAACCTAAGGAACAAGAAAAGGAAGAAGAACAAAAGGAAGAACCTCAGGAAGTTCCTAAGGAAGAACAAAAGGAAGAAACAGTAAGCTCAGATAAAGAAGAGAAAGTAGAAGAAGCTAGTGAAGAACCTAAAGAAGAAACAAAACCAAAGGAAGAAGAAAAAGCAAAGGAAGAAGAAAAAGCTGAGCATATCAAGAGATCCAAAGAGAAAGATAAAGAAGAGAAAGTATCGGGAATTCATGAAGGTTGGAAACCAAAAACTGAAATAGGAAATCAAGTAAAAAAAGGCGAAGTCACCACTATTGATACTATATTAGACAAAGGTGGGAAAATTGTCGAACCAGAAATTATTGATATTTTACTTCCTAATCTTAAATCAGACCTTCTCATGGTAGGTCAATCAAAGGGTAAATTTGGGGGAGGTCAACACCGTGTCTTCAAACAAACTCAAAAGAAAACCAAAGAAGGAAACAAACCAAAATTTGCAACATGCGCTATAGTGGGGAACGAAGGGGGTTTCATTGGTATGGGTTATGGTAAAGCAAAAGAAACAGTCCCAGCAAGAGAAAAAGCACTAAGAAATGCAAAATTGAACATAATCAAGATCAAAAGAGGATGTGGATCTTGGGAATGTGGTTGTAAAAGCCATCACTCAATTCCATTTTCAGTTTCATCGAAAGTAGGTTCAACAAGAATTACTTTACTTCCTGCTCCAAAGGGAACTGGTTTAATTGTTGAACCAGAATGTCAAAAAATACTATCATTAGCAGGAATTAAGGATGTATGGTCTAAAACAGAGGGCCAGACAAAAACTAAGAACAACCTAATATCTGCTTGTTATGATACATTAAAGAAACTTATGGCAGTTAAAACTCACTCAAGCCATAAAGAACCACTTGGTATTGTTGAAGGAGCTGAAGTAGTTGAGAAGGAGGAAAAGAATGAGTAATACTCTCGCTATTATTAGGATTAGAGGAGTTCATGACATTTCAAAGGATTTGATAAAAGCCTTTGAATGTTTACATTTACTTAGAAAACATTCCTGTTCACTAGTTGAAGACACACCTTCAATAAGGGGTCAAATTCAAAAAGTGAAAGACCATGTTACATGGGGATTAATCGATGACGAAACACAAAAACTACTAGTTGAGAAAAGAGGAAAAGAATTCAAAGGACGATTAGAAGATTCACAAGGAAAAATTAAATACAAAGTATTAGAAATTGGCGGAAAAAAACTTAAGCCCCATTTCAATTTACACCCTCCAAAAGGAGGATTTGAAAGAAAAGGTATCAAAGTAGCATTCAAAACAGGGGGCGCATTAGGCGACCGTAAAGAAAAGATTAACGATTTAATAAAAAAGATGATCTAAATGGTAATCAATAGAAGAAAGAAAAATTCAAGAACAAAAGGAAACATGACACATGGGTGGGGCTCTAAAAAGAAGAGACGTGGCTCAGGTCATAGAGGTGGTAAGGGTAATGCTGGCTCTGGAAAGAGGGCAGACTCTAATAAACCAAGCAATTGGAAAAACAAGAAGTATATGGGAAAACACGGTTTCGTATATCATGGTCAAAAAGTTAAGGTTAATCCAATAACAGTCTCTACAGTAGAGCAAAAGGCAGTAAAATGGATAAAAGATAAAAAAGCAAAAGAGGAAAAGGGACAAATTAGCGTTGACTTGGAGCCACTTGGCTACAATAAATTACTTGGATCAGGGAAAATCAGTCAAAAACTATTGATTACAGTGTCAGCAGCTTCAGAAAGAGCAATTAAAGCAGTCGAAGATGCTGGTGGAAAGGTAACTGTCAAAAATGTCAATTTGGAAACCGATACTAAACAATCTTCCTGAGGTCGTAGGACCAACCCAGAAAAGACTTGGGTTTAAGGAAAAATTGAAATGGACACTAATTATATTAGTAGTTTTCTTTGTTCTTGGTTTAATGCCTCTTTTTGGATTAAGTGACAACAACTTACAACAATTTGAATTTCTATCTATTGTATTGGGAGCTTCATTTGGTTCCATTATATCACTAGGAATTGGACCCATAGTTACGGCATCTATTGTCTTGCAATTGTTAAATGGATCAGGTTTAGTTAAGTTTGACCTAACGAGTCCAGATGGTAAGAAGACATTCCAAGGAGTTCAGAAACTACTAGCATTATTCTTCATTGTATTTGAAGGAGCAATCTATGTATTCATGGGGGGTTTAACTCCAGATCCTGCTTTACAAGGACTACCTATATTCTTCCAACTCCAATTAATCCTTATTGGTCAACTGATAGTTGGTGGAATCTTAATCATGTTCATGGATGAGGTAATATCTAAATGGGGATTTGGTTCTGGTATCTCATTATTCATTGCTGCAGGAGTCTCACAGTCTATTTTTGTACAGGCATTCAATTGGCTTCCAGGTCCAACAGGATTTGAAGGTATCACCTATTCATCAGGTAAAATTCCACAATTATTCCAAGCCCTGGCACGTGGAGATCCTACCACAGCTTTCTTGGCATTAGCAGCTCTAGCAGCAACAGTCTTTGTTTTCTTATTAGTTGTTTATGCACAAGCAATGAAAGTTGAAATCCCTTTATCTTTTGGAAGAATCAGGGGTCATGGAGTAAGGTGGCCATTAAGTTTCATTTATACTTCCAATATTCCAGTTATCTTAGTAGCAGCACTATTAGCTAACATTCAACTTTGGGGAAGGCTGCTTCAGAACTGGGGTTATCCGATATTAGGTTCCTTTAGCACAAATGGAGTTCCAGAGTCAGGTGTTGTAGCCTGGACAAATAGTGTAGATCTCATAAGGGGCGCTATAACAGGTTCTTTAACAAGTGTTGACATATTCCATTCACTTGGATATTTATTTATTTTCATGGTTGGTTCTTTAATATTCAGTATATTTTGGATGCAGACTGCAGGAATGGATGCAAGGTCCCAAGCTAAACAGATGATGTCATCAGGTCTCCAAATACCTGGTTTTAGAAGGGATCAAAGAGTACTTGAGACAATATTAAACAGATACATTTGGCCTTTAACTGTAATGGGCGGTTTAACAGTAGGTTTAATTGCAGCAACAGCAGACTTAACTGGCGCATTAAGTAGAGGAACAGGTATTTTACTTGCAGTTATGATTGTATACAAATTATACGAAGAGATTGCCCAACAACACATGATGGATATGCATCCTATGATGAGGAAATTTATGGAGTGATTGCGGAAATTTTATAAATCAGTCATTCTGCACTTTTACAATGGTCTTCGAAACTTTATTGGATCCAATTTTTAACCCACTACTAGCATTATCTCCATTATGGATAATGTTAATTCTGTCTTTTCTTGTATCTGCATTAATTACTCTGATTTACAAATTTACGACTGATCAAAATCTGATGAAGTCTCTGAAAGAAGAGATTAAAGAGTTCCAGAATGAGATGAAAGAGCTTAAGCACGACCCAAGTAAAATGATGGAAGTGCAAAAGAAAGCGATGCAGACAAATATGAAGTATATGATGCAATCTCTTAAATCTACATTATTCACCTTCAT
>JBHPEA010000028.1:0-18137 GCA_042577505.1 Nanobdellota archaeon
TTCGTGTTGGAATGATGAATCCACAATATCTTTTACCTATTTTAGATGATTATATTAGTATTTTTAAGAATCCTAAAGTGTATAAGTTTTTGCACATACCAGTTCAATCAGGGAGTGACGAAGTCCTAAAAAAGATGAGTAGGGAATATTCAGTAAGAGATTTTAAAGAAATTGTAAAGAAATTCAGGGAGGAGATTCCAGATATTACCATTTCAACAGACATTATCTGTGGATTCCCAGAGGAAGAGTTAGTTGAAGATATTGAATTTGATGTTTTGAATATCTCTAAATTTGCTCCTCGGGCAAATACAAAAGCTGCGAGAATGAAACAATTATCTGGTGAAGTTATAAAAGAAAGATCTAGAAGAATGACTGAGCTTTATCTAAAATATGCTGAGAAAAGGAATTCCAATTGGATAGGATGGGAAGGAGATATTGTTATAGATGAAGTCGGGAAAGACAACACCATGGTTGGAAGAAATTATGCATATAAGGAAGTCGTACTGAAGAGTAAACATTCGTTGGGGGAAAAAGTTAAAGTAAAAATAAAGAAAGCAACACCTTTTTATCTAGGTGCAGAGCTTATTTAACATTTAATGTTTTGTTTGTCTTATCTATACTTACTTGCGCATCCTCAAATCCCATTGCAGCCCTTATAGCGTCAATGTTTTCAGGGACAACTATTGATTCTTGATGCACAGCTTGTACATAGAAAAGATTCTTACCAACATTACCAATTGCTTCTTGCCACAATGAAAGTTCTGGCATATCTCCTCTTGGTCTACCAAGGTCTTTCGCAAGTTCCATAATTTCAGCAGTTGATCTTACCTTTTCTGCATTTCGCACAATCCTAATTCTTGTCGTATTCTTAAGACTCTCAATTAATTCATCGATATCTGGTTCTTTCTTAAGATTTACATGAACCGAATGGGCATGCATCAAAGTCGTGGATACTGAAATTGCAGTTGTAAAAATTTTGATGTTTGGTAGAACAGTGTTTACATCTGGTCCATGGTGAGAGGGCATTTCTAGAACAGGTACAATTGCGTTAATGGGTCCATGTCTAATATCCCAAGGATCTGCACCCCTTCTAATCATTGTAGCATGAACCATATCCACACCACAAAGTTGATCTACTGTTTGTAATGCACGACAAAGACCTGTTGTATTACAACTAACTACCCTAATATAATCTTTGTTTATAGCATCTTTGTAATTACATTGAGCAACGAAACTTATGTCTCCTACTGTTGGTTTCTCTCCTCCTTGGAAAATCGCTTTCTTCTTGTTTGGAATATAATATTTTTCTTTGTGTTCCATTCCAATTTTCTTTGGTGTACAATCTACAACAATATCACAAGCATTAAGAAAATCTTGAACATTACCCTGACAACTAATACCATTTGATTCTAGCTCATCACCTTCTCCTGCTTTGAATATTGGAAGTTTCTTTTCATTAGCGGCTTCGATTCGGTAGTTATAGCTATTACCTGTAACTCCAGCTAATTCCATATCATCTTGTAGAAGAACTGCATCTGCAACTCTCTTACCTATAGTACCATAGCCAAAAATTCCAACTTTTATTTTATCCATTTCAAATCCCTCCTATAGATCGAATTTTTCTTTACCTTCGAATACTTTGTTAGCGAAATCTACATCTTTTCCACCCAAAGTTATTGCGGAAATTGCGTTACACATATTAGTTGCTTGATCAAGATCCTTTTGATGGATGTTTCTACCAGTGGCATTTCCCTTTGCTCCAGCTACATTAATTTGGTCCCAGGTTTCTTGAAGAAATTCCTTAATTGGTTTACTAGATCCTCCTGCAGTTATTACTTTTGTAAGGCCAGCTGCATTAACAGCGATTTTTAATGCATCTGCTTGAGAACCACTTTTTACTTTTGGATAATTGACTTTAACAAAATCTGCACCTAAACAACACCCAACACCCGCTGCACCTGCGACAACATTTGGATCTTTCTCATCACTAACAGATTTTCCTCTTGGATACATCCAAAAAATTGCAAGTAAACCATTTTGGTGAGCTCTTGTTGCAAGTCTACCAGCTGCGGCTAGCATTTCATTTTCATATTTTGAACCAACATATACTGTAAAGCCCACACCTAAAATTTTTATACCATTTTCTTTTAGTTTTATAATATCGTCTAAATCGACTAAGGATGAGCTATTTGGATCATCTTCTTTACTTAAATTGGATTTTGAGTTTATTTTAACGATGTATTGGATATCTTTGTATTTTGAACCATACCTTGCAATCATCCCAAGTTGGGATGCAAAGACACCAATTGTAGATTGAGATGCAATCTTGAATAGATGTTCTGGATCTGCGTCATCTTCAGAAATACCCTCACCATAGAAATCTTTGTTAAGATGTTCAATTTTTTGGTCTCCAGCAAACAACATCAGGTTGCCAGTGTTACGAGTCGCATTTAGATAATTACTAATATACTCTTGTTTTTTATCTTCCGGTACGTCTGCAGGAACAACGATATCTTTTTCAGTAGTTTTTGTCATTTTCTCAACCTCTTTTACAACTTTCTTCAATATGTTCATTGTGAATTGTTTCTATATATCTAATAGTTTTAGTTTTTGACCTCATTACAACAGAATGAGTATTAACTCCACAATCGGTAAATCTAACTCCTTTTAAGAAAGGACCATCAGTGACTCCTGTAGCAGCAAACATAACTCTGTCAGAGTTTGCTAAGTCGTCAATTTCTAATTTTTTATCGGGATTTTTAATACCCATCTTTTTTGCACGTTCCTTTTCTTCATCGTTTCTGAGTTTTAGTCTACCTTGGAAATGTCCTCCAAAGCATTTCATTGCACATGCAGTCATTACTCCTTCTGGCGCTGCTCCGATTCCAAGTAATATATCAATTCCTGATTCTGGATCACATGTTGCTATCGCTCCAGCAATATCACCATCTCCAATAAGTTTGATTCTGCATCCAACCTTTCTTACTTCTGCAATTAGGTCTTTGTGTCTGCCCCTATCTAAGATTATTACGGTTACATCTTCAATATCTTTGTGTAATTTTTTTGCGACTGCTTGAAGATTTTCCTTTACTGATTTATCGAGATCAACAGCTCCTGCGGCTTCTGGCCCGACTGCAATTTTGTCCATGTATGTATCAGGAGCGTGTAATAATGAACCTTTTGGACCTGCAGCCATAACTGCTATTGAATTATTTCCACCATATGCCGTAGGATTTGTTCCTTCTAATGGATCAACAGCAATGTCTAAAACAGGACCTTTTTTAGAACCAACTTTTTCACCGATGAACAACATTGGTGCTTCGTCTCTTTCACCTTCACCAATGACGATAGTACCATCCATATCGATGACATTAAAACGTTTACGCATTGCTTCGGTCGCAGCCTTATCAGCGCTGTGTTTGTCTCCTTTGCCCACCCACTTGCCGGCGGCCATAGCTGCTGCTTCTGTAACCCTTACAAACTCAAGAGCTAGATTCCTATCCACCATGAATTGGAAATAAATTGGAGATTTATATAGTTTACTTTTCCCAAGCATAAATCTTATATATGATTCATTTTCTATCTTAGAGAAGTGATTTAATGGGAATCTTCAAAGCATATGATATAAGAGGAAAATATCCAGATGAACTGGATGGAGATAAGGCTTATAAGATTGGAAAGGCGATTGCTACTTTTTTCAATGTAAATGAGATAGTAGTTGGAAGGGATAATCGAACAAGTTCTGATGAGATTTTTAATTCAGTTTGCAAGGGCTTGAATGAGATGGGTGTTAATGTTTTAGATATTGGCGTAGTTAGTTCTCCAATGTCTTATTTTGGTGTGAACCATCTTAAGGGAAAAGCAATGGTGATGGTAACTGCCTCACATAATCCGAAAGAGTATAATGGATTTAAATTGACAAGAGAAGGTGCTATTCCAGTTTCTGGAGTAAGCGGATTGAAGGAGATTGAAGACATTTATACTAAAGGATCGTTTAAAGAAGTAGCATCAGAGAAAGGAAGTATAAAGGAAGTTGATATATTTGATGATTATATGGACCATCTTTCAAAATTTGTTAAAGAGATTCATGGATTGAAAGTTGTTGTTGATTGTGGTAATGGTGTCATGGGACCTATTATTGAGGGATTATTTTCTAGATTGTTTATGGAATATGTACCAATGTACTTTGAAAGAGATGGCAATTACCCCAATCATGATCCTAATCCAATGATTCCCGATAATTTGAAAGAATTGCAGGCTAAAGTTAAGGAAGAAGGTGCAAACTTAGGTATTGCTTTTGATGGGGATGGAGACAGAGTTGTTTTTGTCGATGAAAAAAGTAATTCAATACCTTCCGACTTTGTTACCTGCTTATTAGCTATGCAGATGATTAAGGAAGGAGACATTGTAATATATGATCTTAGGAGTAGTTGGATTGTAAAGGAGATAATTGATGAGTATAAAGGGAAGGGTGAAGAGACTAGAGTTGGACATTCCTTTATCAAAGAACATATGAGGAAAGTAAATGCTCTATTTGCCGGCGAATTATCTGGTCATTATTATTTTAGGGATAATTTTTTTACTGATTCTGGAATTATTGCAGCGCTTAAGATTCTCAGTTTAGTTTCGAATAAAGGAAAATTGAGTGAATTAGTTAAACCAATGCATAAATATCACAAGATTCCCGAAACTAATTTTGATGTTGAAGATAAAGATGGAGCTTTGAAAAGAATTGAGGAGAAGTATAAAGATTGTAAGGTTTCTCATTTAGATGGTATCAAGGTTGAAACTGACAAGTATTGGTTCAATGTTCGTAAAAGCAATACTGAGTCAAAGGTTAGGTTGAATCTTGAAGCTAAATCAAAAATTGAAATGGAGAAAATATTGAATGAAGTTAGCGAAGTTATTCAGGCGAAGTAATTTACATTTTTCTACATATAATTTTATGTGTCTCGACTATATTTAGCGATAAATTTAAATACTAGTTGTTCGAAAAAAGAGATATGAAAAAGAGGTTGATGTTAGTTTCCGTATTGATTGGTTTAGGTTTATTCTTATCATCATGCGATGGTTTTTCTCACTGTGCTTTTCCAAATGAGCAGAGATGCGTCGATGACGTTCTGATTATGAGGTGCGACTTGGAAACAAGAGCATGGTCTTTTGATAGATTGTGTCCTGAGGAATCAACATGTAAAGATATTCCTGGAGTTAAAAAAGCATGTTGTGGTGATGGATGGTGTGAAGAACCTGCAGAAAATAAATTTAATTGCGAAGCAGATTGTTTAGGAACATGTAATTATAATGGTAGATGTGAGAGAGAATTCAATGAAATTCCTGGGATTTGTGAAGATTGTGAAAGTTATCCAGATATTTTAGCTGAATATGATATTGGACCTTTTGTTTGGTATTACTCTGGTTCAGATGAAGATCCTGGTGACATAACTGCATATCTTGCAGCGTATGCAATGAGAGATAATGAAGAATTGCAGACAGATGTTTTTGTGATCGATTCAAATAGAGATCATATCGAGGGACTTATTTTAGAAGAAGTTGGTGGATTTGAGTTGATAAATCATAATGGCTTCACTATAGCTGAAATGGAACGAGGAGAAAATATTTGGTTCTGGACTCATGAGAACAAATTAATTATTGTTGAAAAAGAGCATGAGTTTGAAGTTTTAGCTAATGAATATTTAGAACATTATTGGTATCCAAGTGATATGGATAATACTTGTAGAAATGATTATTGTGGTATAGGAGAACCATGCATCGAAGATTGTTGTTTACCTCTTATCTATGGTGGTAATATTGATGAGGGTTATCAATGTATCGAGAGAATAGTAAGAAGTATGGGAAGTCATGAAGTTTGTGAAGGAATTGAAGATCCAATTATAAGAGAGTTCTGTGAGAGTATAGTACTTGCAATTATTGGGCCTGCAGATGTTAGCTCTGGTTCTATAGCTTCATTGGTTTCTTGAGTATTTTTATTTCCGTAACCTTTATAAACAGTCCTAGTTTCTTGGAGCCTAGAGAGAGAAGTGGCGAGAGGAAAAGAATGCTATTTTCTCTGTGATGAGCAGAAATGAGCAAGGGGAAATTAAAACCAATATTACCAAGTTTGAAGGAAAAAAAGCGATATTTAGCTATTGAAGTTCTTTCTGAGAGTGCAAAATTCGATGCTTATGAAGTTGAGAATGCTGTAGATTCTGCTGTAGTAGGTTATATTGGCACATTAGGTAAAGGTCAGGCAGGAGCATGGATGATCAAAGATAGTTGGGATATTGAGAGCCAGATGGGTCTAATACGCTTAAATAATAGGTATGTGGATGAAGTTAAGGCTGCATTGACTTTAATACAAAAAGTTAATGGTAAAGAAGTCTTATTTAGGTCAAGAGGTTTGTCTGGAATATTGAAAAAAGCAAAAAAGTATATTGAGGAGCCCCTAGAGGGTTACGAGAGGTGAAAAAATGCAACCAATGCCTCATCAACTAATGGGTTATGATAGAGCAATAACAATGTTTAGTCCTGATGGTAGACTATTGCAAGTTGAGTATGCAAAGAAAACCGTTAGGCAAGGTTCAACTGCAATTGGTATGGCTTGCAGTGATGGAGTTTTACTAGTAGCAGATAAAAGAATTGTCGATTCTTTGATAGTTGTAGATTCTGTTGAGAAGATATTTCAAATCGATGAACATGTTGGAGCTACGGCATCAGGTATATTGTCTGATGCAAGAGTTTTAATTGAAAGAGCTCAAGTTAAAGCCCAGCAACATAGGGTTACATATGATTCTGAGATTGATACAACAACAATCGTGAAAGATATTTGTGATTTAAAGCAAGTTTGTACGCAATCTGGTGGTCTAAGACCATTTGGGGTATCTACAATTGTAGCTGGAATAGATGGTGATACTCCAAGATTGTTTGAGACAGATCCTACAGGAATTTACTTTCAGTACAGAGCTGCAGCAATAGGAGAAGGAGAAATTGAAGTTGAAGAAATTCTAAGAAATGAGTTTAAAGAAACTTTAACGGTTGAAGAAGGGTTAAAATTAGCATTGAGAGCTTTAGTTAAAGTTCTTGGAGAGAATTTCTCTCTTGAAAGAATTGAAGCAGCTAGGGTCTTAGTCAAGGATAAGAAATTTACACCTTTTTCAAACGACCAATTAGATAAATTAATGGAGAAAAAGGCAAAAAAGAAGTAAAATGGTAAGTTTAGATGACGCAGTGATAGCAAAGTTGAAGAAAGCAGGTCAAAATTTTGAAATTTTGGTAGATTGCCCAAAAGCAATTGCATTTAAAGAAGGGAAGGATAACGAAATTAGGGACATCTTAGCGGTCCAAAAAATCTTTTCCGATTCAAGTAAAGGGGTAGACGCCTCAGAAAATGTGATGACTCAGGTTTTCTCTTCAAGTGACCCGCTTGTTGTTGCTAAAGAGATCCTGTTGAAAGGAGAGATTCAATTAACTGCTGATTATAGAAAATCTTTGAGAGAACAGAAGAGAAAACAGATATTAGAAATGATCAGAAGGGAAGGTGTTGATCCAAAAACAAATTTGCCACACCCTTTGACAAGAATTGAAAATGCTTTCGAGCAAGCTAAGGTAAATATTGACGAATTTGGTGATGTCAATAAGCAAGCAAAAGAAATTGTAGATAAATTAAAAACAATTCTTCCAATTAAATTTGTTATTAAGGAAGTGGACGTTATAGTTCCTCCATCTCATGCGCCAAAGTCATTGAGAATAATCAATTCTTTTGGAAAAAAATTGAAAGAAGAATGGTTACCTAATGGTTCTTTACACGCCGTTGTTGAGATGGGCGGTGGACTAGAAGCAGATTTTTATGATGAATTAAATAAAGCATGTCAAGGCAATGCTGATTGCAAATTACTGAAAATAAGGTGAGTATATGGTTGACGTAAAAGTAAAAGACAAAGAAATTGTGGTACCTGGAGAAGTTTTAGCACAGGGAATGGGTTATGTCCCAGGTGTGGGAACTTACAGGGAAGGGGAAAGAATAATATCAGAGAGATTAGGTCTCGTAAGTATTGATGGCAGAGCTATAAAATTAATACCTTTGTCAGGGAGATATTTACCAAAGAAAGGAGACACTATAATCTGTAAGGTATTTGATGTTACTTTAAATGGATGGAGAATGGAAACAAATTCAGCTTATCAAGCGATGTTGTCTCTTAAGGAAGCTACATCTGAGTTTATTGCTCGTGGTGCAGACTTAAGAAAGTATTATGACATCGGTGATTACGTTGTATGTAAGGTTTCTAATGTAACAAGTCAAATGTTAGTCGATGTGATGATGAAAGGCCCAGGATTGAAGAGATTGAAGGGTGGAAGAATCATTGAAGTGAATACCCATAAAGTTCCAAGGATTATTGGAAAACATGGTTCTATGATCTCAATGATCAAACAAGCAACTGGCTGTTGGATAACAGTTGGGCAAAATGGTTTAGTTTCTATTCAAGGAGAACCAGATGCTGAATTGTTAGCTGTAAAAACAGTTAGGATGATTGAATCAGAATCTCATTTAGCTGGTCTAACAAACAAAGTAAAAGACTTTTTAGAAAAAGCCACTGGAAAGAAAATAGAAGTTAAGGCTGAATAATGGTGATTATATGACATACGAAAAACGAGTCGATGGAAGAAAATTCGACGAGATGAGGCCGATTGAGGCTAAAGTAGGGATAATAAAAAGAGCAGATGGTTCTGCTATGTTTAGATTTGGAAATACTGTTGCTTACGCTGCAGTTTACGGTCCGAGAAATTTGTATCCAAAATTTCTTCAAGATCCATCTAAAGGAATACTTAGGTGTCATTACAACATGATGCCTTTCTCATCATCTGGTGAGAGAGTCAGACCTGGAGGATCAAGAAGATCTAAGGAAATTTCTATGGTTACCAAACATTCATTGGAACCTGTTTTAAATTTGGAAGAATATCCAAATTCAGTTGTTGATGTTTTTATTGAACTTCCTCAAACTGAAGCAGGTTCAAGATGCGCTGGTATATGTGCAGCTTCAATGGCACTTGCTGATGCAGGATTGATGATGAAAGATCTTGTTGGAGCAGTATCAGTAGGGAGAGTTGATGATAAGATTGTTGTAGATTTAGATTATAGCGAAGAAAGTTATGATGCAATCGTATCAGATATTCCAATTGCCTACTTACCGACAATGGAAAAGGTAACTCTTTTACAAATGGATGGTATTGTAGACAAGGATATGCTTAAGGAAGCACTTAAGTTAGGTGTTAAAGCATGTAAAAAAATTGGGGAACTTCAGAAGAAGGCTCTAAAGAAAAAATACCAAATGGTGGGTGTTGACGATGCATAGCGAATTAAAAACTCAAGTAATGAAGCTTTTAGGTGCAAATACTAGATTGGACGGAAGAAAACAAACTGAGTACAGGAAACCTATTAAAGTTGAGTATGGTGTAACAAAAACTGCAGAAGGATCTGCAAGAGTAAAAATCGGTGATACAGAAGTTATTGCTGGTGTTAAGTTAGAAGTCATGAAACCATATCCTGATGCACCTGATAAGGGTTCGATCATGGTAGGAGTTGAGTTATTGCCATTATCCTCTCCAGATTTTGAATCAGGACCTCCTAGCATACAAGCTGTAGAATTAGCGAGAGTTGTTGATAGGGGTCTTAGGGAAAGTAAAGCAATTGATTTCAACAAACTGCTAATTGAGGAAGGAGAAAAAGCATGGATGGTTGTTATTGATATATGTACAATCAATGATGCTGGAAATCTTTTTGATACATGTGCTTTAGCTGCATTAGCTGCTTTGAAAGATACTAAATTTCCTAAATACGAAAATGATGTAATTGAGTATAAGGAAAAGACTTCGAAGAAAATTGATTTAGACCAAGAGCCTATCTCAGTGACAGTTTCTAAAATAGGTGAGCATTTTATACTTGATCCTGACCATGAAGAGGAACAAACCATTGACGCTCGTTTGACTGTTGCAGTAATGGCAGATGGAAATATATGTGCAATGCAGAAGGGTGGAGAAATGGGTTTGACTGTAGAAGATATTAACAAAATGGTTGATATTGCGATTACAGGTACAAAGACACTAAGGGGGACATTATAATGGAAGCATACACAAAATATGAAATGGCTAGATTAATTGGTAGTAGAGCTCTTCAAATCTCCATGGGAGCTCCATTTCTTATTAAAATTAAAGACGAAGAAGTGGAGAAAATCAGATTTAATCCTGTAGAAATAGCAAAAATGGAATATAAAGAAGGTGTATTACCCATTGAAGTTGTGAGGGTTATGCCAAAGAATGCAAGTAAGCGAAAGTAAAATCAAAAAGTATTTTGATTTAACAGGTGAAGCTCTTAAGAAAGTTAATTTAGTGGCTGGTAAACACACCCTTGATTTTAAGGAGAAAGGTGAAGATTTCTTAGATATGGCGAAAAGATATTACGAGGATGCTAAATATTTTGAGAAGAAAGGGGATAGAGTCACTGCATTTGCAGCATTAAATTATGCTCATGGATGGTTAGATGCTGGAGCTAGATTAGGATTATTTGATGTGGGTGGAGATAATAGACTATTTACAGTTGATGAAGAAATAAAAAAAGAAAATTAAACAATATCTATACCTAGTTCGTCTCCGACTTTTGTCTTTTCTTCTTCTGAATCGTGTTTTCCTAAGATCCATGGAGATTTTACACCGGTAATTATTGTCATGACTGTGAGTTTTCCAATCATTTCATCACTAACTCTTGCACCCCAGATAACGTTTGCATCTGGATCTAAGTTTTCAGTAATTTTTTCTCCAATTTGATTGACATCATCTAGTGTTAAATCAGATCCACCTTCTATGTGAATTAGTGCTCCTGAAGCACCAGCATATTTTATGTCAAGAAGTGGGTTTTGCAGCGCCCCGTTAACAGCTTCGGTAACTTTGTTATTAGTATCTGATGCGCCAACACCAATTGCTGCTACCCCTCCGTTTTTCATCACTGCCTTAACATCTGCGAAATCAAGGTTAACTAATGATGGGACTGAGATTGTTTCAACAATACCTCTTATCATGGTGGAAATAAGTTCATTAGCTACTGCAAATGCTTGTTGGACTGGTAAGTTTCCTGCAATATTTACCAATCTGTTGTTGTCGATAACAATTACGGTGTCACAAACAGATCTTAGTTGTTGTAATCCAAATTCAGCTTTGTCAATTCTTGCTCTTTCGATCTTGAATGGCATTGTTACAGTTCCTAAGACAATCGCACCTTGATCTTTTGCGATTTGTGCTACAACAGGTGCTGCACCAGTTCCTGTACCTCCACCCATTCCTGCACATACAAATACCATGTCTGTGTTTTGAATGCACTGTTTGATTTCTGATAATGATTCATTTGCTGCTTCAGCTCCTTTTGACGGGAAGCCTCCACATCCTAAACCTCTTGTTATTGTCTTACCAATAAGGAATTTATGATCAGAAGATGTCATATCAATATGTTGTTTATCTGTATTACATGCTACTATTTCAGCACCTTTGATACCTTTTTTATATAGCCATGAGACCATATTAGAACCCGCGCCTCCGACTCCTACTACCTTTATATTAGCTTGACCAACCTGGAAAGCATCTTGTTGGGGGTTTTGTAGTGCATTCTGAACTATAAATTCCATTTTTCTCCACCTCTTTTTATAAATAATACACATTTATGAACTAGTATATAAATATTACTATTTTGTATACTAGGATATGATTATTTAATTTGGCATTTTTCAGCATTTTTCTTCAAAACACAATGTTTATATATGGAGAACCTCTCGTTCAGTAATATGGGTGGAAAAGATATTGATGAAGTGAGGAAGCATATTGATAGGCTAGATACTGTCATAATAACCACATTAGCTGAGAGATTATCTTTGATTCCTGAGATTGCTGAATATAAAAAAGCAAATAATGTTCCAATTTTTGATGAGAAGAGGGAAGTTGAGATTATGAAGAAATTGTTGAAGATTGCTCAGGAAAATGGTTTAGATAAAGGTTTTGTTGAAGAAGTTTTCTTATCTGTTCTAAATGAAAGTAAAAGATTGCAATCTCAGATTGTTAGCAAGAAATAGATCTTGGATAAACGCTATTTTTCATGAATACTCTTTCAACTTTAACTGCTATTCCTTTTTCTTTTTTCATATCTTCTGAAGATAATTGAGATGTGCCTAAGCATACAAGTTCATTTTTAAGTGTCATGACTGCTACTACGTCGTCTTTATTGATGTTAGTTTCGTATTTTGCGATTCCTGGTAGAGCTAAGTCTCTTCCATGTGTAAGGGAGTTAACAGCCCCATCAACAATGTAGATTTTTGGAATGTGGGTAATTGCACTTTCCGTAGTCTGAATGACCTTTCTTATGAATTTGTCATTTCCTTCTTTGTAATAATGGAATGCGTCAGTAAGATCTTGTAATGTGACTAATGTCGATTCATTAAAGGGTCCTGCTTTTGTTCTTCTAAGTTGTGCCATGTTAGCTCCCACACCCAATTTCTTTCCAAAATCATGACAAAACTTTCTTATGTATGTTCCTGCTTGGCAACCTATCTTGAAAAGAACATCTTGCCCATCAATTTCGATTAAATTAATGTAGTATATTGTTCTTGGCCTCAGGATTCTTCTAACAGCAGATTTTATAGGAGGTTTTTGCATAATCTTCCCTACCCATTTAATTAATTCTTCTTTTATTATTTGTTCTTCAACTTCTTTGTGTAAATGCATAACGCATACGTATTCCTTACCTGCTGGTAAGAGTGCTTGAACTACACGGGTTGCATCACCAATGGCAATAGGTAATACACCTGTAACTCCAGGATCTAATGTTCCTGAATGACCTGCTTTTTTTAAATTTTGAATTCTCTTTACAAAATCAGAAACTTGATGTGATGTGGGGCCTTTTGGTTTGTCGATATTTATAACACCGTATTTGATTAATTCTTCTGTGGGCCTTTTTTCGGGGGGGCAACCATATTTAGAAATGTTAGATTCTTTTTTTGTTATTAGTTCTCTCTTTATTTTCTCAAATGGAAGGTTCATCTTAGTCAGGATACATAGAAGGATATAAAGCTTATTTATTTTGAGGTCCGGACATCTCCTGTTCGCCTTTTGGAGCGGATTGTGGGTGATCTTGTTTTTCGATTTTCTTCTCGACTACTTTTTCTTCTTCTTCAACTGGATTTTCTTTTAATTCTTTCAGCTCTTCTTTCTCAACTTGTTTTGCCTTTTCTTGTTTTTCTTCCCTGGGCTTCTGTAGCTTTTCTAATTGTTCTTCAATTGCTCCTTTTTTACTTCTTTGAACATGACTTACTTTCTTTTCAACAACTTTTTCTTTTGGAGGATCAACCATTTCTACATTAACTAATCCTTCAGAATTCTTTTTACAAATGACTTTGACATGATGAGGTGGATTTTTAATTCCATGTTTCCAGATTAAATGGTTCACGTGTTTCCCAATCTTAACTTCTTTACTTTTCATATGTTTTACTACGTATTCTTTTAACGCTGTGACTGCTTTCTTTGCTCTTCTATATCTAGAAATTTTAAGGAATTCAGATCTAAGAGGAACATTGTAAGTTCTTTCGAGTACAATCTTTGATTCTTCTTTTTTCTTTGCCATTATGCCTTAGTCTTTCCCCTTCTCCAACTTCTTTTTTTATGAGTATGTCTACCAGGATGAACACGTCTCGTTTTACCATAGATCTTTGGGACAGTCCAGAAAGGAGCCCATTTAGTTTGACGTGCATGTTTTGCTAATCGTTTTTTTCTGCTTGTGTGTTTGAACCTTGCCATGTTTATACCCTTCTGATTTTTGTTTCCCTTTTTTCAGGTATCATTTTTCTCAGGATATCTTTGAGCATTTCATCCGTGATTGATTCAATCTTACCTTGTTGGATTGCTTGTCCTAAAACGGTAAGCAACTGAACTGCTTTTTCTGGGTGAGCAGTCTTAAGGTTTGAATATCTTTGAATGGCCTCTTTTGTCATAACTCTTTTAACAATCGCTTCAATCTGATCGATTTGTTTTTGGAGTTCACTGATTTCTTGTTGTTGCTTTTGAGCTTCTCTTAATTTTTCTTCCCTAATTCTTTCAAGTTCATCCATTTTTTGGAGTTTCAGCTTTCTTTGGTGATCTTAATGTTGCAGCGGCTTTGTTGATTAGTGAAATTCCTTTAGGGCTAATGATTCTGCCTTTATGATTACCTTTTTCTGCTTTTTTGATTAGTTCTGCTTTTTCCAATTGTTGTAAAACTTTTCTGATAATGTTACCTGATGCTTTGTAACGTTTCTCTGGTCTTACTCCCCTGTTTTTCTTCCCACCGAACTTTGTTCTTAGTTTTGAGACTCCAACAGGGCCTAGAATCATGACTCTTCTTAGAATAGCTGCTGTTCTAAAGTACCACCAATCTTGGTTAACTGGAGGTCTATCTTTGTAGTGGCCAGTTTTTACATAAGCAGCCCAATCAGGTGCTTTGATTTCTGGAACATTCTTTAGACTATTAGCGGTAGCTTCTACCAAATCCGTTTGATCTACATCATATGTGTTTGTCATTTTTTGTCACACCTTGCGGCGTTAGAATGACTATTTATATAGCCAATTTAGTATTGGGATAAATATTGTTTTATAAAGGTTTCTATTGAGTTCTGTTGTTAATATACTGGTGGACAATGTGGGCTATTACTTCTGTTCCTTTCCTAATTTTTCTCTTTTTGCCTTTGTAAACGTGTGTAAATCCCAGACCACCGATGTCTAATCTAGATACGTCGTTATTGTCAAATAATTGGTCTAGACTTTGGGTGACATTTTCTTCTGTTGAACTTCGTTGTGCACAACTTTTAAATCTCGGATTGCAGGGATAACCTCTTATAACATCTAAATCAACACTACAATGTGTGTGTCTATTTTCAAAAGGTATTACTAGAGATGGTGTACTATTGAATGTTCTAGTAAATTGCTGACTCTCATCAACATATTCAAAACTAGTTTTCATATTACTTCCAAGAACATCGATTGTATCTACTAAAGGATCTTTTTCAATTAGGAATGTATTGTGGTTAGCTAAACTAAATTCACTGTTGTCTACATAAATAGCGAAATCATCGTGGGCATCATATAATACTTTTGAATATCTTTTATTTGGGGAGAAGTGAAAAGAAACTTGGTGGTAATATCCATCACCCCATAATAGAACAGCGCTTTCATCTTCTATTGGAAATCCGTATTTTTTTTCGTGTGTTAGAATAATATCGTTATCTGTCAAAGGCTGGAAATGTTTGAAACCTTGTTTTTTTAACAGTTCTACTATAGCATTTGTAACAATGTCTTCATAATAGTAAATTGTGACTGACATGTAAATAAGGGGTGGAAATTGAGTAATAAAGATTGGGGCTTCTCCGGAAATCTATTGGAAAGGTATAAAAACTAGTAAAACACTTAGATGTTTATGCGAAAAAGAACTTTTTGGGATATACTTGCTTGGGTTTGCTTATTTATATTAGCAATATGGATTATTCTGAAAATGTTGGGTATTATTAATTCCCTATTATGGGTAGAGCATGGGCCAGTATTGGGTGCGATTTATATGGCTGGTTGGGCTATGAGTAAGTTAGAGAGAGTAGAAAAAGATGTGTTTGAGTTAAAAAGAGATATGAGGACTTTTGATCGAGAATTAAATAACATAAAATTGAACTGTTCTAAATGTTGATTTGTTATTATACCTCAGTTTTATAAAGCTAGTTCGCTTCTTTGGGGGGATGATTTCGAAGCTAGAAAAGCCAAATAAGGCCGAGGAAGTAAAGAAAATACTTCATCCTTTCGTGGAGAAGTGGTTCTTTAATAGATTTAAAGAGTTTTCAATCCCCCAGCTTTATGGGGTAATGCCAATTCATTCAAGGGAGAATATATTAGTTAGCGCTCCAACAGGTGCAACTAAGACATTGACTGGTTTTCTTTCTATTTTGAATGAGCTTATTGATTCTTCTGACAAGGGAATACTTGAAGATAGGATTTATTGTGTTTATATTTCTCCACTTAAGGCATTAAATAATGATATTCGGAAAAATCTTATCGGTCCTTTGGCTGAGATAGAGGAAATTGCAGGGAAGAAATTAGGGATTCGTGTTGGGGTGCGGACAGGTGATACTACCACAAGCGAAAGGACAGCGATGCTGAAGAAACCGCCGCATATACTGATTACCACACCGGAGAGTTTAGCTATATTACTTAGTTCAATTAAGTTTGCTGATCATTTAAAGAAAGTTGAATGGATGATAGTAGATGAGATTCACGCACTTGCTGATAATAAACGTGGAGTTCATTTGTCTTTGTCAATAGAAATGCTTGCAAGATTGTCTCCACATTTAACACGAATTGGTTTAAGTGCAACAATTAGTCCGTTAGAGGAGATTGCCAAATATCTTGTTGGTTATTCTGAAGGAGAATTAAGAGATTGTAAGATTGTAGATGTTCAGTTTATCAAGGAATTGGATTTGAAAGTTTTAAGTCCCGTTTCAAATTTAATTGATATGGGCTATGGTGTTATGCATAGTAAGATGTATGAACTTCTGGATAAGTTGATTCAGGATCATAAGACAACATTAATCTTTACAAATACCAGAAGTGCAACTGAGAGAGTTGTACACTATTTGAAAGAGAAATTTCCTAAAAATTATGCAGAGCAGATTGGAGCACACCATGGAAGTTTGAGTAAAGATGTAAGAATTGATATTGAAAATAGGTTGAAAGAAGGGAAGTTGAAAGTTGTTGTTTGTTCTACATCATTAGAACTAGGTATCGATATTGGGTATATTGACCTAGTTATATGTTTGGGAAGTCCAAAGTCTGTAGCTCGTGCTTTACAAAGGATTGGTCGTAGTGGACATAAACTTCATGATGTTACTAAAGGACGGATTATTGTTTTAGACAGAGATGATTTGGTAGAATGCAGCGTGTTGTTAAAAGATGCTGTTGAGAAGAAAATCGATAAAATACACATTCCTACAAATTGTTTAGATGTTCTTGCACAACAGATTGATGGATTTGTGATACAAGAAAAGATTCATGTTAATGATCTGTTTAAGTTTGTTAAAGGATCCTATTGTTATCATACACTTTCTCGTGGGGATTATAATGAGGTTATAGATTATCTTGCTGGTAAATTTATTTCCCTTGAGGATAGACATATTTATGCTAAAATTTATCATGATGAAGAAACTGGAATGTTAGGCAGGAAAGGCAGTATGGGTCGTGTGATTTACATGACAAATATTGGAACGATTCCTTCTCAAAGTTCAGTCAAAGTTAAAGTCGGTGAACATTTTGTTGGAACTATAGATGAGGCTTTTCTTGAGAGGTTAAGGCCTGGAGATGTATTTGTTCTAGGTGGAAGTGTGTATCAGTTTAAATTTGCCCGGGGGATGGTGGCACAAGTTTCTTCTTCAGTTAACAGACCTCCAACTGTACCTTCTTGGTTTTCTGAAATGCTGCCTCTGAGTTTTGATCTTGCATCAGATATTGGCAGGTTTAGAAGGTTATTAGGAGAAAAGTTTTGTCAAGGAAAAGATAAAAAGGAAATTATTGGTTATCTCAACAAATATTTGTATGTAGACAGTAATGGAGCCGAGGCAATTTACAGGTATTTTAAGGATCAATTCAAATATGCAACAATTCCTTCATCTACAAGAATTGTTGTTGAGCACACAATGAATGAAAAAGGTATGAATTACGTTGTTTTTCATTCACTTTTTGGTAGACGTGTTAATGATTGTTTAGCAAGAATTATGGCATTTGCTGTAGGTCGGTCTCAACATAGAGATGTTGAGATAGGGATAAGTGATAATGGTTTTTATTTACATTGTGAGAAAAAGTTTGATGCAATGGCTGCGTTTAAATTGTTGAAAAGTTCAGAATTAAGGAAGGTTGCTGAGAATGCAATTGAGCAAAGCGAAGTTTTGAAAAGAAGATTCAGGCAGTGTGCGGAAAGATCTTTAATGATATTAAGAAATTATAAGGGAAGAACAAAAAGGGTTGGAAGGCAGCAAGTTTCTTCTATGATATTATTTAGTGCCGTTAAAAGAATCAGCAATGATTTTTCAATATTGAAGGAA
>JBHPEA010000029.1:0-17435 GCA_042577505.1 Nanobdellota archaeon
GTAATGAACAATGCTACTTAGACGCAGATAACGATACATATGGACATATTTCTGCACTTACATTTAATCCAGTAGCACTAGAATTAATGAATATGTTGTTACTGCTAATTGTGATATTTGAGGATAAATTAGAACCACTGCCGGCTACATTTTCTAGGAATTCGATTGTTCCAACACCAGTCTCTTCAATAGTCAAACCAGAATTAACTATACTATAGCTGCTCATTGGCTGGTCTCTCAATATTGTTCCATTTGAATTAACAATTTGGGCTAATCCAAGAGTGTTACTTTCGAAAATGTTATTATGTGATGGTGTCTCGAAATAAAATCCGGCAGGGAATTGATTAGAGATAAATCGGTTATTATCTGCACCTGCTAACCAAGCACCGTTTACATCAACAAAGTTATTTGACTTAATTGTATTATTATCAGACTCTATTCGGATACCAGATTGGGTAGCACTTGATGCTGTATTGTTATAAGCAGTGCAATTAAAACCATTGGTGAAATAAATACCGTTAGCGAAGTCTATAGTATTACAATTCTTCACAGTAATATTATTTCCAGTAACCTTAACACCATAGCTGCCTCCTGCATCCACACCATCAATGTAATAACCAGCACAATCCAATGTCACATTATCAGTATTGATAGTTATGCAAGCTCCTGTTCCTGGATGGCTGATATTCTCATTAAGAGTAGTATCTTCAGTTATTGTATCACCACATGCTAAAGGAACTAAATTTACAGTTATACTAGAACTATCCTGGCTGAAACTTAAGTTGCCATAGATATCTTCAGTTGTAACATTCACATAGTTTGTAAATGTACCATTTGTCAAAGGTGTTAAGTTCAAGTAAATGACTGTTGATTCATTTGCTTCCAATACCACGTTCAAATTCCATTCATTATTTCCATTAGTTGTGTCGTTGGCAGTTGGACTTGAAGCAGAGTAATTAAATTCTGAATCACTGTAATAGTCAGTTACATTCTCAAGGGTAATATTGGATTCTCCGATATTTGTTATATTAATTCTAAATCGGGCAGTTCCGTTTATGGCAATTGGACTTGCTAAAGTTGTCTTGACAACTGTAATATTAGTTCCCGGCTCCAAGTCTTGACCGCTACAATCTTGATCGATTCCATCGTAAGGTATTTCAGTCCCATTTGGATTAACACTTGAATTACCATCATCACAGTCAGTATTATCAACTACCTCTCCAACTGGCAATGTACCATTCGTACAGAATACTGCGCTATCAGAACCATTCCCGAAGTTATCTCCATCATCGTCTGGATATCCAGTTATGTTCTGCCAGATAGAAGCATTGTTGTCATCACAATCTGTGCTAGTGTTGTAAGTGTCGAAGTCTAAATCATCAGCTGGATTCACAATGATATTTGAACTGTTTGTACCAGTGCTTAAATTACCATATTGGTCTTCGGTTGTTACATTTACATTATTGGTGAAGGTTCCATTAGCATCTGGTGTTAAGTTTAGTAGTATAATTAATGATTGGCTTGGTTGTAGTTGAGTATCCAAATACCATTTGAGGTTTCCTTCTGTAGTGTCATTAGCAGTTGGACTTGAAGCACTATAATCAAACTCTGATGTTGAGTAATAGTCAGTTACATTTTCTAAGGTAATATTCGATTGACCAATATTTGTAATGTTGATCCTGAACTGAGCAGTTTGGTTGTCATAGATTGGGCTCGAAAGTGTAGTTTTGACAATGCTGACACTAGTATTCAATCCTAGATCTTGTCCGCTACAATCTTGATCTATTCCATCGTATGGTATTTCTGTTCCGTTTGGATTAATTGATGAATTGGCATCGTTACAATCTCCAGTTGGATCTGCAGTTATTGCTTCTCCGCTATCTGTGCAGTCAAGATCTGCGGATGATACATTTGCAGTGGCGTTTGGTCTAAAGTTATCATCATCTGCATCTACATAACAGAGTTCGTTAGTATCGCAGTTTGAATCAATTCCATCATTTACTATTTCAGTACCATTTGGATTAATGCTTGAATTAGTGTCTATACAATCAGTGTTGTCTAGTACGTCACTTCCTAAATTCCTATCACAGGAACTACTTGAAGAAGCATTTCCAAACAAGTCTCCATCACTATCAGCATACCAAGTTACTCCTGGATATTCAGCTGCATCATTATCATCACAATCTGTATTGACTGAAGATTCGTTTGAATCAGCACAATCTAAGTCTGTACTAGTAATATTGGCAGAAATATGTCCATATGTATCGTTATCTGCGTCTAAGTAGCATTGTTCATTACCGTCACAGTCAGAATCTATACCATCAGCAAAGATTTCAGTACCGTTTGGTTTTATAGAAAAGTTACCATCGTTACAATCTGTATTGTCTGCTACTTCTCCAGGAGGTAATGCTCCATTTGTACAGAAGACTGTACTCTCTGAACCATTTCCAAACAAGTCTCCATCGTCATCAGGATATCCAGTTATGTTTAGCCATATTGAGGCATTGTTGTCATCGCAATCTACACTATTATTGTAAGTGTCGAAGTCTAGATCATCAGCAGGATTAACAACGATGTTTGAGTTATCCAGACTAAAGCTCGAATTACCATAGATATCTTCAGTTGTAACATTCACGTAGTTTGTAAATGTTCCATTAGTTAATGGAGTTAAGTTCAAGTAAACAACAGTTGACTCATTTGCTTCTAATACTACATTCAAATACCATTCAATATTTCCATTGGTTGTATCATTTGCAGTTGGACTTGATGCAGAGTAATTAAACTCAGAATCACTGTAATAGTCCGTTACATTTTCAAGAGTTATGTTAGACTCTCCAATGTTGGTAATGTTAATCATAAATCTAGCTGTTTGGTTATCATAAATTGGACTGCTAATTGTAGTCTTTTCAATGGTTATGTTGGTTGCAAGTGCTAAATCTTGACCACTACAATCTTGATCTATTCCATCGTATGGTATTTCTGTTCCGTTTGGATTAATTGATGAATTGGCATCGTTACAATCTCCAGTTGGATCTGCAGTTATTGCTTCTCCGCTATCTGTGCAGTCAAGATCTGCGGATGATACATTTGCAGTGGCGTTTGGTCTAAAGTTATCATCATCTGCATCTACATAACAGAGTTCGTTAGTATCGCAGTTTGAATCAATTCCATCATCTACAATTTCAGTACCGTTGGGATTAACGGAAGCATTTTCATCAGCACAGTCAGTATTATCAACTACCTCTCCAACTGGCAATGTACCATTCGTACAGAATACTGCGCTATCAGAACCATTCCCGAAGTTATCTCCATCATCGTCTGGATATCCAGTTATGTTCTGCCAGATAGAAGCATTGTTGTCATCACAATCTGTGCTAGTGTTGTAAGTGTCGAAGTCCAAATCGTCTGCTGGATTAACGATAATGTTAGAATTATCCTGAGCGAAAGAAGTATTTCCATTGATATCTTCCGTTGTTACATTTGCATAGTTGGTGAATGTTCCGTTTGTTAATGGTGTTAGGTTTAGATAAACAACTGTTGATTCACCGCCTTGTAAAACTACATTCAAATACCATTCAATATTTCCATTTGTTGTATCATTTGCAGTTGGACTTGATGCAGAGTAATTAAACTCAGAATCACTATAATAGTCAGTTACATTTTCAAGAGTTATGTTGGTGTCTCCTATGTTAGTAATGTTGATCATAAACCTTGCAGTTTGATTGTCGAATATTGGGCTGGATATAGTTGTTTTAACTACTGTAATGTTTGTGTATTGAGATGCGGGTTGTAATATTTCAACATTCGCTGTATCGGTTAATATCTCATCTTCGGAGTCGTTCTCAACAGAAGCATTGTTTGTTGTGTTTCCAACCGACACTGTTGTGAAGTTCAAATAAACGACGTATGAATTTCCAGTAGTTAAATTGAAGAACCATCCAATATCATTTTCGGTTTCATTGTATTCATCGTAATTAATGCTTGTTTCGTTATTGAAATCTAAGTAAGTATCCTCGTAAGTATCCCATAAGGCATAATCAGTAACATTTATGCTTCCAACATTTGTAACGTTTAGTATGAAAGTTACCCCACTTCCATTTAGTACAGAGGAATTGACAGCTGTTTTTGATAGGGTTAGATTAACAACTGGAGCTACTGGAACATTAACTGTGAAATTGGTTGTTTGAGATGTAACGGCGTTTCCAGGAATATCTGTGACATTAATTGTCATATTATAATCTCCGTTACTTAATTCACTTGTATTGAAGAGACAGTAAAGACCTTCTGCACTTAAGTAATATGAACAAGTCATGTTGGCGTATTGGTAAATTCCATCTGAAGTAATGTCTACTGATATTGAATCGTTATCAACAGGAGATCCTGTTCCGTTGAATATTATCTTTACTTCTGGTGTGCTGTCGTTTATCGTTTGATCATTTGTAGGGTAAAGGAGATTTATTGTTGCAGGAGTGCTGTCTTGAACATTATATTGTGTGAAATGGTTTACTATGAATACCAATGTATTGTTTTCATATGAAACCGTTGTGTTAACGCTTCCAGTATCGGTTGTTATGTTTGGTAGGGTGATGAAAGGTAGGTTGTACATAGTCATTCTTGCTGAAGAATTGAAAGATGCTAAAGCAGTTGAATTCACATAAATGTAAGAAGTATCACTGAAGTCCTGAGATATGTTTACATAAACGAATGAAGGTAAGAATGATAATTGATAGAAAATGGAAGTGTCAGTCATATCTAAGGAGGAAAAATTGAATAAGGCTGCATCTGTGTAATCAGAACCGTTTTCTCCGATTAATGTATTGTTCATTTCTACGTGGATTATATAATTAACATCTGCAAAATTGTCAACTTCTTGGAGGTTAGTTGAAAGAGTAGAACCTGACGTGAATCTAAATGTTGGATCATCTGTTGCTAGATAAGTGAAATTGTATGGGATTACGGCCCCCGAAAGTATTGATGTATTTGTTAAGCTATCTCCATTTGTTAGCGTAATTGTGAAATTATCAGTTGATAGTGGTGTGAATTGCTGTGTTGGACATGGTGTTGAGATTCCAAGTTCTCGTAAAGCAGTATAGTTAACTACACAACTTGCCATAAATAGTGTGTTGTTTATTTTGTCTCCTGTAATGTTTGAAGCTAAGATCTCTTCATCATCACCCATTCTTGAACAGTTGATAGTTGCATTACCTGCTGTACCAACATAGGATGCATTGAAGAAGAAATAAATTGTTTCATTGTCAGAGTAGTAATCATCCGTTCCGTTATCTGTTACAGCGCTTAAGAAGAGAGGGTATTGAGGAGCAGCTGGTACTTCAAGGATTTCAACATCTGCATCATCAGTTAATATCTGGATTTCAGAGTCGTTTTCTACTGTTGCGTTGTTTGTGGTATTTCCAACAGCAATTCCTGTAAAGTTAATTTCGATAACATATGAATCATTCACCGTTAAGTTGAAAGTCCACCCAATTTCGTTTGTTGTTTCATTGTACTCAGTGTAACTTGTACTTGTTTCATTATTGAAATCTAGGTAAGTATCATCATAGTCATCCCAAAGCCAGTAATCAGTGACATTGACGTCACCTATGTTTGTTACATTTAATAGGAAAACTATTTTGCTTCCATTATATACAGAGTTATTAACAACAGTTTTTGATAAGGTGAGGTTGACTACAGGTTGAACTGGTGTCTCTAATATTGTAATATTATTACTACACACTTCATTACCATCCTCAGTTTCATCATTAGGAGTTATACAAGCCCTCCAAGTTTCATTAACTTCAGTTTCTTGACTGACGATTAAATCTGCCCGCTGTTGATAACGAGCAATAATTTGTTCTTGAGTTAGTGATCTATTGTAGATCATAACTTCATCAATTGTTCCATTGAATGAATACTGTCCCCTACTTACATAACCACCGATAATTAAGGGTCTAGTATTAGTGCCCGTAAATTCAGTTGTATTTCTAAATGAGCTACAATCTAAGGTACCATTTACATATACATATGTTCCAGTAGTATTGTAAGTAATTACAACATGGCTCCATACTCCCTGAGTACCAATGTTTATATCACATCCACTTAAGTTTTGGTGAAGTCTATCTCCATCAAATATTGGCTGTGCTGAATTGGACCAGATAATAAATCCATACAAACTATCTCCAGATCCTGATTGGTAGTCGAAAAAGGCTTTTGCAACAATTCCTACATCATTCTGACCCGTTTCTGCAGGTTTCATCCAAGCTTCAACAGAAATTTCATCTAATAGATCTAAATTATCGCTATCGTTAATGAATAAATAATCGTCTCCATCAAATTCATATGCTCCTTTGCCATCAACACCACCAGTACTATTCCATGTTGGTTCTGTGCCTGATGTGCCGTTACCAACAGATGCATTGTGGTCAAATCCAGAATAATCCAATACCTCAGCAGTCTCATCACCAGCGTGTGCCTCCATAGGCATATTAAATACTGCTATATTCCTTCCATCAACATACCAATTGGTGATATTTTTAATATCATCGTTATCTCCATCTGTTGCATCCAAATATACAGTTAAATTTTCTGTTGTGTAGTTATTCCCTGATGTGCTGTTCAGAATAACATTCGAAACTATTGGAACATTGTTTGCTGGAACCGTAATTTCTACATCGTCAGTGTCGTTTGCAACTTGGACTTCAGAAAGATTCTCAACAATAGCAAGGTTTGTGGTATTTCCTACTGTTAATGATGTGAAGTTAATAATAACTACATAACTGTCATCTATTGATAGATTGAAGTCCCAGAATAATTCTCCAGCACTATAATTTATCTCATCAGGAGTGTCATTTGCACTGGTGTAATTTAAGTAAGTTGTATTATAGATGTCTAATATTGCATAGTCTGTGGCATTAATGTCGCCTACATTTGTAACATTAATCGTGAATGTTACTATTTCGCCATTTTGTACAGATGAACTTTCTACTGTTTTTGATATAGTTAAATTGAATTCGTCTTCGTGAGCATCGAGAATTTCCACATCTGCCGTATCTGATAAGATTTCGTCTTCACTCTCGTTTTCAACAGAAGCATTGTTAGAGGTATTACCAACAGCTGTTGTAGTGAAATTGATTTGAATAACAAAAGAATTTCCTGCAGATAAATTGAATTCCCAACCGATTTCATTAGTAGTATCATTGTATTCTGTATAATTTACACTTACCTCATCATTAAAGTCTAAGTAGGTATCATCATACATATCCCAAAGCCAATGGTTTTCAGCATCACCATCTCCTGTGTTAGTGACGTTGATAGTAAAGGTTGCAATGCTTCCATTGTCAACAGAAGCACTTTCGACTGTCTTGGATAAAGTTAAATTCTCGTGACCCTCATCTAAGATTTCAACAGTTGCGTTGTCATTTGCAATTTCATCCAATGAGGAGTTTTCTACTAAAGCTTCATTGGTTGTGTTTCCGTCAAAAATTGCAGTGAAGTTAACATAAACAACATAGCTTGTACTTGCAGATAAGTTGAAGTCCCAGATTATTTCACCATTTGATACATTGCTTGTGTCTGGTGATCCAGTAGCGCTACTATAATTTAGGTATGTTGTATTAAATTCGTCGAGAATGCTAAGATCAGTTAGATCTGTTACATCATCCCAGTTAGTGACATTTATTTTGAACTCTATTATGTCATCAATATCTACAGATATATTGTCTGAACTCTTTACAATGGTAACATTTATTACATCTTCGTCTGGCGTTACATTAGTTACTATTAATCCAATATCGGGTGTTGAGTTGAGTATTATACTTGCATTGTTGTAAAGAGTTGCATAAACTATTGATTCTATCTCTCCAGTTTCGTTATCAGACACTACTAAACTGATTAATTCACTTTCACCTGCTGAAAGATTGATCTGAGAGACATTTAGGGTTCCGTTGTCAACAGACATATTGTAAACTCGAGTTACGTTGTTTTCATTTGTCAGATTGATTGTGTAAGTAGCATTCTCATCAACACCAACATCTTGGTATGTTGCAGTTAGGTTTTCAAATGTTAAGTTGTAGATTTCTCCGCCTGAGGTATATGAACTGAATCCAAGTCCTAACTCCATTGGGCAGCGCCAAAGTGAGAATGTTGCTGATCCTGATATCTTGGTGCAGTCTCCAGTAACATCTTTACAAGAGGTTAAATTGTCTTCATCACAGTAATATAAACTATCTCCTGTTACAGGGATCAGTAGGTCATATTGGGTGATACCCCAGTTTTGTAACATCGCCTGGAATTTCGAACCACCCATTCCAAGGTATGTTGACGTGTTTGTCTCGTTGACAAGGAAAGCGTTTGTAAGGTTAGATATCAAAGAGCTTGGTGAACCAGTAATATCTAGGCCGTATAATATAATACTCCATGGATCGGTTGCATTTGGATTTTCAAATTTACATGTTACATTCTTTGCTTGGGAGTAATTTACTTGGATTCCATATGTTAAATCGTTTTGATCGTCTGTAAAGTTACCGTCTTTATCCCAATCACAACTAAATACTAGATTGCCTAAAGGATCTGTAGCATTAGTTCCATTTGGAGTACTGAAATCAAAGTCCATTACGAAAGAGCAGCTTGAACAATCGCTCGAGTTTGTACTTGCACTAGTTGTAAAGTTTCTACATCTAGTTGCAGCACAGAAAGATGAAGGATCACATACCTGTATCCTATATCCATAAGTTGTATTTAGGTCAAGGTTTTCTATCCAAACATCGTGGTTTATTGTATAATCATCGTATGGATCAGCGGTATAGTATTGAAAGTCGTATAAGGTTTGATTAATCCCATCAGTGCAATCAGAACTTAAGTAAAAGTCAACAGTAGCATTAGCTGGTTCAGTAGTTGAATAAATTATATGGAATGAGTCTGGGAATTCCTCATAGTCGTTACATACAATTTGTGGTGCGATATGATCATTTGGATCAAGGCTACTGAAACTGTAGGTTGAACAGAAATTTGGATCATATCTGCAACTTGGATCTTGACAATCTGTAAATCCATTTCCATCGTTATCTTCACCATCAATACAATCAGGGCCAAGTTCGAGTACACAGTAACCATGTCTTTTGACGTCAGTACAATCTGGATCATTATCTGAGTCGAATCCGTCTCCATCAAGGTCTTGTCCAGGACACGTACAACATTCTGGTACGAAATCTACAGAACCTGGAGTGTACCAAGGATCTAATATATCTGTGGGATCTGTTTTGTTTGTTGTTTGGTTTGCAGTAGTTAGATGGATTCTTATTGGAGCACTTGGATCATATAATGAAGGAAATTTCTTAAGGTCTTGTTTAAAGATCATTCCACCAATTGAATTATTTAATTGGTTACAAATCATGTCTGATGGTGGTACATTAAATTTAATCTTACAAGTTGGAGCCCAAGTGCCATTTACACATGTGTATGCAACTTTAGATTCCTTCAGGTCGCCGTCGCTTCTCCATGCTTCGTACTTAAAGAAGAACTCAAAGCCAACTTTTGTATTCTCACTGTTATTACAGTTCCCTGTCGTATTATCGTCAGTGTCAAGGTACCAGTAGTACTTACTAAAACTGCCATTAACGTCACACGTTGCAGAGGTTGAAGTATTTACTACTTTCATGCCGATTATAAATGAATTTGATCCATCATTTACCATAGCACTACAAATGTCGCTCTCTGGATTAACACCTACTTCGGGGCAACTGTCAGTACCAATAGTAAGAGGATTGTTCATATCAACTCCAACAATACCCTGTGACATAAGTACATCATTACATATACCATCGTCAATACCAGGTCCATTTGAAAACCATGTACAATGTGTTTGGTTAGCACAAGCCGAGTTGTTGAAATCATACATTGGACAATCTTTACTTGACATTTCTGGTTCACACATTCCTCCAACTACTTCGCAAGTTGGAGAAGCAGAGGCACATTCTGTATTATTAATGCTAAAGCAAAGAGGATCACAAAAACCACCATTAGGGTTATACTGATCTTCAATCCATCTGCAGTTTGAATTCGACTCACAATTACTTTGATTTAATCCTAGTGTTTCATTTACAACGCACTCGAATACAATATAATCACACCATGCACCACCATATGGGTCCTGGTTCCAGAAGCAGTTTGGACTACTATCACATGCACCTTGGTTTAAAGGGAAGCAAGTTTGGGATAGCGTCCTATTAATATCGCACATATCCCCACCCTGACCAAACCAGTTGCAGCCGGCGGTACTATTACATCCAGTCTCATCAGAATATTGGAAGCATTGAGCACCAGCAAAATCACAATAACCTGTTTGAAGATCTCCATACCAAGCACAAGAAGGATCGTCGCTACAAGTTGTGTTATCCATAAATGCAGGACATCCACCTAATAAGTCCCCACCACATCTTGCATTGGAATTACAATCAGAATCCTCACAATCTATATCTCCATCTCCATCATCATCATCGCCGTTACAACAAAGTTCATTTGTGTAACCTACCTCTTTACATCCATCAGTATAACTAAATGTACATGTGTTGTTCCCACCTTTACCATAAGTTGAACATTGAACTGGATTATCACACATTGTACAGTCTTGTTCACAAGATCTTATTTTGTTTGAATCGCACCAACCGCCAGTAACATTTGCTGGATCATTGAACCATCTACAACCTGCATTACTATTGTTACATTCTAACTCAGGATCATTCATAAATTGACAATCAAAGCAATTTACTTGACAATCTCCTCCACCGTAAGAGAATTCCATTGGTGGGTTACACCATCCGAATCCATTGAAGGCATTTGTATCTGTCGTATATTGACAGAATCCTAAGGCAGAAGCTTCACATGCCACTTGAGCTGAGCTTGCATTAGGCCAAGCACTACCATCTGATTCAAATTCACACGCCCAACAATTACTATCACAACTTGCTGCGCTAAATCCAAATCCTAATTCACACCATGAATCTGTGTACACAACTCCACCCTCTGTGTATGAATCTGTGTTCCAAACTCCACCTGCAGCTTCACATGCAGTTTCAGAATTTAAGTCTTTAAAGTCGCCTGGTCCCCCAGAGAACATGTTGTCTCCATTAAATCCACATTTATCAGAGACATTATCCCAAGAGCAGGGCATATACCAGGGTGAACCAGCAATAAGATTACACATGGATTCGTTGTTAATAGCATTATAATCTTCACAGAAATCTGCTCCTGTTGGTGGTGGTTGCATATTATCCCAGCAACTAGTGCTTATTGCTGAAGCGCATGTTCCATTACTCCATGTACAACAGCTTGAAAGCATAGGAATACTATTACACATCGTGCTATCATTTATATCTGCACAAGAAACACCGTCTGATTCATGACCTGAGCATGCACTACCCCACGTACAACCTATAATATTTTCACAAGCACTCTGACTTTGATCGAAGATCCAACAGCCAGGATTTTGACCTCCGCCACCTGGACCTCCAGGACCATCGGTAGAAGTACTGCAATTTGAAGTAGCTGGATCCCAAACACACATGTGGGACATACAATCTGCTTCTTGACCATCGAAATCATCACAACCTTCTTGCTTTGGATTACATAATGGAGAGTACCATTCACAATCTAATCCTATTGTATTATTTGAACAGTTCTCTTCATTTTGATTATCGAATTGCCAGCATCCTAATTCCTCACAATAATAACCTTGGGAATTCCATTGACAAGGAAGACCTGCGTTAGATGCATTAATACAATCATCTTCTAATATAATATCCCAACATTCCTTTTCAACACATTGTCCACCGAAATCATATTTCCATAAACAAGTAGTATCATTTTCACAAGAGGTATAATCAATATATTGCCAGCATCCGCCACTTCCACAATCTAAATCACACCCACAATCCCATTGGGAGTCATAAGGATCTGGATCACACCCTGAGGTCGTATCACAAGGGCACATGTTACTTGCACAAATTCCCTCTGTTTCATTCTGACCGTTCCAGAAACATCCACCCACACTACATTCACTCATGTTTGTGTATTGGCTACAGCCACCACCAGATGTACAATTTACAAACGAATAATTTCCACATCCAGGTTCACATCCAAGCAGGCCACCTGTATATCCATGATCTGTACATTGTTGTCCATTTAGATCAGTCCCGTCACATACTTCTGGAGGTTCTGAAACATTATCACCACAATCTGGACCAACATCGACTATTGTTACTATACCTTCATCATATTCAAAAGTAGTATTACCATTGGTATCATTTGCAAAAACATCCACATAATTTGTTGCATTTACTGGTGTACCAGGAGTTCCACTATAAGTGAAGTTGACATAAACAATTATTGACATATTTGGAATTAAAACTGTTTGAGTACAATTGGTTACATTTATCTCAAAATCTCTTGTAACATTATCATGGTTAGTAAGAATACAAGATGCATCTGAGAAGTTCAATGCATTGTTTGTTGTATTATAATCATCAATAAGAATTAAGCTTGTAATGTTAACTGTACCATTATTTGTTATGTTGATTATGTATTCAATTATTTCAGATACATTATACTGTGCTTTCTTTCCATATTTTGATACCTTTATGCTTGTTATATTATCAAGATCCCCTGCAATATTAATTGTTGAATTATTATTACCTATATCAACACCTAAGTCATCTTGTGCATAAACATCATTGGTTGTAGTTCCTGAATTCAGTGTATTGAAGTCGACGAATATTAATTTTGAGGTGTTTTGAGGTACATTGACTTGCCATACTATTTCACCAGCTGAAGCGTTAAGTGAATCATAAGCTGGGCTTGAGTTTCTGAATCCAAGGAATGTGTTATCATAGAAATCAGACATAAAAAATCCATTATAATCAAAGTTATCGTTGTTTGTGAAATTTAATACAAAAGTTACAACATCACTTATTGTGATGTTTTGAGATAGTGAAGTCTTTTCAATTGTAAAATTTTGAGGAGTGGGTGGTGGCTGACCAGCAATGGTAAAGTTAAGTTTATGTTCTGCAATTTGGCCACCAGTGTCATTCATTGCGAATAACCAATTAGTTGCATTTCCTCCTGTAATTGCAGTTAGATTTAGATTAACTACGTAAGATGCATTAATTGGAAGGTTGATTGACCATATAATATCTCCTGTAGTTTCATTTAATGTTGTGTAAGAAGGATTCGCATTGCTAAAATCTAATTTACTAGACGAATAAACATCTTGGAGTATATAATTTGACCAGTTATAATTTCCAAGGTTTGTAACGTTTAGTATGAATTCAACTGTATCATTTAATGATACATTTTGAGTTAGTCTTGTTTTTACTAATGAGATGTTTAATATTGGTTCTTCGGTTGGAGTCAAGATCTCAACACCAACAACATCAGTTAATATTTCATCATCTGTATCATTTTCAACTGAAGCGTTGTTGGTTGTATTGCCAGTAGATATTCCAGTAAAGTTAATTTGAACGAAAAATGAGTTTCCAACATCTAAATTGAAAAACCAGCCCACATCAGTCAGATTGGCACTATATTCGTCATAAGGTATGCTTGTCTCATTAATGAAATCTAAATAGGCATCATCATAGTTATCCCATAATGAATAATTTGTAACATTGACAGTACCAATATTTGTTACATTCAATATGAAAGCAACTTTACTTCCGTTGTCAACAGAAGCGTTTATCACTGTTTTTGATAAGGTTAGATTTATTATTTGAGGGATTGGTACATTTATTGTGAAATTTGTTGTTTGCGATGTAAAAGCATTTCCAACAACATCAGTTACATTGATTGTCATGTCGTAAGGTCCGTTGCTTAAATCGGAAGTGTTGAAAAGGCAGTAGAGTCCTTCTTGACTTAAGTAGTATGAACAAGTCATGTTGGCGTATTCATATATACTGTCAGATGAAATGTCTATAGAAATCGAATCGTTGTCAACTGGAGATCCTGTTCCATTGAATATTATTTTTATTTCAGGAGTGCTATCATTTATTGTTAATCCATTGGTTGGGTAAAGTAGATTTATCGTAGCTGGAGTGCTGTCTTGAACATTGTACTGTGTAAAGTGGTTGACAATAAATACCAATATACCATTCTCATAAGATACAGTCGTATTCACACTTCCCGTGTCTGTAGTAATCACTGGGTCGGAAATGAATGGTAAATTATACATAGTCATAGTTGCAGAAGAATTGAATGAAGCCAAGGCAGTTGAATTAACATAAATGTATGAAATATCATTGAAATTCTGAGAGATATTGATACTTACAAATGTAGGTAAGAAAGATAATTGGTAAAATATTGATGTATCGGTCATATCCAAAGAAGTAAAGTTAAACAGTGTTGCATTTGTGAATCCTGAACCATCCCCACCAATAATTGTGTTGTTCATCTCCACATCAATAATATAATTTACATCATTGAAGTTATCTACTTCTTGTAGGTTGGTTGATAATGTTGATCCTGATGTGAATCTAAATAATGGATTGACTGTTGATAAGTAAGTGAAATTATAAGGTATTACTGCTCCAGCCAAAGTAGTTGTGTTTTGGTAGCCCCCTCCGTTTGTTAAAGTAATTGTGAAATTGTCTGTTGATAGGGGGGTGAATTGCTGGGTGGGGCAAGGAGTTGGAATGTCTAATTCTCTTAATGCAGTGTAATTCACTACACAGCTTGCTGCATAGAATGTATTATTTATTTGATCCCCACTTACATTCTGGGCAAGCACTTCATCACTGTCACCCATTCTTGAACAATTAATTGTGGCATTTCCTGCTATTCCTACACTAGATGCGTTAAAGAAGAAATAAATTGTTTCATTATCGTGATAGTAATTATCTGTTCCATTGTGGACAACAGGTCCAATAAACAAAGGATATGTGGGTGGGGCTGGTATTTCCAAAATCTCAACACCAACAACATCAGTTAATATTTCATCATCTGTATCATTTTCAACTGAAGCGTTGTTGGTTGTATTGCCAGTAGATATTCCAGTAAAGTTAATTTGAACAATAAACGAATTTCCAACATCTAAATTGAAAAACCAGCCTACGTCAGTCAGATTGGCACTATATTCGTCATAAGGTATGCTTGTCTCATTAATGAAATCTAAATAGGCATCATCATAGTTATCCCATAATGAATAATTTGTAACATTTACATTTCCAATGTTAGTTACGTTCAATATGAATGCTATTTTACTTCCGTTATACACGGAACCATTTACCACAATCTTTGATAAGGTTAGATTTATTATGCCTGCTGCGGGTGGTATAATCTCCACATTTGCAAAATCACTTCCGAGCTCGTCCTCACTTGCGTTTTCTACAAATATGAAATTTGAAGTGTTTCCTGGCTGCAATGCAGTGAAGTTGATAATTAAAATTTTGGTCTCACCGACTGAAAGATTTAATCCCCAGTCTATCATCCCTGCAGAAAAATTAACAAGCTCTGGTGGCCAGCCCACATCAATCCCACTGAAATTCAAGAAAGTATTATTGTAATCATCAGCTAATAGATAGTCTACATCTGTGAAGTTGACAGACCCATTGTTTGTTATATTAATCTTAAACTGAACAACCTCGCCAACTTCTACTGATTGGTTAAGAGTCGTCTTTGTAATAATTACTGATTCTTCTTCAGGACCATGACTTTCTAAAATCTCAACATCAATACCATCAGTCAAAATCTCCTCATCTATATCATCCTCCACTGAAGCATTATTGGTAGTATTACCAATAGATATTCCTGTAAAGTTAATTTGAACGATAAATGAATTTCCAACATCTAAATCAAAAAACCATCCTACATCAGTCAGATTTTCATTATATTCGTCATAAGGAATACTTGTCTCATTAATGAAATCTAAATAGACATCATCATAGTTATCCCATAATGAATAATTTGTAACATTAGTATCTCCAACATTTGTAACATTAAGAGTGAATGTAATTATACTTCCATTCTCAACAGAAGCATTTTCAACAGTTTTGGATAAAGTTAAATTATCACCATGTTCTTCTAAAATCTCAACATCAGAAATATCACTAGCCAATTCATCATGAGACAAGTTCTCAATTATTACTTCATTGGAAGTGTTCCCAGCACTAATAGCAGTAAAGTTAACATAAACAACATAACTCGTATCAGCAGTGAGGTTAATTTCCCATTCAATCTCACCAATCAAAACATTACTTAAATCAGGAGAACCGGTTGCGCCACTAAAATTTAAATGAGATACATTAAATTCATCAAAGATTATGATGTCAGTTAGGTTGGTGATATCATCTAGGTTTGTAACGTTAATCATAAATTCAACAGTGTCTCCAACATCTACAGAAACATTATATGTAGCTTTAACAACTGAAACATTGATGATATCTTCCAATACCACTATTAGATCAAAAAATCTAAATTCTCCTAGTGGATTAGTAACTTCGAATTGATAATTGGAACTCTGCTGCAAATCAATTGACTGAACAATATTTTCTCTTGTTGAATTATCCCCATAATCGACTAAAGTAACGCCCATATTAGGCGACATACCTGTAAGGCTCCAAGTTAATGTCTCGTTTACAGTACCGACTCCACCCATCTCCTGGCTGGCATTTTGTGTAATCTCGAAAGTCTTGGAATCCCCAGGGGACATTTCATCCCTATTATCTACCATTAACAAATTAGAAGTTACATTTGTATACATTGGAATACTATAAGATGGAGATTGTATCATTAAAGCATCATTAGAATTTGCCTGATCAATTGAAGGAAAACCAGAACTAGCGAAAAATCTTCCAGTTGCAGTAAAATTACTTCCGTCTATTTGGGATATGAGATTAACGCTCCAGTCGGGTGTGTAGGCATAAATAAATGAGGATAAAATTATAACTATGAAAATCATAAGTACAAGTCTTAAATTATTCTTTTTATGATTCATATTGACAATCTGCAGCATTACCTACAGCTCCATTGCTTCCTGAATTACCTGCAGAAGAACCACCAGTACCTGCAGCTCCAGCTGAACCGCTACTTAAGATAGTATTTCCGCTGCAATAATTGGGACTTCCAGTTACATTGTAAGTATAAATTCCATAAGATACACCGCCGCAGCCCCCACCACCAGCACCACCAGCACCACCAGCACCACCTGTTCCACCATTTCCTGCTCCTCTTAAACAGAAACAATTACCAGTTAGACAAAGACCTCCGTCTGCTCCACTACCACCAATTCCTCCAGAGGCACCAATTCCACCGTCTCCTCCGTTTCCACCAATTCCTTTTCTAATAGAATTATCAGTTATTGTTGGTGATGCACCATTTAGTATGAATATTGCAAAAGAGCCACCGCCGGAATTTCCACCATCTCCATTTGTACCGCCGCAAGCTCCACTTCCTCC
>JBHPEA010000030.1:0-17431 GCA_042577505.1 Nanobdellota archaeon
TTGGAGATCTAAATGTAACTGGTACTTCTTACCTAAGCAACGTCACTGTAAATGCAGACAACATTACTGTAAATGAAATACATTCAAGGGAAGGAAACTTAACATTTTATGACAATGCTCAAAACGAAAGAATGAAGATTCTTTCCGATGGTAAAATTGGAATTGGAACATCTGATCCACAAGAATTCATTGAAATACAAGGAACTTCTTCAGATATGTTAACCATGGCATTTACCAACACTAACTCTTCAGCTATCTCTATGTATAGAACAGCTGCTGGACAAGAATTCGGTGGTATCTTTGGACATGCTGGTAAAGATTACTCAGACTTAGCACTATTTACAAACAAAGCTTTACTGATGAGCGAAAGATTCTCTGATGGTCTAGTAGTTGCAGCAGATAATGGGTCAATGACATTTACAGCAGGAGATTACGGGCAATACCCTGTAAGAGCATTCATCAATCAGACAGGTCAATTTGGTATCAACACAACCTCCCCAACCCATACATTACATGTTGTAGGAGATGCAAACATTTCCAACAACTTATACGTTGGTGGAACAACCAACTTAGGCAATGTAGAAATGGGAGACTTAACTGTTGATGGAGACTTGAATGTAACTGGAATTTCATACTTAGATGATGTTACAGTAAATGCAGACAACATTACTGTAAATGAAATACATTCAAGGGATGGTAATTTGTCATTCTATGATAACGCTGGTACAGAAAATGTAAGATTTACTGAAGATGGCAGAGTTGGAATTGGAACATCAAGTCCTGATAATACTTTCCAAATTGATGCAAATGAATCTACTATAACAATGATGGAGGTCACGAATGTGAATGACGCTGCAGGGATGATTGGATCTGCTGTAGATTTCGTTAATAATAATGGAACTGTAGGTACATTTGGTATTCTCTCTTCTAACTTTAGTTTGAACATACTTCAAAATAGGGCTGTTGTTATAGGACAAAATTCTGGAAGTGGCGAAGGAGCTTCAAATGGGGTGGCTATCTCAGCAGCAACTTCAAATGGTAACATTGTTTTCACAACAACTGATTCATTCACAGAAAGGATGATCATTGACTCTGATGGAAAAGTCGGAATCGGCAACTCAAACCCACAAGTCATGTTACACATTGACAAAGACCAAAATGCTGAGACTAGAATTAGAATAAATAACACTAATTCAGGAGCAAACGCTGGAGCATTCTTTGAATCGTACAACGATCTAGGTCAATCTTCAATCTTTGGTTTAGGGTCAAGCACAAAGATGGGTTTACCAATCTTTTCAAACCATTCAATGATCTTAACTGATTCAGCAGGTATCACACTTGGAGCAGCAGATTCTTCAGGTCACATCATATTTGCAACAGGTGGCACTGATGAAAGAATGAGAATTGAATCTGACGGAAAAGTTGGTATAGGTACTTCAAGTCCAAGCTCAATCTTAGATATTCAGAAAGATATCGATGATAGGATATACTTAAGATTGAATAACTCCAACACCAGCAGTTCTTCTGGAGCTTTAATAGAGATAACTGGTGGTGATTCAGAAGCAGTATATGGAACTTTAACTTCGACACATGGTGCAGCCCATTACAAAGGCAGAGCAATTGTTTCAGGTGAAGGTGGTAGTTCAGCCGGAGTTGTAATTGCAGCAAGTGATGTAGCGGGTGATATCAACTTCCATGTCAATGGTTCAGAAACAGAAAGTATGACCTTGTCAAATGAGAGCTACTTAGGTATCAACACAACCTCACCTACCTCAACATTACACTCCGTTGGTTCATTCAATATTACCAACTCTCAGAGTACCATAACTGAGAATGCATCTTGTATCATTATTAAGAGAAGTAGTGGTACGGAGTTAGCGATTTGCGATTAAAATGGGACATAAAATGAAGTCCCATTTTTTCATTTTTATTCAGGGGAAATCACTTCGAGATCATTATAGATTGGAGACTATTAATGATAATAACGCTGTTAAGTAACATGAAAAAACATGTAAAATCCAAGGTAATTGGAATGTTTTTGCTATTTTCTAGTCTAATCTTCTTAATAAAACTCGCTTACGCAGCACCAAACCAAGACACACCTTATCTAAACACAACAGACTGGTATTATAATACAACCAATTCAAACCTTACAATCCACAATGTCTCATCAACTCAAGTAATCAAAAACATTTATAGCTGGGTTGTCGATAATGAACCATATGCAGCGTTTTACTTGCCAATTGAGAACCATACAGGAACCGAAACGGCTGTAATGTACGATTTTTCTGGCAATGATCTTAAACTTAATAGGTCTTTTGGCGTAGGTGGGTCATTAGTCTATAATGAATCGTGCGGTCCTGATGGAGGGGGATGTTATAACACAACTAAAGGATACATTTGGAGACACCAAGATGACATCCCTGACATTTTCGATACCTCGAATATTACAATGTGTATTTGGGCTAACCACATCGGAAATAACACCGCTCCACTACAATACGAAACAATCGCTTCAATGAGGGATTCAGCCCTTGTTGTCGCTGAGCTTGCTCTCGGAATAGGTGCGAATGAAGCAAAACTAACTTTTTACTCTGGTTTGTTTGGAACCGATCCTATCTACTACAGTGATGTTACACTTACAGGTTTAGTTGATCAATGGTACCATCTTTGTGCAGTAAGTACAGCAACCAACGGTACTCGAATTTACTTAGATGGAGAACTTAATTCCACTACTGTACAGAATTATTCATATGCTGATCATATTATTACTGTTGGCGGTTTTACCATCTCACAACAATTTCATGGTTTAGTAGATGATCTTATGATCTTCAACCGTTCGCTTTCCCCAGAACAAATACGATCAATTTATAACAACGGTTTAAAAGAAATTGTAAATAACGAAACAACCGTGGGAGAGACTTGGTATTGTAACGTTACACCTCACAATGGAAGTCTTACAGCAAACGATAAGCAATCAAACATTATCACAATCCAAGGTGCAATCGCTAACTATCCTCCGATTCACGGAACTCCAAAATTAAACGCTACAGATCATCCTGAAAATACTTCTAACGCAAACTTAACTGCTTATAATCAATCCCCAATAAGGGAATATGAAGGTGAAACAATAAAATGGCTATACAATTGGTATACAAATGGTAACCTAATTACACTTCTTAACATGCCTTTCGAAAATACTACTGATGTAACAAGCGATACACTCGATTACTCTGGAAACAATAACAATGGAATCATAAACGGATCAACTTGGAGCTCAAGTTCTGGTTTTGATGGAAGAGGAGCATATACTTTTGATGGATTAGATGACGAAATCATTCTTTCTGATGGAGACATTCTTATCAACACATCTTTTACAATTTGTGTTTGGGCTAATGCTACGGATCCTGCTAATAATACAATTTTTTCAACCCAAGGAACAGCTAACAATCGCACTTTTCTTTTCATTCGAAATGATACCGTCCTATCATATGGAATAGCAAATGGAAGTGTTTGCACACAATCACTTCAAAGATCTCCTGGCTTCTGGGCTCGCTGGAATCATTATTGCCTAACATTAAACGATAGTAATGTTTCTTCAATATATTTAAATGGTACATACTTAACCTCTAAGGATTGTCTTTTTCAGAACAAAGGAGGAAATTTATCATTTGGAAGAATGAGAACCTTCATACCAAGTAACTTCTTTTACTTTAACGGAACCATCGACGATATCATGATTTTCAATAAAGCCCTATCTGAAGAACAAATCAATGCAATATACACCAACAACACCAACCTCATGGTAAGTCAAGATACAAACCAAATTGAAACTTGGAATGTAGAATTAACACCTCATGATGGATATGGAAACGGAACTCCTAAAATGAGTAACGATCTGTACATAAGATCATGTGGTTGTCCTTCTTCAGGTGACTGGAATATCAATTGCTCAGATTCTTGCACAATATCTTCCAACTGTGACCTAAATACCAACAATTTGATAGCATCAGGACTTGGATTACTAACGTTAAATGCAAATATAACTAACTGGACTAAAGGTTTCATACTCAATCAATGCAAACTAAATTGTATTGGAGGTGACTGTATAAAATGAAGGGATTAAACTTGAGACTAACCGTGATTATATTAGGGGTATTGCTAGTTGTTGCAATATCATATATTGTAATCGGGGAATTCCAGGAGAAAAAACAACAAGAACAGCTTACAATATACCAACAGGGAGCACAATACGGCTATGAACAAGCTGTTTTACAGATTGTTCAACAAGCAATAACATGTCAACCTGTTCCATTGTTTGTTCAAAACCAAACAATAAACATGGTAGCTGTTGAATGTTTACAACAAGGGTAATTTAATTGAAAAAGAGGTTATTAATTAACATCGGAATGCTTTTACTAGTTGTTTCTTTAGCTTATGCTTTCGATGCAGAAACCTCTTCTTTTTCTATTGATTCATTCCACCAAGGATCATCAGGATCCAATGGATCAACAACAAATTTTGTTACTAGAGATACATTAACATATGAACAAGGAGGAAATGATGATGGAGAAACAACATCATTCGAATTCAACTCAGGGTGGTTCAATTTATCGCTTATTCTAGTTACTGATAACATTGCAACCATAAACAGTGTTGAATGTTCTAATGACTCAACCAACTACTACCCTTGTACAAACATAACATATAATATGACTATTACACATATAAGAGTTAATTGTACCGCAACTGGAGATAATATAAGCAATGTCAGATTCAATTTATTCAACCAAGAGGATAACACAAGCTATATAGACAATGTTTCCTACACCTACAACACTAGTGACTTCTTCATTTACAATGCTTCTTACCTAGTTCAAGATTCAGGAAACTGGAATTTAACTATCACTTGTAGAGCAGAAAATAATGCAACTCAGGAGCAAGCATGGTTCCTTCCATGGGGATTATTAAACATTACATTAGTAACACCAGTAGCAAACACTGTCGCCCAACTTTACGAAATTTTCACTTTCCAGAGCAGAGTTGAATGTGAACAAGGAGAGTGTGGAATAATCAATGTTACATTAGATCCAGAACATTGTGAGGAAGAGACAGTATGTACAGATACCATCTCTACTACTTGTGAGAATATTACAACAGAAGTTTGTGAAGATGATTGCACCAATTGTGAACAAACATCCTGTATTAACGAGACAACAGAAGTATGTGAAGAAGTCTGCACTACAGATGAAGAATCTTGCACTACTTTCGAAGAAAGCAATGTTACAATCTGTGATCAATTATGCGAGCAAGAATGTAGAGAAGAAACAACTTGTGTTGAACAGGAATGTACATGCAATGAAGTATGCGAGCAACAAACTGTAGAAGAATGTGAAGAAACAGTGTCTGCTGATTGTGAAACTAAAATGGTTTGTAAGGTAATTGATGGAGAGATATATGAAGAGGGAGACACTTTGATAACCGAATCTAAAGAAATCGGTGAGAAAATTGAAGATGAACCCGATTATGAAACACACTTTGCTAGTATGCAAATAACGGATGACGAATTAATTGTAATATTCTTCCACGACTACGAAAATGAACTCCCAATAAGAATAGAAGGAGACGTTTCATACAAATTATCTAAAGAAACTGCAATCCAATTTGAGAATATAACACTAACAGTTGATTTAGTAGAAGGCGTTATCCCGAGATTTAACCTGCACATTGGAGAAGAATCGGAAGTATTTGAGTTTGGAAAGGTAATCCCAGATGTTGAAATCGAAGAAGTGATTTACAATATACAAGATAGAGATGATCTTAAACTTAACGTTGAAATTATTAAAGTTGATGAATCGATTATTATCAAAGGTATTGAAGATGTGGATAACATCGAGGGAATAATTGAAGGGACTGAAAATGAATTAATAACTACCAGCATTGCAGCTGTAAAATCTATAGATATTGAAAAAGCCACAATAACATTGAATAAAAAAGGAGATGTTAATGCAATATTGAAATGTGATGATAAAAACTTCGACTATGATACATTAGAGTGTTCAAAGTGGGAAATCACAAACCTTGCATTTAAACAAGACTCCTCTTCCATAGAATTCACAGCTAACCACTTCACAGCTTATGCTGGAGGAAATATTAATAACAGCGAAACTGGTTGGTTGATAATCTGGGATGAAAACGATGTTGGAATGCCTAATGCTTCACAAACAAGAATATCTGGTCAAGGTATTATCTTCTTCGCCGACTATAAAAATACAAGGAATGGCACAACTGTAACTGATGCATCATGTGGTATTGAATACAGCGACGGAAATTCATCACTAATGACCTACAATACAAGCTACAACTATTATACACATGAAAGAACTTTCAGCTCTAATGGTGTTTATTCGTATACTATTGAATGTAATCATTCAACTTACTCAGACCTATCAACTACAGACACCCTATCTTTAAGCACTGCAACTAAATCGGGCGCAGTTTCAACCACAGTAGGTGCAACACCATTCTATACAACTTCACAAAATCCACAAAATTGTACAATCTTAAGAATGGGTGACCAATGCTTGACTACTTGGTTAGTAAACACTACGGGAGTATTAAATACAATACATACATTCTTCGTAATCTATAACATGACAAGCAACCAAGCTTATGTTAATGACACTGAATCAACTAGGATTAACATAACTATAACTGCAAATGATACTTCAAATCCATCCATTCTTTCAGCAAATGTATCTCCAGATATCACTTATCTAACAGAATCTGTGTATTTCTTTGCAACAGCATCAGATAATGTACAGATCGATACATGTATTGCAAATATAACCCTTTCCAACACTACTGTAGTTCAAGTAAACGACGTTTGTGACTCCCAACAAACTTATGTAGCACCAATTACAGGAAGACATAATGTAACTTTTATAGTCAACGATACAGACAATAATATTGGAACATCAACGGATTACTTTGAAGTATTTGACCAAGTCAACTTTACAATTAATCTTAATGTACCAGCTTCAACGGTTATATCATTCTATAATCCAGAGAATGGGGAGCTCATTAAACAGGTTACAGTAACTAATGGATCATCAACTATTTCAGTTCCTGATATGAACTATAACTTGGAAATCAGTACACTATCCGACAGACTTCATGTGATTTTGAGAAACATAAATTTAAGTGCAAACAACAATAGAACGTTCGGACTAACTAATACCTCAGTAGTTTCAGGAGATATTGGAACTTATGCAGTTAATAATAATTTCACATTCGATAACGCTACCATCACAATTTATTATGACAATCTAAACGTAACTAGCGAGGCACTCTTAGAACTCTACCTATGTTCCAATTATAATTACACAAATGAATCATGTAGTGGATCGTGGACAGAAATCACAAGCAGTGCAACACAGGATACTGCAAACGACTACTTCAGATATAATACAAATACATTCTCTGGTTTCAGTATTAAGCAAGGAGTCACAACTGCTGCAGTAACCGGTGGAGGATCAAGCTCAAAGATCAACTTCTTAGTAGAAGGTCAATGTGTTAATAAAGAAATTAAGGTGTCAACATCTAAGTCTAGTGGTCGATTGCTAGGTGATGTTGATGTCGAAATATACAAAGGAAACAAAGTGGTCTGGTATGATCTTGTTAAAACAGTTAATACCAATGGATTTGGAGCTGCTACGTTCACATTAAACGAAACAGGTAATTATACGTTGAAATTTAAGAAGAGTGTACACAGATCTTCAACTACCAAATTAAAGATAATTGATTGTCCTGATTGTGAACAAAATGACGACTGTAAATATGACGAATACTGTTACATGGGATCCTGTATAGAACTTTATTGTGATCACATCGAAGATCATAAATGTGTTGAAAAAGAAGAAGTTATTGAAATTCCAGAACCTAAACCTCCAGTTCTAACACCCGAAGAACCTCTAGAAAAACCTCCACGTAGAATAATTATTCCACCATTCAAACCAGCTGATGAATGTGCAGTATATGATGTCACATTTGGTAAACTAGGAGTTTGTTGGTACTGGTGGTTATTACTTATACCTTTTCCTTTAATTTAATTTTTTTTAAATTTTTTATATAATAGAATTATATAATAGAAAAAGATAATTGATACTCAAGATTTATTCATACTCTATAGTTGCTGGAGGTTTCTGAGAAATATCATACAATACCCTATTTACACCTTTAATCTCATTAATTATTCTGTTAGAAACTTTTTCTAAGACGTCATCTGGTATTCTAGCCCAATCTGCTGTCATCGCATCTATACTAGTTACCGCTCTCAAAGTAATGATATATTCATATGTCCGTGAGTCACCCATGACTCCAACAGTTTTTACAGGAATCAAAGCAGGAAATGCTTGCCAAATCTTTCTATATAATTTTGCCTTCTTGAGTTCTTCTGAAAAGATCTTATCTGCTTTTCGCACCATTTCAATCCTGTCAGGGCGAATATCTCCAAGAATTCTTACTGCCAATCCAGGTCCAGGAAATGGATGTCGAAATAAGAATTCATCATCTATTCCTAATGTCTTACCTAACTTTCTTACTTCATCTTTATAAAATTCCTTTAATGGTTCAATAACCTTAAGCTTCATTTTATCTGGTAAGGCTACATTGTGATGACTTTTGATCTTACTTGAGACGTTTGATGGTTGAGCAGATTCTATCCTATCCGGGTAAATTGTTCCTTGACCTAGATATTTAATATTAGGATGCAAATGTTCTAATTGCTTTGCTTTTCTCTCAAATACGTCTATAAAACTTTTCCCAATTATTTTCCTCTTCTTTTCCGGACTAACAACTCCTTTCAATCTTTTTAAAAAAGTTCTAGAAGCATCTACTATATAAAAATTCTTTATGCCAAACGACTTATAGATTTTCTTAACATCAGTAAGGTCATAATCCCTTATCATACCATGATCTACAAACACGCAAAATAGGTTATCTTTAATGGCTTTATGAACTAAAATAGAAGCAATAGTTGAATCAACTCCACCAGATATTCCCATTAATACTGCATTATCTCCTACTTCTTCCTTAATCTCCCTTATTAATCGTTTATCTATATGTTCTACATCCCAGTCTTTTCTAGCTTTACAAATCTTAAATATGAAATTCTTAAAAATTAGATTACCAATGGGGGTATGAGTTACCTCTGGATGAAATTGAACGCCATATAGTCTCTTAACTTTATTCTCTAGAACGGCTACTTCACAACCTGCAGTAGATCCAGTAATAATAAAATCCTCAGGTAATTTTGAGACTGAATCTCCATGAGAGTACCAAACAACTTCTTTTTTAATCACACCATCAAGAAGTTCTCCTTTTTTAATCCTCTTTAATATCGCTTTACCGTATTCTCGATCAATCTGAGATACGTGTGCACCAGACAAATAGGCAATTAATTGTGATCCATAACAAATTCCCAGTATGGGGATACCCAGATTCAATATCTCCTTATTACAAATTGGAGCATTCTTTGCATAAACTGATACTGGTCCACCGGAAAAGATTATTCCTTGTGCCCCCATGTCCTTAATTTTCTTTGGTGAAACATAATAGGGCAAAATTTCGGCATGAATACCCATATCTCTTACTCGTCTACAAATTAAATGACAATATTGTCCACCGAAGTTTAATATTACTATCATGTGCACAGTTTCTCCATTTGTTCCATATCCAATCCTTTTCTGATCTCTTTTGCTATTCTTTCACCGTAACTCATTGTGTCTTCATACAAATACCCTGTATAAGGTGTGAACATAGTACCTGGAGATCCAGGAATTCTCATAGAAACATCAAATATAATAAATTCTTCTTTACTTGCTGCTGTAGATACTGCTCCCTGTAGCGCAAATGGTCCAATTATTCCTGGAGAATTAGTTTTCTTTATAGTTTCAACAAATTTTTCTCCAATCTCAAAAGCCTTCTCAAGCAAAGATTCCTTCATCGTTACACCTATGTGTCCTGTTTCAATCATCTTTGGCTTAATATGTTTTAATACCTCTAATTGTTCGTTTGCTGGCAACCTCAGCAAACCGTCAAGATTTGTTTGTCGTCGAGTGTCAGTACCCATTAACTCTAACTCTCCTGATAAAGGCGAATAAAAAAAGTTAAGGTTAATTTGTGCCCCAAGAATGTACTCCTCTATCACCGCCTTCTTTAGGTCCTTTTCAATAATAACTTTATTTTTAATTAATTCTTCTGATTTTTTCAAATAATCTTCATAAGAAGCTGCAAAAAAGAATGCTCTTTCATAACCTCTTGCAACTTCATTCACTTTAACCAGAGCTAGTTTGTTTATTTTCTTAGGAGAATCAAAAATTTTTGGTATCCTAATCCCTGCTTTCTCAAGAATATAATATTGATTCTTAGGAACATCTCTTTCTTCAAACTTAACAAGCTCTCTCGTTCCGAATATAGGAACTAAAAATTTATTTTCAATATCTTCATAATCAAAATAAACCCAGAAATACCTGCTATGAATGAAAATCGTGTTCATCTCACGCAGTTTTTCTTGGACATCTTTCTTAATCAAATCTGACCATTCATTAAGAACTATTGTTTCGTCGACTACTCCTTTTTCACCATCAGCATTATAGTATTTAGTATAAGTTTTCTCTCTTCCTTTCTTGCAGACTACTACTGTTCTAAAACCTTCTTTTTTTGCACCCCTACAAATATCTAAAGCTGAGTGCCCACCAAGAGTACCTATAGTGACATTGCTTGTTTCGTACTCTTCTAAAACCTCTTTTATTTTTTTAGGACTTATCATTAGGATCTAATACTTTAGGCAATCTCTTTTTCTTAATTGCATTCTTAATTTCTCTTGCAACTCTTCTACCTGTCGACATTGGTTCATTATATTTAAGATATGAATACGGGCTTCCATTAATATAAGGATTAGTTCCAGCTACTATTCTCGCGGATATCTCAAATACGAAAACTTTTGTATCAGGTCTGATAATCATTTCTAAACTGAATGGGCCAAATAATCCTGGAGGGGCAAACTTCTTACTCTCCTCAACAACATTTCTCCCAATCCTAAAAAGATTGGGTAGCAAAGATTCCCTAACAACTAAGGGCATATTCCCTATGATAACATAGGAGGGATCAACCTTCTTTAAGGCAAGTTGGTCCCTAGCTGATATTCTTCCTAAACTATCAACATTGCTTTCGTATCTTTTATCAAAACTAATTATTTCGAGCTCGTCAGTCAAAGGTGAATAAAAATAATGTGCATAGACTGGTACTCCTACAATATACTCCTGAATTACATAATCTTGTTTTCCAGAATATTCTTTAATCTTACGCTTAAAATCAGCTGGGTTTTTTGCAATGAAATACCCAGCACCCCCTTGGGCTCCATGGAATTTAACGATGACTGGTCTATCAATATCTTTATAATTCTTGAATATCCTTGGTACATTTATCCCAGAATTCTTTAACCAAACCCTTTGAAGATTCCTATCAGCTTCAAATCTGAGTATTTTCTTATTACCAAAATAAGGTACTTTTAAGTTTTCAACTCTTTTAAAACCCATATAGGCTATAAACGATGCGTGTGGTATAAGAATGGCTTTTTCCTTCAGTAAAGTGGGTTCTATCTTCTCAAAGTCTTTATAATTATCGATTGTTATAATTTTATCCGCCACATTAAAAGATTTATAAGGTTCTTCGGTGCCTTTTACACATACAACTATCGTCTCAAATCCTTCATCTTTCGCACCTTTCAGTATCTGCAACGCAGAATGAGAACCTATCGTCGTGATTTTATATTTTGGCTGCATGCAAATTAATATGAGTATCGATTTAAATAACTTTCGGATTAAAACGAAAAATTTAATAAAAGATGCCCTTGACAAACAGGATATGAACATCTTACTCATAGGGAACGGAGCAAGGGAACATGCCATTGCTGAGGCAATTGTGAGGAGCCCCCAAAAACCAATTCTTTTTTCATTTATGAAGGCAAATAATCCAGGAATTGCGAAACTTTCCTCAAAAACTAAAATTGGTGGTTATGACGATCTTCAAGAAATTGTTGATTTTGCACGATCTGAAAGTATCGAATTTGCTTTTATAGGACCAGAAGATCCTTTAAACAATGGAATTGTCGATGCATTCGAAGCGGTAGGAATTCCATGTATTGGTCCAAAAAAACAATTAGCAGCTTTAGAAACTTCAAAATCTTTTACTCGGAATTTACTTCACAAATACAATATAGACGGTAATCCCAAATTCAAAATCTTCACCAAAGATGATGATATCCTGGGTTATTTGAATGAACTTGAAGAAATTGTTATCAAACCAGATGGTCTAACTGGTGGAAAAGGAGTTAGAGTTCAAGGAGACCACTTCCATACTAAAGAAGAAGCATATCACTATTGTCTTGAGGTCTTAAAAACTCACAAAGCAGTTGTTGTTGAAGAGAAACTGGATGGAGAAGAATTCTCTCTACAATGTCTATCAGATGGTTTCACTGTAATAAAAACCCCCCCTGCTCAAGATCATAAGAGGGCATTTGTCGACGATAAAGGACCAAATACTGGTGGTATGGGTTCATACTCCTGTGAAGACCACTTACTTCCCTTCTTAAAAGAAGAACACGTTCAGAAAGGACTTAAAATAACTCAAAAAGTTTGTGACGCAATAAGGGAAGAAACAGGAATCCCCTACAAAGGAGTTATGTACGGGGGATTTATTGTGACAAAAAATGGAGTAAAACTTATTGAATATAATGCTCGATTTGGTGATCCAGAAGCAATGAATGTTCTGCCAATTCTCAAAACAGATTTTGTTGAAATCTGCAAAGCAATCATTGACGAGAATTTAAAATCATTAAATATCGAATTTGAAAATAAAGCTACTGTATGTAAATATGCTGTTCCAGAAGGGTATCCTGAAATACCAAAAAAAGATGAGAAAATTGATCTCTCTGAAGTTCCTGTAGAAACAAAGATTTATTTTGCCTCTGTAGATCAACGAGAAGATGGTTTATATACAAGCACATCAAGAGCTATTGGTGTTGTAGGTATTGCTCCTTCCATTGAAGAAGCAGAACAACTTGCTGAAAAATCTGTCAAAGCAATAAAAGGTCCATTATTTCACAGAGAAGATATTGGCACAAAAACCCTCATACAAAAAAGAATAGATCACATGAACTCCATCTTAAAATGAAAAAATCTATGAGAACATCAATTAGAGATAAAAGAAAAAATCTTCCAGTAAAGTGGATCCTAGCAAATAGTAAAAAAGTTACAAAGAAACTTCTTCCTCGATGTAAAAAATTCAAAAATATAATGGTTTACGCCTCCTTTGATGGAGAGGTAGACACTCATGTTCTGATTAACGAACTATTAAAACAAAAAAAGAATGTAATATTGCCAAAAATCCGTGATAGACTTCTTATGCCGATAAAAATCAGTGGTTTTGAGGATCTACTCCCAGGAAGATATGGAATATTGGAACCACAACAAAATACTACATTCCCAATAAAGAAAATAGATCTAATCATCCTCCCAGGTGTATGTTTTGATAAAAACTGTCACAGAATCGGATTCGGTGAGGGTTACTATGATAAATTTTTACCTAAACTAAACTGCCCAATAATTGCATTAGCATTTGATTTCCAAATTGTTGAAAAGATACAAAATGATCCACATGATGTTCCTGTAGATTTAATAATTACCGAGAAGAGAATTATTAAGAGGTAGTACAGAAAAGTATATAAACTACTGAAATGTATATTTTCTCCGAAAAGGGTGGTTTAAAATGGATGCAATGAAAGATATTGTGGAGAGTGACCCTCAAATAGCAGAGTTAATGCAAAAAGAATTAGTGAGAATTCAAGAGGGCATTGAACTTATTCCTTCTGAAAATTTCGTATCTAAAGCAGTCTTACAGGCAATTGGTTCTGTCTTTAATAATAAATATTCCGAAGGCTATCCTAGAAAACGTTACTATGGGGGTCAAGATTATGTCGATCCGATGGAAGAGCTTGCTATAGAACGTGCCAAGAAACTTTTTGGTTGCGATCACGTGAATGTCCAATCATTATCCGGTAGTCCAGCAAACATGGCAGTTTTTTTCTCCCTTCTTAATGTTGGAGACCCTTTCATGGGCCTCGATCTTAATGCCGGCGGTCATTTAACACATGGTAGTCCTGTTAATTTCTCTGGAAAACTTTACAAAGTAAATCCATACAATGTTGACAAAGAAACTAATTTATTAGATATGGATGCTATTAGAAAACAAGCCCTAGAAGTAAAGCCAAAAATGATTCTTACTGGCCTTACAGCTTACCCAAGAAAGATTGATTTCAAGGCCTTCCAGGAAATTTGCGACGAGGTGGGATGTTATCATTTCTCTGATATTGCCCATATCGCTGGATTATGCGCAACAGGAGTACATGAAAGTCCTGTTCCATTAGCTGATGTTGTAACTACAACGACCCATAAAACTCTAAGAGGTCCACGTGGTGCAATAATTATGTGTAAACAAGAGGATAGATATAAGGAAAAATATCATCCAGATTCTAAAAAAGATCTTGCAGCAACAATTGACTTTAACGTTTTCCCAGGAATGCAGGGGGGCCCTCATGACCATGTGAATGCCGCTAAAGCTGTTGCATTCTATGAAGCATTACAACCAGATTTCAAAGAATATTCTGAACAAATTGTGAAGAATGCTAAAGCAATGGCTGATGAGTTAATGGCACAGGGAGTTAAACTGGTAACAGATGGTACTGATAATCACCTTATGGTTATTGACTTAACAAATAAAGATCTAATTGGAAAAGGAAAGGATATTCAAATTGCTTTAGATAAAGCAAACATCAGTACCAATAGAAATACCATTCCTTACGAACCTAGTAGTCCTTTCAATCCTTCTGGTGTCAGAATAGGTACTCCTGCTGTAACTACCCGAGGAATGAAAGAAAGCGAAATGAAAGTTATTGCTCAAGGAATTGCAACAGTCATAGACAATCACCAGGATGATGAAAAACTAAACAAGGTAAAAGGAGATATAATGGAGATGTGTAAACAATTTCCGTTATACCCTGGATTTGATAGGTTAAAATGACGGCAAAAATAATCGACGGAAAAACCATTGCAGAAGGAATTCGCAATGATGTGAAAAAGAAAATTGGACTTTTTGATTTCAAGGTTGGATTAACAGTTATTATCGTTGGAAAAGTGCCTGCATCTGAAATATATGTCAGCAAAAAAGAGAAAGCTTGCAATGAAGTAGGTATAAACTCTCAGGTAATTAGACTTCCTGAAGATGTGCCTGAATTAAAATTACTTGAACATATTGATATTTTGAACCAAGATAAGAAAGTCCAAGGAATTCTAGTTCAATTACCGTTACCAAAACACATTGACGAAAGATTGGTCATTGATTCAATACATCCAGATAAAGATGTTGATGGATTCACTCCTGTCAACCTGGGTAATTTATTGATCGGAGACAATCGTTTAGTTCCTTCAACACCTCGTGGAATAATTAAATTAATTGAATCGACAGGTGAAAAAATTTCTGGAAAACATGCAGTTGTTGTAGGTAGATCTAATATTGTTGGGAAACCAATATCATTATTACTTCAACAAAATGGAGCAACTGTAACAATGTGTCATTCAAGGTCTAAACCACTTGAAGATTTTACAAAACAAGCAGATATATTAGTTGTTGCAGCTGGAAAACCTAAAATTGTTAATGGATCAATGATAAAGAAAGGAGCAATTGTTATTGATGTGGGTATTAACAAAGTAAACGATAAAATCTGTGGAGATGTTGACTTTGAATCAGCCTCCAAAGTTGCTTCCCATATAACACCTGTACCAGGTGGAGTTGGACCCCTAACAATAGCCTGTTTACTAGAAAACACCATTCAATCTGCCCAACTAATGAGGGCAAAAGGTTTATAAATACCAAAATCTTCTTTTCCTATGCGTGAAAATGATCAAAATAGGCGTTCTTGCATCAACAAATGCAACTGATATGCAAGCCATCATCGACGCAATAGAAGATGGCTCATTAGATGCAGAAATATCATTATTAATTGTAAACAAAGAAAATTGTGGTGCTGTTGAAAAAGCTAAAAAATACAATATACCTTACCTATATATTAATTCTAAAGACAAATCAAGAGAAGAATTCGATAAGGAAGCTAATAAAGCCCTAAATGAACATGGTGTACAAATTATCTTTTTGATAGGTTATATGAGAATTGTAACTCCTTATTTAGTAAACGAATGGAGGAATAAAATTCTCAATATTCATCCATCATTATTACCCAAATATGCAGGGGGTATGGATCTTGATGTGCATCAAGAAGTTCTCAATGGTGGAGAAAAAGTTACTGGAGCAACACTTCATTATGTTGAAGAAGAAGTAGATGCTGGACCTATCTTATTTCAGGAAGAAGTCCCAATAGAAGCTGGAGAAACCTCCGACTCTCTTAAAGAAAAAGTACAAAAAGTTGAGCAAGGTATTATAATTAAAGCTATCAGATACTATAGTGAAGGAAAAATAGACATCGGCGACACGAAGGTGAAAGAATGAAAATCCAAAGAGCACTAATTTCGGTTTATAACAAAGAAGGAGTTGTTGAATTTGCAAAAAAACTTAGGGATTTGAAGATTGAAATAATATCTTCTGGTGGAACCGCACGTTTATTGAAGAAGAACGACATTGAAGTTACTGAAATCTCAGAGTATACTAAATCTCCCGAAATGATGTCTGGTCGTGTTAAGACACTCCACCCAAAAATCTTTGGTGGTATTTTAGCGAGACGTGACGTTGATCAAAAAGAGATGGAAGAAAATGATATCTTGCCAATTGATTTAGTTGTTGTTAATCTCTATCCTTTCGAAGAGACCATTCAAAAAAAGGATGTTGAATTGAAGGAAGTTATTGAAAACATTGATATTGGAGGTCCATCACTTATTAGAGCGGCAGCAAAAAATTACAATTTCACAACTGTTGTAGTAGATCCTAAAGATTATGATTCTGTAGTTGAGTCTTTAGAAAAAAATGATGCAAGCATATCCGATGATATTAGAGCAAAACTTGCTGTAAAATCTTTCTCTCACACGGCAAGATATGATTCTTTAATTAATGAATATTTTAGAAATATCTATACACCTGGTGAATATCCAGAAGTGCTTGACTTAACTTTTAAAAAAGTAGATGACATGAGATATGGTGAAAATCCACACCAAACTGGAGCATTGTACAGTGAACTAATGAGAAAAGAAGCCTCTGTCTGCTTTTCAAAACAACTTCACGGTAAACAATTATCTTTCAATAATATATTGGATGTTAACGAAGCATTTGAATTAGTTAAGGATTTCAAAGAACCAACAGTCGC
>JBHPEA010000031.1:0-17231 GCA_042577505.1 Nanobdellota archaeon
TGGAAATTGTTAAATTTGGAGCATTTTTTAAATAAATTGCATATGAATTCTTACCAGCAGCGTAATTCGTTTGCCCCTGAATTTCAAAACCCTCTACTACAGTACTATTAGTGATATTTTCAGCAAAAATTGTGTATTTATGATCATTTAGGGAAGATGTTCCCTTGATTGTTGTAAGTGTATTTGCTACACTTCTTTCCCATGTATCTGGCCTATATCCACCATATAGACTTATACCTTTTACCAAGGTTATCGATTCTGAGTATAGTCCATTTGCAATTAATAACTTATATCTGGTGGAGTTAGTTCTACCTAATGCATAGGTAATGGAAGCACAAGGATAATAAGGGTTAATCCCAGAAGGCCCTATTCCGCAACCGATGTTATCAACAGCACTTCCATCCGTCTCAGAAACATAAATTGCATTTGTATCAAGCTGGAACTCGCAACCATCATCTGGAACTTGATTCAAGTCATAATAACCAGAGTCGCAATCCATTTGGCAAGTGAAATTCCCACTTACGTTATTACATACTCCTGCTGCATTATCTTTACCATATATTTGAGTGCAGTCAGTATAACAATTACCGCAAGTAGTATTAGTATCATAAGTTCCAGATCCTTGTGCGTCAACAAAACCTTCATCAGTATTCCCATCACAATCATTATCTAATCCATCACATACCGTTTCAGTTGCGTTATAATCACCAGAATAAACTGAATAATCACATGCCTGCCACGATCCACTTGTACATAGTGCCCTAGATCCCTCACAAACTCCATCTTGCGATGCGCATAAATTTCCAACCAAATCCTCATCAGTAGCACCATCACAATCATTATCTAAATCGTCACAAGTAACTTCAGTAGGTTCATAATCTCCGCTGTATTGAGAAAATACTAAATCACCACAAGTCTTCCATCCAGCTGTTCCCTGGCAAACTTCTGTTGAACCAACACATTCACCGTCTTGTTGGGGACAGGCACTTCCAGTCAAACCCTCATCAATATTCCCATCACAATCATTATCTAAGCCGTCACAAGTTGATTCATCTGCTTCATAACTACCTGGGTAACTGGACGCATCACAAGCTAACCAGCCGGATCCACCGCCGCATTTCTGCCTTTTACCAGTACAGACACCACTAGTTAATGCACATAATGGACCTGTAGAATTAAGTTCCTCATCAATTTCTCCATCACAATCATTGTCTAATCCATCACAACTTTCATTGATTAATTGACAAGCGCTAATTGGAAAATTTAAAGTTAAGTCATCATCAAAGGCATACAACCAATAACCCCTGAAAGCTTGTATGTTTGAATCGTCTGTTGGAGTGAAATTGTAAATTTGGCTTTGCTGATCGAAATAATAAATTGATGATTGTATCCAACCGGCAGAAGCAGCTTCAGAAATATTTTTTGTAGTAGAACCATTTGAAACATTTGTGTCTAACCAAGTAAAACTTTGATTTGCAGGAAAACTGAAAAGGTTCCAACCTTGTTGAACGTAATTTGTTGGAGAAGAAACACCATAAACAATGCTTGAGGATAGCATGGTGACTAATATAATTATACTCAGTCCCCTTTGATCCACACACCTCATTTTTTTATTTCTTTTTTAACTTCTCATCTAGCAACTTAATGATAAAATCCTTTAGAGTTATCTCTTCAACTGCACAATAGACCTTTGCTTTCTTGTGCAGCTCGTCCGGTATCTGTATGTTGACGTTTCCCATAGTTACATAAGTAAACTAAATGAACTTACTTCCCTAACTTAACTTACTAAACTTATTAATAATTTTTTATTAACTGAAATGAATAATTTACCTTTCCTAAATAAGCTTAGTTTATAAATGTTTCTATATTGATTTTGATAAATGTTTAAAAAGCCGGGCGCTAATAAGTGGAAAAAGAGGTGATATTATGAGTCCGATTGAAATTATTGCATTATTAGTTGCCGCTATAGGCATAATTAAGATAATTATTTTGTTGATTAAGCCAAAAGCTTGGAAGAAAGTTCCTGATGTTGTTTTTAATAGACCTGTTTTAACAATGATTGTTGGTTTGATATTGGCTGGGCTAGTATTATATTATCTGTTAGCTGAATTATCTATTGTTCAGATCTTTGCAGTCATTGCTTTTGTGATGTTATTGGTTGTAGCTAGTTATTCCGCTTATGCTAAGGAAATGAAATCTATGATGGGCAAGTTGCTAAAAGACAGAAAAGCATTGAAGAAAGCCTGGTTGATAGTAGTAGTATGGCTTGCATTGTCCGTCTGGGTTATAATTGAGATTTTTAATTTGGGAGCATCCTGGTCTTGTCTGGGATAATTTTTTTCTTTTTTTTAATTGTTTAACCGAAATCTTTATAAGTAGTTATGCATTATAATGCATAATGGTAAGACCTAGAAAGAGGAGAGAAGTGGATTTTGAGCCCGATGTTACTTATTTCAAGCCAAGGGCTGTTCCTTTAAGTAGGTTAAAACAAGTGGAAATTAGGTTAGATGAGTTGGAAGCATTGAGGCTGTCGAATATTCAAAAATTAAGTCAGGAAGAAGCTGCAAAACAAATGAAAATACACCAATCAACATTTCAGAGGACGTTAAGTGGGGCAAGAGAAAAAATTACAGATGCATTAGTTAATGGAAAAGCAATAAAAATAATTGGAGGGGTATAAATGCCAAATTTTGACGGAACAGGGCCAGAAGGAAAGGGAAAAAGAACTGGTAGGGGATTAGGAAAATGTAAGGGAGATGATGCACGAATAGATGACTCCCGACCAAGAAGAGTTAGGGCCGGTTTTGCTGGCAGGAGAAGGCCTGGATGTAGGAGAGCAGAATAATTTTATTTTACCTTTGTATGGGCTTCATAGTATTTTAACCACCATCTTGGTGGTTTTACTGTTTTCCATGCCTTGAGAGAGTTGTTTTGGAATGTTTTTGGCACTTATTTTTGTGATCTATAGTTTAGTAAATCACTAGTCACTGGCCATCCTTGTGTGAGGTATAAAAATGAGTTTTATTTCTAATTTTTATGGAAAAAACGTTTATTGTTCGAGGTAGCTGGAGCTCTATTAAGAATTCAGTGTTGGATTATTGTTTTACTCACTTTAGTGATGAAGATATCTGGTTAGTTGATACTCTGCAGGTTTTTGATCCTTATTATCTATCTAGACTTGATTCAGCAAGGACAAGGAGAATGTTGCATGCTATCAAAGTATGTAGGCCTTTTACGTTTTATCAGCTTAGGGATAAGCTGTTTAGTTTTATAAAACTACCTTTGTCTGAGAGATCGACAATTATAATATCAAGTATGGATTGTTTTAATGATGATGTTGAGAATGAAGAGGAAAGAGAGGTTGTTGCTAATATGATGATGAGGTTGTTGAAGCTGCTACAGAATAAAAGTGGGTGTAGATTGATTATTGGGACTAGTGGTTCCTTGAAGTCATCTTTGAGGAATGTGGTTCGGTAATTATTCCAGCCTTTCTACTCTGTAAATGTAAGATTGGCTTCTTCTCCAAAATTTTTGTGGTTGAAGTTTATCTTCGGCTCTTGTAATGATTAGTTCTGTTGCGTCCGTGTCACCTTTCACATATTTTGATTCTTCACCATTGTATACATAGAAAGAGGATCCTGGTTTGATGTAGCCTAAGAGCGCTTTAATTTCAGGATTTGTAGCTTTTACAGTTAGGATTACATGACCATGATCTTTGTCTTTAGAACCATCTTCATTTTTTGCATTAATGTTGTCTAATGATAATTCATAATTTGAGTAAAATAATTCCTCACAAATTCTTGATATTGTTTCTCTTAGGAATACTTTTACTGTAGAGGTGTCTTGCCAGCCGTATAAGATGAATTTTCTTTGGATTAATTTGTCCTCTCTTTCTAAGGTCTCCCTCATTTCATTTAAGTCTCTGTAGAATGCAATTCTCTTTTCCATCTGGTCTTCTGAGAAAGTTTCTGAAAGGGGACAATCCATACCAGGATTAACTAACTTTTTTTGATAGTTTATAGGTTCTACTTCTCCTTTAATTATTTCATCGATATGTTTATCTTCCATAGGATATAGTATATTTTCTAGGATCTTAAAATTTCATATACTCCAGTATATAATTCACTAGTCACTGGTCATGTTGGTGTGAGGTATAAATAATAATTTTTTTGAGTAGATTAGGATGGGAAGGACAGTAAAACCAGTTAGGTATGAGGTGGAGGCGCAGCTTCTGGAACTTAGAAGATATGTGAAGTCTTTGCGTAAGGAAGATAGAGAGTATTTTGAGAATATTTATGCTGAAGTAAAGAAACATATTTCTTCCGTTTCTTATGCCAATCCTCTTAACCCGAATGAGCTTATGCAATGGTCTGCTATTATTGAGTTGGAGAAGAAGATTGAGAGGTTGAAGAGGGATTTAATTCAATAAACTTAATATATTATAAATTATTAAAATGCGTTAATGAAGCATAAAAACGAGGCTGTGGATTATCTAAGAGGAATATCCATTCTTGCTATTATAACTATTCATGTAGTATCATTGCATGATAAAGGTTTGACTGATTTTTTTAATGTCCTTGTGTTGTTTTATTTGAAAGATCTTCTTCAATTTGCAGTTGTTACATTGATTATATGTTCTGCTTTCTCGTTGTATTTGAATCATAATAACTTAAAGTTCAATTTTAAGGATATAATGCGTTTTTATAAGAGGAGGATTTCTAGATTACTTTTACCTTTTTGGATCTTTCTAGGATTATATTTTTCTATTCATCTGGCTATAAAATACATATTTGATGTTGCTTTGATTGATCTGTCTTCGGGTTATATCTTGAAATCTTTTCTAATGGTTGGAGGGATAGGTATAGGGTGGATAATCCTTACGTTGCTTCTGTTAAGTTTATTCTTTCCAGTATTCTTATATTTGTATGAGAATGTTAATAAGAAATATCTTTTTTTAATTTGGACAGTATCTTTTATTGTTTCAGTAGTATTTTTTACTAGAACTGGAGTAGATACGTATAACCTTTCAAATTTAAATCCTTTTACTCTTATTACAATGGTGTTGTCTTTCTTTACTGGATGGGGTCTTGTTTATCTGATTGGTTTTTCTTTTCATAGTATCTTCAAGAAGCACCCAAATATTAGAGAAGAATTAAGAATTTCATTTAAGTTTATTGGGATATTTGTGATTTTTCATGCACTCTATTTTATTTTGGGACTGTCTCGTAAGATGTATCTGAATAAATATCCTCCTACACCTTATTATTTATCTTTTTCAATTATGATGACTCTGGTTTTATTGACTTTACTCTTTGGATACAAGCGGTTTTTGAAGGAATATACTTCTAATTTCTTATCTTTTCTAAGTTCAAATTCATATTGGTTGTTTTTATGGAATATATTAACGCTATCTTTGATAACGCCATTCTTATCCATATTTTCAATATCAAATCTTTATTTGAAATTTGTAATAGCGCTCGTTCTTAACATAATATTCTCTATCTATCTGGTTAAATTGCAGAAAAAGTTAATCAAATGGGAGATAAGTCTTGAAAATCACCATTTTTGATATTATTTCTTTTTGGCTACATAAATATCTGCTTCGGCAATCTTCCCATCTATGATGAAATGGTGGGCGAAGTATAGGTTTCCATCAGTGTCAAAAGTGGGTTCTGCTGCGAATCTTTCAACAATTAATTCTGGTTCCTGCCATTCTCCATTAACCTTATTTGATCTGAAAATTGCTGGCGCTCCTTGATACCAACTATGATACCACAATTCATTTCCATTTGCAGAAATGTAAGGCATACCCTCTCCCTTTTCAGTGTTTACAACTTCAATATTAACTGGTTCCTGCCATTCTCCACCAACTCTTTTTGACACCCAAATGTCAGTTTCGCCTTTTGTTCCTGGCCTATCAGAATGGAAATAAAGTTCATCTCCATGAATGTGAAGTTCTCCAACTTTGTGCTCTTCTTTGAAATTATCTACTCTCCAATTGGTCCATTTTCCTCCAACGAAATCAGCTCTTACCCATTGTATTCCAGCATAACCCTCTCTTGCAGAACAGACTAACATAGTATTTCCACTTACAAAAGGACAACCATCTAAAGCTAACTTTCCTTTATCTTGTAACATAACTCTTTGAGGTTTCTGAAATACCCCATTAACTCTTTTTGACATCCAAATTCCAGTGACACCATCTGTAAGTTGATATTGAGCTTCTATACTTGAGTCTGGAGTGAAAAAGAAATAGAAATCATCGCTGTTAGCTGGGAAGAAAGGTGAATCTTCAGCACCGGCTGTGCTAATGATTGGTACTTGAACTGGTTCTTCAAATTCATCTGAATGTAATTTGGGTGGAAGTGGATCAGATTGTGGGGTGATCTTAACTATGTCAGCAGGAATTGATGACAACCTGTCTTTTGGCACTACTGGCGTTCCATTCTGATCTTCTTCGCAAGCTACTAAGGATAATAATAGTAGGATTGTTAGGGTTATTATTTTTTTCATATTATTTGACTTATCTTAGAAGTTAATAAAACTTGTGAAAAAAATAAAAAAAATTATTTGAGCTTGTTGAGCTCACTTTGGACGTATCCTGCACCCACAAAACCAAGTAGGATTAATAGGACGAATGCCAAAGGTTGGTTAAGTGCTCCTTTAGTTGCGTTTTCTGCAGCTTTGGAGTATTTCCACATGTAGTAGATTACTACAACGATGTTTACGATTGGTACTAGTAGCAATACTAGAATCCAAGGTGTTGGAACATCTTGTTTTAGATCTTTTAATTCTAAGCTTGTACTTACTAACCAATATATCATATAGATCCCGAATGTAATTAGGGATAAAATCACCACAAAAGCAACATTTCTTTCTTTGACCATTAGATCACCTCGATTTGGAACTATTGTTTTAGGAACTTATAATTGTTTCGATTCCACTAGTCACTGGTCATGGTGGTGTGAGGTATAAAAAGTAGGAATTCTTGTTTGTAGTAAAAGTAGTTGGGAGAATATGAAATTAATAGATATGTTTGTGGTAGATGGCAAGCTCTTAGCTTGGTTGTATGATGGAGAAAACCATTTCATCGAAGTAGATTTCAGTCCGAGGATTTATGTTTATTCTTCTTTCAAGGAGTTGTTGAAATTGAAGAGGGTTCTATGTTCTTATGGGTTGGATTCTTTTTTTGAGAAGAAGAAGACTTTGAAGGGGATTAAGACTGTGCTACGCATTACTTCTTCTGTTGGAAAGATTGGTAAGTTGGTGAGAGACATTGAGAAGTTTGGGAATTATTCTTATGAAATATTTAATTCAGATGTTACGTTGGCGGAATATTATCTGTTTGAGAACCATCTTTTTCCAAATTGTGAGGTTGAAGTTAAGGTTGAGGGTGGTAAAGTTGTTTCTATGGTTGCCAGGGAGTCTGTTGCACAAGAATATTCCCTTCCTAACTTGAAAATATGTTCACTTTCTGTTGAGACGTCTTATACACTGAGGAAGGATCTTAATGCCGAGTTGATTTCTATAGAGTTCGATGGTCGGAAGTATTTGAAGAGTGAGATTTCTTCATTTGTAAGAGATTTTGGTTTAGTAGATCCTGACTTGATCTTAACAGAGGATGGTAATGTTGAGCTGCCTTTTCTTCTTAGGGAGATCAGGAAAGTTGATCCTAAGTTTTCATTTTCAAGGTTTGGTGAGGACAATTTTAAGATAGAAGGCAAGTCGTATTTTTCTTATGGTCAGATGTTCTATAAGTTCAATGCAGTTTATTTGAGAGGAAGGTTACATATGAAGAGGGCTGGCACTTTGTATGGTTCTTGGAGTTTGTGGTATCCTTTTGAATTGGCAAGGAGATGTAGGGTTACATTGCAGAGAATGAATGCAAGGTCTGTTGGGTATGGTGTTAGTAATCTACAGCTTTATTATGCAATGGAAAAAGGTTTTTTGATTCCTAGAAAATCTTCTTGTGTTGAGGTTTGGAAGTCTGGTTTTGATTTGTTTGAGGCTGACAGAGGTGCTTTAACTTATGAACCTGAGATTGGATATCACGACAATGTTGCGGAGATTGATTTCATTAGTTTGTTTCCGTCTATAATGGTTAAGTTCAATATTTCTACTGAGACATTGTTTTGTAAATGTTGTAGAGACAATAAAGTTCCAGGTTTAGGAATTAATATTTGTAGAAAAGATAAAGGAATAATGGGAGAGATGCTTGATCCTTTGATTAGACAGCGTCTTTACTATAAATCTACTGGGAAGAAAAATCACAAGGAAAGAGCTGACGCTTTGAAAGGACTTTTGGTTTGTAGTTTTGGTTATATGGGTTTTAAGAAAAGTAAGTTTGCAAGGATTGAAAGTCATCAAAGTATACAAGCATATGCTAGGGAGGTTTTACTTGAATCTTCTAAAATTGCTGAGCAGCATGGTTTTCGAGTTCTTCATGGTATTGTAGATAGTTTGTGGGTGAAGAAAGCCAACATCAAAAAAGAAGAAGTTCAAGCATTGATGGATGACATCTATGCGTTGCTTGGGTTACAGACCAGCATGGAAGGAATTTATCGTTGGATTGTTTTTTTACCCTCTACAAATAATTCTAAGATTCCTGTTCCTACAAGATACTATGGAGTTTTTGATAATGGTGAGGTTAAATGCAGAGGGATAGAAGTAAGGAGGCATGATTCTCCTGAGATAATAAAGAAGTTACAGTACGAGATAATTTATGAGTTAGCTAATGCGACTAATTTTAGAGAGTTTGTTCAAAGAATGAGGGGTTCTATAAAGTATGTTAAAGATACTATTAATAGAATTGTTAAAGGAGATGTGGCTGAAGATGAGATTGTTATTACGAAAGGGATTTCTAAGTTGGAGTATAGTTCAAATGTTGCACAGTCTGTTGTTTTGAATAAGTTGAAGAAGAAAGGATTTTCTCCTCAACCAGGACAGTATCTTCGTTATGTAATTACCCACAAAAATTCTCCTTTTCCTGCCAATCGGTATAGTGATGAGTTGTTGAAATATGATCGAGTAGAGTATGTTAGGTTAGCTCGAATGGCAGTTTCTAATTTGTTTCAACCTTTTGTTAAGATTGTTGAGAATCAATTCACACTCTATGATACTCCAGGAGTTAAAGTTAAGGGACTACCCTTACAAATCGCGGAGAAAACTATCTGAGAAGTTAGTTAGGAATTATTTTGTTAAAGAGGGGTTTGAGGTATTTAGAGGAACGTCTATTTTTGGAAGGGAGTTTTCTATGAATTATGATATTTATCCCAATGTTAGAAGGAAAATTGACAGGTTGGAAGAGATTTTGTTGAAGCAGTTAGGTTTGAGACTTTATTTGCTTCGGCAAACTGTTGGGTCAGGTATTCCAGATTATTTTGTTCACAAGAAAAATGAAAGTTTCTTTGTTGAAGTTAAGTTAGAGCATGAAACTATCAAGAAACATCAGTTGATGTGTATGAAAAGATTAGAAGAGTTTGGACTAGATGTTTACATTGTTCGAATTAAATCAAAACCTTACAAGTTGAAGAGTTTAGTTGATGTTGAGAATGATCGGTTGATGATAATGAAAGTTTTGATAAGACAGGAGAAGCTGAGGTTGAGATATCGGAAAGCATAATCTGTTTATGAACTCCTGTGCATAAAAACAGTTATATTCTTACCGGTTTTCCAAAATATCATTCTGTTAGATTCTATTCTGCCATTTTTATTTGGCTTTCCTGCTTCGGTTAACTCGTCTTTAATAAAATCAATCTCTTCTTTACCGAATCTATAATTACGACTGGATAAACAATATCTTCTCTGGGCGTCTTTAGTGATTGTTACATATGATCTATTATAAGGTACACTACATTCCTCGAGTTCTAGAATACCCCTTTTAACTGCACTTTCCCTTGCGCTTAAGGCAACTGCGTTGAAAAATGGAATGATATCATGCTTTACAGAATAATCACCTTCAACTGGATTTGAACCAATATCTCCTGCATAAATGGGACGACAGCCTGTTAGATCTTCAACTTCCCTAGGAGTCATTTCATCTCTGAAAGTTTCTTTTAAACTATAAATAACTAAGTCGACACCATAAAGTTTCCTTTGTTTCTTTTTTATACCTAGTAAATTTCCATTATCAATCTTATTAATTAAAGTACCCTTATCAAGACCGAGAATTTTAGAGGATTCCCCGATATCATATTGCCCCAAAGGATTTAGGCCATTCTCCCTACAGTAAGGAAAAAGTCTTTCTACTGCAAAAATAAATGCAATCTCTCCAATGCAACTTCTGTCGTAATTACCTGCACTTTTTTTAAATGGTAAAAATGATGCTAGTCTCATAACAGCTTGAGCTTCATAACCACTCTTTGTTTCAACAAGAAACCCTTTTTCATATAACCATTCAAAATCATTAGGGTTGGAAATTATTCCAAGATCTTTCAATTTTTTTCTGTTAACTGGTTTGTCCAATACAGGTTTCAAATGGAGTCTCGATTTCTTCTGTTGTCTTTGTATAAATTCTTCAAATCTTTTTGTACCTACGTAAGAATCAAGGACTAGATCAAGTCTGTCTTCAGGATCCATTTTTTTAAGATCTTTAGAAGAGAAAAAACCTTCATGTACAAAGGCATGTTCAATGTCTATATCATAAATACAGCTTATAAATTGAGCAATTGAAAGATTGGCTATTGGGCTAGTATCTGCCTCAGGATCGGATAATCTAAATACTCTTTGTCTAATCAGTTCATCTAAAACCCTCATATTAATCCTAAATTTTCTTTTAATACCTTCTCTTGAATATTCTTCTTCAGTAACTACATAAGGGGGTTCAGTAATGGACCTTCTAATTCTGCCTATCCAGTATTTAATGTTTGGTTTATCTTCTAAATGAGGCGGAAGTGAGAAATTACCTTTTTGCTGTTCTTCCCATGCTTGATTAGTTGTCTCTTCTAAAAGTGGGACCATGAGAAGGGTAATCTAAATTAATTTATAAATCTAGTACATACTAACATTGTCATCAATCTGGGACCATTCTTTAACGCTGCCTCTGTAGGAGAAGATGTTTTCATATCCTTTTTGTTTTAGGTATTCGACGGCCATGTCAGCCCTTACTCCAGTTCTGCAGTAGAAAATTATTTTTTCAGTTTTGGTGGGTTTATTGAAACCATATTTGTTTTTGAAATCTTCTTCGCTTAAGTTGAAAGCTTCGCCTAATTCGGGAAGGGGTATGTTATTTGAAGTAGGGATAGTTCCATATTCTAATTCGTTTTTCCCCCTAACATCGATTAGAAAGAGTTTCTCTTTTGAGTCTATTAGTTTTTTTAATTCTGAAGTTGTTATGTCCATTTTTATGGAGCAGATTGCCTAAAATAAAGAAAGTAACCAAGAACTATGATCGCTAGTATTCCAAAGGACATTATTAGTAATTTTTTGTCGTTTGAGAAGCCGAATGGAATGAATCCAAGGATTCCAACAAAAGACACTTTTGAATCTGATTGGCCTTGGAGCGTGCTTAAAATTATTACAAACATACCAATGAAGATGATTCCAATGCCAACATGAAATAAGGTTATTTGCTCCATGTTTTCTATTAATGCGTATCTTTATTTAAAATTTAAGATAAAAATTTATAAAACCCTAAAACATACCGAGTCTATGCTTGAAATAGATGGATCGTATATGGAAGGAGGTGGACAGATAGTAAGGACTTCTTTAGCTTTGTCTGCTATAACTCAGAAACAATTTCATGTAAAGAATATTAGGTTAAACAGACCCAAACCAGGTTTGAAAAATCAACACATGTATTGTATCAGGGCGGTGCAGAAATTATGTGATGCACAAATCGATTATTATTTTGAAGGATCAACTCAACTATGGTTTGTTCCTCATGAGATAAAAGGTAAGACAATAAGTGTTGATATCCACACTGCAGGTTCAATTGCTCTTTTATTGCAAGGGGTGCTTTTACCTGCAATGTTTTCTGATAAGAAGGTCCATTTGAAAATTAAAGGTGGAACTTGTGGAAAGTATGCAGCTCCATATGAATATTTTGAGAATGTTCTTCTTCCACATCTTCGGAAGTTTGCAGATATTAAATCAAAGATTGTTAAGAGGGGTTATTTTCCAAAAGGGGGCGGGGAAGTAGATATTGTTGTAAAACCTAAATTTACATTAAAGAATGACGCTGTGTCTTTTAACAATTTAAAAGAAAATGGTCCTAAAATTCAACTTGATTCCCAGCATAGTTTAATATCTATTAAAGGAATTTCTCATGCTTCATCGGATTTGGATAAACAACAGGTTGCAGAAAGGCAAGCAAAAGCAGCAAAACATGTTTTAGCTTCTTATGGCGTTCCAGTCTCTATAACTCATGAATATTCAAATACACTTTCAACAGGTTCGGGTATAACTCTCTGGGCAATTTTTTCTAAAAGTAAGAATGAGATTGATGAATTGAATCCTATCAGGTTGGGTGCGGATGCTCTTGGTGAGAAAGGTAAAAGGGCTGAAGTTGTAGGTGAGGAGGCGGCTACAAAATTAAAAGAATTCATTGATTCAGGAGCGCCTACAGATCCTCATTTTGCAGACCAAATTTTACCTTTTTTGGCACTCATTTCAAGTTCTTCCATAAAGACATCGAAGGTAACAAATCATGCGCTTACTAATATATTTATTATTGAGAATTTCTTGGGAAAAAAATTAGAAGTTAAGGATAATGTGATTAGGACAGTGGATTAGGATAACTACCCTAACATTTATAAATTGACCACAACCACTACACGATATGGCAGAAGAATTAGTGTGTTCAACATGTAAGAAAAGGATAACGAACGTTCAAGGCACAGCTACATTTAAGTGTCCAAATTGTTCGGACTTTGAGTTTACTAGATGTTCTCATTGTAGGGCTATAGCTGCAAAATATGCATGTCCTAAATGCAAATTCTCTGGACCTAACTAAAATGGCATCAGTAATTGTAACAATAAAGATAATGCCTGAGTCTCCGGAAGTAGATCTTGCAGGTTTAGAAACTGTAGCGAAGGAGAAGATTGCTGCTTTTGCTGGAGAAGGCGATTTGAAATCAGAGCAAATCCCTATTGCTTTTGGATTAAAATCACTAAATCTAACATTTGTTATGGATGAAGATAAAGGATCTACAGAGCCTATAGAAAAAGAAATTGCAGGTATAGAAGGAGTCAATTCAGCTGAAGTAATAGATGTTAGGCGAGCGATCGGATAAGTTTAGTTAATTCTTTTATTGGTATATTGGTTTTAATTCCTGTTAAAGAGAAATGTGTTCTTGCTACCTTGTATTTTGATTTCTTGATCTTGTTTGTTAGGTCTTCGAATTTTGGTATTTTTAGTTTGTAGGTTTTACAGATTTTGTGTATGTCATAGAAACCTATTCCAGGAATTTTATCTTCATCTAGTAACATTTTTACTAAATCTTCATCTATATTCTTACAAACTTTTTGATCTAATAATGGGCCTAACCACAGAGGACCAGAAATTGACATATTTTCTTTTATTCCAATGCCCCTCTCCATAGATTTTGAATTATACCAAAGAAATTCTGCATTCTTTAACATTTTATCTACTGCCTTTTTTCCTTTTTCACATCTTAGGAAAATTCTAAAGTAATGATCTTTGTAGTATGCTAGGATTGGAGTAAGTGCTTTTTCGTATTGGGCTCCAATAAGTTGAATCTTTCTTATTAAGATTCTTAATCCCATTTCATGCATTAATTCATTGTGTAAAGGTAATGCCCAATATTTTCTCAAGCAAGCTTTTGGATGGGTTCCTGCTAGAGCTGAAGTATCTGTTGCTGTAACTGCAAGAATTCCACCTCTACTAAGCCTTACGATAGAACTGTCAAGAGCAAAATTTGGACTACCAAATACATCTAGGTCAATATAATCAAATCCTTTGCTTTCTCTTAGAAGTATATTGATGTCTTGGTTCTTAATTTCTGCTTTGACTTTATTTTTTCGAAAATTGCTTTTCATTAGAAGGAAAGAATCTCTGCTGATGTCGTTGGCTACTACTTCTTTATGCTTCGTTTCTTTTAGGATCCTTATAGATCTAACTCCTGAAGCAGCTAAACCATCTAGTATCCTCATCTTGGGAAATTGATTTAATAGTGCTATAGTTATATCTCGGTTTGATTTCATAATTGGATTATAGAACACACCCATTTTTTTACTTATTTTTTCAGATTTTGGAACTAGGATAGTTGCTTTTCCTTCAGTTATAGTTAAGTACACCATTTCAAACTTTTCTCTCGGTAATTTTTACAGGATTTCTCTTGAGTAAAGAATTCATTTCCTTTTTTCTTAGGAGTTTGTTTTTTGCACCATGATGTTGGATAACACTTTCTGCTTCAGTAACTCCACACCTGATTCCGTCCGAGATATTGTTTTTTGAAATATATCCATAAAGGAATCCGGATGCGAATGCATCTCCCGCCCCTGTCGTTTCGAGAATTTTAATGTTATGAGGTTTGCCATAAAAGATTTTCTCTCCATCGTAAACATGTACTCCATGTTTTCCATCGGTTATAATAACAATTTCTGGCCCTAAATCCCTTAGTTTTCTTAGAAGGACCTCTGTGCTTCCACTTCCAACCATCATTTTGGATTCTTCGAGATTTAGGATGAGGATCTTGGTGTTATTAAGAATTTTCTTTAGAAATTTTGGTCCCTTTCTAGCTAAGTATGATGACGCATTCAACATAATCTTGATCTTGTTCTTTTTTGCAAATTCTGAAATTTTCTCTAAGGTTTTGTATGATTTATTAAGTAGAGTTGAAAAGTAAAACCATTTTGTTTTTAGTTTATTTTTTTTAATTTTGTTGTAGTCAAGGTGATCATTCGCCCCTTTGAAAACAAAAATTGTTCTATCATGTGCTATGGAGTCAAGGACCACCGAATATCCTGTACAATCAGCGTGACACATTTGAGTTAAATCTTTAATTTTTTCTTTTTTCATCTCTTTTTTGATTATTTCACCATACTCATCGTTACCTAAAATTCCAACGAAACCTACTTTTAATCCTAGTCTAGCTAAGGCAACTGCAGAGTTTGTTCCACCACCACCAGTTGTAAATTCGATTTCTTTTAGAAGGATTTTTTCTCCTACTGGGTAAGCTACAAGTTTTCCCATCCTCTTTTCTCTATGATACTTTGTACAGGCGAACACATCAACATTTGCAGAACCTACTGTTATTACGTCAAACATAGTCTAAAATTCATGTAGAATGTATTTAAAACTTTCCGTCAAGTATGTTGTGAGCGTTTTGTGATCTTGATAGTGCTTCAATTTTTTCCCAATCCTTGCCGCATTTGACTTTGAGGTGGGTTTTGAAAATTTCTTTTTCTTGATTAGAGACACGTGCAAATTTATCTGCATCGACTAATCCATAAGGATACCCAAGAAAAATTGGATCTTTTGATAGGTTGTATAATGCGTTGAAGATGACTTCTGGATCGTATTCTACACTGTCGAAAACATCAACTCTGAAAATGTAATTTGATTGGGGGTGGAGTTTTGTGAAGTAAATATCTGCTTTGTGATTGTCATTCATTACTTCAACAATGGAAGAGTAAAACCAAGCACCATGAGGTTTGAGATCGAATAATGTTTTTGTTAATGAACTTCCTTTTTTTGTTGTGAGGATAGTTGATTTTGAGAAACCAAGAATTATTACCTTCTTTTCTATCGCTTTTCTGTATAATTTATCAAAATATTTTTTTTCACCATTGAATGTTACTTCTAAACTTCCGTCAAGAACAACGATATCTCCTTCTTCTAGATGATCAATCACTTCTATTGCTGCTTTAAGCTCAGAAAATCTCCTAATTACGTCTCCAAGCTTTGATATTTTTACTTTGTTTAATCCTTCTTTCAATGTTTCATCAAATAGATCATACTCAAATGTTTCGTTATCTTGGTTGAATATCTTAGTTGAGTAAATTAAACCATCTGGATTGTCTCCTATAGATGTTAAACCATAGAACTCTTCTTTTTTGTTTGAAATTCTCTTCTTATCATGATAAATACAGTAGTATATTCTGAATAATTGCAATGAGAAGTTTGGTCCATTTGAAATTTCAGCGTTGCCACCATCTATGAAGGCAATTTTTCCCATGAAATTCTTTCCACTAATATCTTTGAAATTTTCTTCAACAATTCTAAGAGGGGTGTACCCTTTTTCTCCAAAATCAGCAAAATAATCTCTTTCTTTAGGTTGCGCAGCTTTCTCTAGTACCTCTTTCACTATAGACTCGTCCATATGAATTGGTAATCATTATTGGTTTATAATTTTTTTTAATAAAAAATTAAGAAAAAATACCCTTTATCCAGCCCCAAATGGCCGAAAAAAGACCTTTTTCTTCTTTAGGAGGTTCTTTTGTGTCGTTTGGCAAAGGGGGTGGCTGAATTGGATCTCCATTTGGTGGTTGTGGTATATCATCAGGGGGTTGAATTTGATCAATTTCCCCGTATTGGATTTCCTCAATTTCCTTTCCATCTGGTCCAATTATTTTAATGATTACTCCTTTATTGTTTACAACGGGTGAGTTTCTTAGATTGGACATATCAAAAGAGAAATATTTAACCCTCAATGCTTTTCCTAAATCTCCCCCATTATCATAGATTAAGTAAAGGTATGCTTTAGGCGGATATGATTTTGCAACTGTACCATCCCAAACTAATCTGAATGTGTGTCCTTCCCAGTCATCACCGCCGCCATGGGAAATTTCTAAAGATAATATATCACCATCAAGATCAACATTCCTAAGTTCATAATTATCACTTTCTAATTTATCCAACTCTTCTTCTGGAAGAATTTCTAATTCTGGAACATCTCCTTCAAGAAAGTTAATTGTTTCTTCTGCTTGTTCTAATCTCTGAGTTCTTGAGCAAAGACTCACTTGCAGTCTATTTTTACCTTCATTTGCAAATACGACATATTCTGATCCTTCAATGAAACCATATCCACAGGTAGCACCATGTTGGTGTGTATATACGGTTAGCCCACCTGGTTCAATTCCTTTGTATATTTTGTAAACTTCAAAAGTTACTTTATTGTATTCACCTTCAAGTTTAATATTGGAAACTTTTCCAGTGAAAACCTGGTCTGCATTCTCAAAAGAGCTTGGGACACTTCCAAATGCACAGGAACATCCAAGGGCACTTCCTATACTTAGCAATCCAACGATGAACATTATCATAATTATTC
>JBHPEA010000032.1:0-16934 GCA_042577505.1 Nanobdellota archaeon
ATAAAATACAAACAATTATATTCTTCTCTTTTTTGTAAAGATCCATTTAACTTAAATTCGCGTTGAACAATTGGTCTAATATATGATTGATAATAATCCCAATCATGTTTGAGATGACCTGTTATATGTGCAATTCCATATCTTCTATTATTAGATTTTGAGATCGTCAAACAACCGTCTCCGATCATTACACCATATAATTCAGCCAGATCTTCATTCATTTCTTTCAATTTTAAATCATCAAATTGTTAGGTTTATTCCTATTTAAATTTCACAGCGGCATGTCCAGTGCAAAATTATATCGTCAAGAAAAAATTCCGAATGGCTTGTGACAATCTTCGGTTTAATCAAAGAATTTTTAAGTCGCCGGTTACTTTATCGATTTCGTCACTTAAATCCGGACCAATACCAACACAAGTTGTGGTTCCAGGAGCAACAGTGGTTTTTCCTGCATCTGTTATTACTGAAGTTACTAAACCGAGCGATTTAGCTTCAGATTTTAATTTCATCATCTCTTTCAAATCTTTGACTTTAACAACGATCTTCCCCATACCTTCCTTCTTCCACTCTTTTACATTGTTCTTATCAGAATTTAAAACACATTCAACTGAGGCATGCGCGACCTGTACTGCTGCCTTACCTTTTGGTAATTTGAGATCCATCCGGATTAGTATCACTTGCTTATATTCCATTTTATATTACAGAAACTTCTAAGTTTTTATTGTTTTGCCATCGATCTTGATTTTAGGATCTTTAAATATTTGGCCAAAATGTGTTACAGCATAAATTGATCCACCAAACCAGTGGTTTGATCCTACACCGATATGACAAGTGTTGCAAGTCTTATCGTCTACAATTGAGGAACCTATTATTTGTGCTTTTGGATTAAAACCAAAACCTAATTCCGAAATTCTTCTTACACCACCTGGATTCTTTGCAAGGGTTGTTGCCCACTCGATCGATTTTTCTAATTTTAGCGCTTCTTCCTCTCCGTCAATTGTAAGGATTGAGCCATCTTCAATAGATAAGGTGATTGGATTTTGAATGACTTTTGTTCCTTCAAAGTTTCTTGAACTACCATCAATTACTACAGTGCCTTCTACACGCTTTCCATTAGGTGATATGAATACCTCCCCTGCGGGAAGATTTCCTCCCTCTCCAGGATTAGAATAAATTCCATGGGATAAAACTGAGTTAATACCTTTAATATTAAAGACTAAATTTGTTCCAGATTTTGTATTGATTGTTATCTCCTCTGCAATATCTAGCTTCTCTTTAAATTTAATAATTTGATTTTGAATAGTCTTGTAATCAATATCGATAGGCTCAACTACCAACTCTGCCTTCTCTGTCTCTAAATCCCCTAAACTCAAAGCTGAAATAAACCTATGACCTTTTTTCTTTGTAAAATCCCTAAAACTTGAAAAGGGGATATTTCCAAGTTTATCTGACATTGATAATATAATGTTGCTTTTTTCGTCTAAATCCTTTAACGCATTTAAAACGTCGGCATCAGCATTTTGACTTCTGTCTTTTGGTGATTGAAATAATAATTTTGACTCGATGTTAAGATCTTGGGATGCAAGATAATAAGAGCCTGCAATAATTGAAGCTACGTACTTATTTTGGAACCCTATATCTCCTATGATTAATACTTTTTCAGAAGTTGTTGGTAAACATTCCAAAAAAACTTTTTTCAATCTAGGAGCATATTTTACGGCTTGATCGTAAATACCAACCTCTTTCATCCAATTTAGTGATTCTAATGAATCCATTTTGAATCAAGAATAGTACTTACATTTAAACCTTACTTAAGATATTTAAATAATGAATATACTCATGTTTTTATGATAAAGGCAGTACTTTTCGATTTGGATAATACACTAATAGATTTTATGAAAATGAAAAAGATGAGTTGCGACGCTGCTATATCTGCAATGATTGACGCTGGTTTGGAGATGAAAAAAGAAGAAGCCACTAAAACACTTTATAATTTGTATGGTGAATATGGGATGGAAGATCCACTTGTATTTCAAAGATTGCTTCAACAAAAAAGTGGAGAAATTGATCATAGAATATTGGCCAATGGTATTGTAGCCTATAGAAAAGTAAGAGGAGGTTATTTAGATTCTTATCCCCATGTAAGAAATGTATTAATGCAATTAAGAAAAAAGAATATTAAAACTGCCATAATAACTGATGCTCCTAGATTAAAAGCTTGGATTAGATTAGCTAGTATGAAAATTGATGATCTCTTCGATACTGTTGTCGCATTTGAAGATACAAATAGAAGGAAGCCATCCAAGCTTCCATTTAAGAAAGTATTAGATTATTTGTCTTTAAAACCTGATAACTGCCTAATGGTGGGAGATTGGCCTGAGAGGGACATATTAGGGGCTAAAAATCTTGGAATAAAGACTTGTTTCGCTCGATATGGAAATCCAAGTATTAAAAAGACTATTGCGGATTATGATATCAGCAGTTTTGATGAAATTTTATCTATTGTGTAAGAAACATTTAAATATAGAATCATTAATTTACTCTAGAAGAGGTGGTGTTAATGCCTGAAGGAAGATGTATGAAATGTCAAAAACAAGTTGAGATTAAAGATGGAAAAGAGATTACTATGAAAAACGGTATGAATGCTATTAAAGGTGTTTGTCCTGCTTGTGGTACAAAAGTGTTTAGAATACTCGGAAAGAAGAAGAAGTAGCTTCTAGACGCGAAATATTTAAATTTTTGTACATATTATTGTTTTAATAGATGTACAATAAATGTGAGTCGTGTGGAAAAAACATCGATAACTCAGAGGATTGTAGGTTAACATCCAATGATGGGAAGACGGTGCATACTTATTGCTATACTTGTTATTCGAGAAAGAAGAGTTATTAGGCCTTAAAACCGAAAGCTTTAAATACTCAGTTATCTAAAAATAGTGTGTTGGGGATTTGAAAAGAGGTCTTTTGGGCATTGTTATATTGTTTTTGCTCTGATCATTCATTCCATCAAATAGGGTGAAGAGTCTATGTTGACAAATAAAAAGATCCAAAAAGTAATAAGGGAAATTAGTGGAGAAGAAGGTATCAAAATAATTGAATTTCTTAAAAATAGAAAAAATATTTCTGAGTTCATTATTGCTGAAAAAACAAAGTTAGATATGCAGACTACAAGGAATGTTCTTTATCGCCTTAATAATCATAACGTAGCACAATATGTAAGGAGAAAAGATAGAAAGAAAGGTTGGTATATTAGTTATTGGACATTCAATAGGAAGAAAGTAAAAGATCTTATTGAGAAGTTAAAGAATCAGAAGTTAGAAATGTTGAAAGAAAGATTGAAAAGGGAAGAAGCGAACATGAATAATTTCTATATTTGCGATAATGCTTGTGCAAGACTTGATTTTGATCAAGCTACTGATTATGAATTTAAGTGTCCTGAGTGTGGAAGGTTATTAAGTTTACAACCAAATGAGAAAACAATTGTAAACTTAAGAGAACGTATTAAGGAGCTTGAATCTGAGACTTAATTCTTGGTATAACAAAATAGGTTATAATTGCAATAATAGCTATTGTTATCCAGAATGCTAATGCAGGGATTGTACCTTTACCGAATAGTATTAAGTTTACGATTAGTATAAGAATGAGTGAGATTGAGATTATTTTATATATCATTTTATTTTTAGTGGATTAGGAGATTGTGCACGTTTGAACTCTGAGATTTTAACCATTTTTACAACTTTATTCACAATTTCTTTATTATATCCTTTTTTGATTATCTTTTTTGGGGTGATTTTTTTGTCATAGTATAATTTGAGAATTTCATCCAAGATCGAATATGGGGGTATGTCATCTTCGTCCTTTTGCGAGGGTTTTAATTCTGCTGATGGAGGTCTCATTAAGATTGATTTTGGAATAATCTCTTTTTTTAATTTCTGATTGATAAAGGTAGAAAGCTTGTATACATCAGTTTTGTATACATTTCCAATGGGGGCTATACCTCCGGCAGAATCCCCATACAGTGTTGTATAACCCACTAATCCTTCAGATTTATTTCCAGTTGCAAGAACTAGATAATTATATTTATTTGAGTATGCCATCAAGATATTAGCCCTAATTCTTGATTGTATGTTTTGCTTTGTTGTGTCTACATCTTTAGCGCTAAAGACTTTTCTCATTGTTTTTATATAACTTGAATACATTCTCTTAATAGGGACTTCAAGAAGGTGTATGCCCAGATTTCTCGCTAAAAGCACAGCATTTTTTTTACTAAGCCTTGAAGAAAACTTCGAAGGCATATAGACTCCATTTATATTATCTTTTCCAAGAGCCATAACTGCAATTGAAGCTGTCAATGCAGAATCTACTCCTCCAGAAATTCCAAGGATTACTTTATGAAAACCATTCTTCTTACAATAGTTCTTTAAGCCTTTTGTGAGAACTCTTAGCACTTTTTCTTCTTTCATAACATTATTGAATTTCGAAAGTTTAAAAAATTTTAGAAAAAAATGGCCCCCTAACTTGGGGGCCTGTTCTGGCATATAGCTGTTTTGTCTAGTTCATTTGGGGAGTATAAACCTAAGGGGGGTGTCTACTCCTAATTTGGTGTTATTACTTCATCTTTAAAGACAATATATCCGCCACGTGCATTATCTTGGTTGAAAATGTTTTCAGCTTTCCATTTTCCGTGTAACCATCCATGTCTGTAGTCACCAACGAAAGATTCATCATCATAGTAACCAGCAAAAACTCCTAATCCATAGATCCCCCAGATATCATTACCGTAAAAATCTTCACCGTAAAAATATCCATTTCCTAAGATACCATAAACTAGGTTCTCTCCGCCTTTGCTCCACATAATAAATCTGTGTTTAGGATTAGGTCCATTTGTACCCATTACTGCATCATCTTTGGAATCAGGTACTCTATCTCCAATTGAATCTTCGCTATTACTAAAAGAATTTTGATTTCTACTAAAACCACTTTCTTTTTCAAAACCAAGTGCCATTGGCAAAGCCAAAATCATCATTGCCATCAATGTTATCGCAAAAATTTTTCTCATTTCAATCGTCTCCTGCTTTTCCAAGCAAATTTGATGATATGTGAGGAGAGCATTTTCTTTAAAAACAAACTTGTTAAATAATTTAGATAAAGCTTTACAAAGTTTTAATTGGACTTATTTTAAGCTAAAATCCTTTATTTAAGGTTCTTTTTTGCTTTAGGGGGATTTTATTATGTTTCTACTAATTTTCTATATGGAAAATAATATCATGTTTAAGCGAGGATAAGCCTTTCAAAAGCTTTTTAAAGAACACAAATTTCCTGAGGACTATGAAAGTCGCAATATTATTTTCAGGTGGAAAGGATTCTACATTCGCTGTAGATTTTGCTAAAGAGAAAGGTTGGGATATTGAGTATTTGTTATCTGTTAAACCAACAAGAACTGATTGTTTCTTATTCCATTTTGCGACTGTTGAAATGACAAAAGAGTTATCGAACATCCTTGGATTAAAGCACATTTACACAACTTGTGATGTTGCTGATCCAGCTAAGGAAGCTCAAATTGTTAAGGAAATTGTTGAAAAGAATCCCGTTGATGCTGTTGTTTTGGGTGGAACTGGTTTACAAATGACTCAAATTAAAAGTATTCAAGATGCTTTAAGACCATTGGGTATAGAAGTTTTTGCTGCCCACGCTGGTCTTGAACATGATGATGTAATGAGAGAGATGTTAAAGAACGGGTATAGATTCATGATTACACAGGTTGCTTCTTATGGTTTAAATAAGGATTGGTTAGGAAGAGTCTTAGATAATGATTCAATGAAAGAATTGTTTGACAGAGCTGAGATCTATGGATTCCACAATGGTGGTGAAGGTGGTTATTACGATACCCTTGCTATTGATGGTCCAATATTCTCAAAGAGATTAGAAGTGGAAGAATTTAGTAAAAATATGGAAAGTGAAAACGCTGGACATCTTGTTGTTACTAAGGCTAAAGTTGTAGACAAAATCCGCGTTCGAGAGTAATTCTAGATAAGTTTATATATTATCTTTTTGATATTCATCTTATTTATGGGCCCGTAGCATAGCCTGGATAGTGCGATCGGCTTCGGTTTACTAAGAAGCTACCGATTGACGGGGGTTCGAATCCTCCCGGGCTCATTCTTTGAGAATATATGCATAACCATATTTAGGGAGTTGGTGTACTTCTGCTCCGTGTTTTACCATTTCTTCTGTGTAAGGTTTAACATAATTATGATATCTAAGATATGTGTTGGTACCACAACCATGGCCTTCTTCGAAGATGAATGATGCGAAAACGCAATTAATTCTGTTGAATCTTAACCCCTCATAGGTACTGTTTGTGAGGTTTCCAAAGGGGGGTATTTCCCAAACATCATACAATTTGTTTAAATCAATGTCTGTATATGCTCCAATAAACCTATGTTCTAAAGACATTACACCATGGCACTTTGGCAATATTGCATTTATTGTTTCATAGTTTGATTTTGGAGAGAAATAGTTAGATTCTAACAAGTGTAATTCATTATCCTCAACACTATCAACTATGTTGGATCCAATTCGTGTCCAATTTTCTAAACCGTTGGAAAAAACCAACAATAATGTCAGAAACAAGAAGGGTAAAATGATAATTTTCTTTTTTGGCCATTTTAAATTTACCCAATTTCTAAGATTATCGAAAATTAAGATGGTAAATAGTAAAATTATTGGTACAAAGGCAACAAGGTATCTTAGTTTTGAATGTACAAAAATTAGAAACACTGCATGCATTATGAAAGTGCCTATAATAAACACGATAAGATACTCATTATTTAATATCCTAAAATTGATTTTACTTCTAATGTAAAGAATGAAACTCAAGATAATCAAGATTATTAACAGTAGAACAAATAATCCCAAATTTATTGAAAAATTAGCTTTTATGAAATCAATAATTTCTTGTGAGTTAGCAAAGGGTGAGAATATAGTTAATTGAAGAAGTTGATGGGGTATGAATTTGAAATTTTTAAAATATTGAGTTATTACAAATTGAGGATTTGCTTTTATTGCATCAAAAATATTGTCTGCGCCATCAAACAATTCTTGATTAGTAAAATAATGGTCATGAAATTTACATGTTCCATATTTTTGAAGAATATAATTCCAATTGTAGTTATGAATTACACCTCCTTCAGAAAGTGATTTTCCGTCATAAGGAAACCATGTCATAGTTGAAATGTCTGCATTATTCCATTGGTGGTTAGTTTGATTTATTGAGAAAAGGAGATATAGAGAGAGTATTATTAGGACAGGCCAATATTTGAAAATTGGTCTTATATTTATTTTTGAATTTTTTATTAATTTAAAAACATCCCAAGCTAAAAATAAGATAAGCAAGATAAAATATGTCCCTCTAAATAAAGCAGCAATCCCAAGAAATGTGTAAAATATTGCATTCCAAAAATGTCCTTTTCTTGTTATCTTTATGTGTAATCCTAATAGACTAAATGCAAGTGCGAGCATTTGGACAGGGGGTTCTGCAGTATAAAAGAAAGGAAGCCATATTAAAGCGGCGAGGGTTGAATAATAAGGTCCAATATATTTTCTAAAGAATATAACTATAGAACTTGTTAAAACTAATGAGGTTATGATATACTCAATAATTACTGAATTTGGATATCCTATCCAGCTAAATAAACCAATATAGGATACATACAAAGGGCTACGGCCCATTAATGTAAAGTCTCCTGTTTCTGCTTGAATTTTTGAGAAAACCCAGTATATTGGAGCCTCTCCATGTTCATGGGGAAAGAAAAGAGATAGAGATATTCCCAGAATTAATATTATTACTACAATTATTGTCGCTTTTTTAATGATAATTACACCCCTTTGTCAATTAAAACAAGTAAAGAAGCGGAGTCGAGGTGATTATTTATATTTTTCTAATCCTTTTTTCTTTAATCCGTGGATTCCCAGAGCTAGAATTCCTCCTAATATTGCAGTATAGAATTGAAACAAACCCATTGTTGTTGTAAAAATTGGTGGTAAAATATCTAATTTCACTAATACTAACGCAATTATGAATAAAAATGCAGTTTTCATTGCTGCTCCAATTAGTAATGTAAGCCATTTATTTAATTTTAATTGAAGATTAAATTTCTTAAACGCGAATACTAAGATAAAATTTCCAATCCATATGAATGGAACCATGTAGAGGAGAAATATTGTAAAAGGACCAAAGATGGCTCCTTTCGATAAGACACCTATGCTTGGAAGTATTATCACAGGCAATAACTTATGGGATTTTAAATTTAATGAGCCTAAAATCAATGAAGCGTTGACTAATGTGCCAACTAACAATTGAGGGTGCCCCATTAAAAAAGGTATAAAGAAACAAACTGAGGAATACACAACCATCTCTACATTCTCTTGGATATTGGATATATCGTATTCTTGTTTGTATAAAGATTCCATTTGTTGGCAATAGAATCGATCCTATAAAAACTTTTGTAATTGACAAACTTTATATAATAAGATTGTATTGAAAAAATAATAAGAGGTGGAACATGGGAAAGGTTTTATTGAATGTTTTAAGAGAAGCTCAGGATAAGCATGGATATCTTTCTGAGTATGTGCTTAAGCAAATTAGTATTGAACAAAATGTTCCAATTGCTCGACTTTATGGGATGGCTACCTTCTATACAATGTTAAGGATCAAACCACAGGGTAAATATGTGATTGAGATTTGTGGTTCACCTTCTTGTGTATTAAACAACGGAGTGACTTTAGAGAAATTTCTTGAGAAGCAGTTAAGAATTAAAATTGGAGAGACAACTAAAGATGGATTATTTTCTTTGTATAAAGTATCATGTATTGGATGTTGTGACGAAGCGCCTGCTGCTTTAATTAATGGTAGACCTCGTAAAAATTTAACAGTTCAGAATATTAAAGAATTGATTATAGAGTTAAGAAAAAATGCAAATACTAAGAGAAACAAAACTTGAAGCTCTGAAAAAAGCTAGGAAGCTTGGACAAAAAGGAGTTTTAAAGATTTTGGAAAAGAAGGCATTGGTTGGAAGAGGCGGTGCAGGTTACCCTACTGCAAAAAAATGGAGAAAGGTAATTGAAACCAAATCTGATGAGAAATTTGTTATTTGTAATGCTGATGAAGGTGAACCTGGCACATTTAAGGATAAATTTATTCTAAAACACAATACAGAAACTATGATTGAAGGGTTGTTGATTACAGCTTTTACTGTAAAAGCAAAAAAATGCTTTATTTACCTAAGAGGTGAATATGATTTCTTAAGGAAGAAATTAAGGAAACAGATAGACGATGTTGTTAAAAGGTCTGGAATGAACATAGAGATCGAGATCGTAAGAGGCGCTGGCGCTTATATATGTGGAGAGTCCACAGCGATTATACAATCGATAATGGGATTTAGGGGTCAACCAACCTACAAACCTCCTTATCCAAGTGTAAGTGGATTATGGGGGAAACCTACTGTAATTAATAATGTTGAAACTTTAACTTGTGTCGCTCAAGCAATTTTATACGATGATTGGGATCCTGATGTTAGGTTGTTTTCAATTTCTGGGAATATAGATAATCCTGGAGTATATGAATTTAACCTTGGAGTTAAAATGTCTACAATTATTGATATTGCTCATCCTAAAAAGAAATTGAAAGCTATGTCTTTTGGTTGTTTTGGAGGGATCATGCCTATTGATGAAAATATGAGAATTACTCCAGACACTATCTGTAGAGAAGATTGTCATCATGGAGCTTATAGTATTATTTTTATTGATGAGACAAATAATGTTGTTGATATTTCATACAGTATCGCTAAATTCTACGCATATGAATCATGTGGTAAATGCACTCCTTGTAGGGAAGGGACTATTAGATTACTTAATTTGTTGAAGAAAGTTCGACAAAAAAAAGCAAAGAAACAAGATCTTGATTTAATGAAAGAATTTGCTGAACATATTCAAGAAACAAGTTTGTGTGGTTTAGGAAAAACGGCCGGGCAACACGTTATTACTTCACTCGAACATTTTCCTGAAGACTATAGGAATTATATGAAAAAATGAAAATAGATATTGATGGAAAAAAGGTTGTTGTAAAGGGAGATAAGACTATTTGGCATATTTGTGATGAGATTGGAATTAAAATCCCCACTTTGTGTTATCATAAAAGTCTATTTCCTGAAGCTAGATGTAGAATTTGTTTAGTGGAGATGGATGGAAAGTTGGTAACTTCTTGTTCTACAAAACCTCGTGATGGATGCAACATTGTGACAAAATCTGAAAAGATCAAGAAAGCCAGGAGAAGAAATTTAGAGTTGATGACGCCACATGCTCCAACATGTGACATTGATGATGATTTTGAGGTTTGTAAAATTTATAATGAAGTCGGTATGTCAAACACTAGGTTTGAGAAGATTAAAGACTATAAACCAGATTTAGGTGCTTCTGTTGTAAGAAATAATAATATCTGTATTAATTGTGGGAGATGTGTAAATGTTTGCGCTGATATTCAAGGAGTTCATGCTATTGATTTTGCTAGTAGGGCCCATAATGAACATGTGACCCCTTATTCTGAGAAACGTTTGGCTGAAATTGCTTGTATAAGGTGTGGACAATGTATTATGAATTGTCCTGTTGGAGCGATTCGTGAGAGATCACATTTGGATGAAGTTCAGAAAGCATTAGATAATCCCAAGAAACATGTAGTTGTACAGACAGCTCCTTCGATAAGGGCTGCCTTAGGTGAATTGTTTGGGATGGAGGCTGGAACTTTAGTAACTGGGAAGATGGTTACTGCACTAAAGAAATGTGGATTTGATAAAGTGTTTGATGTGAATTTAGGTGCTGACATGACTATTATGGAAGAAGCTTCTGAGTTATTGAAGAGATTAAAAAACAAAGGGCCATTTCCAATGATCACAACTTGTTGTCCTGCTTGGATTTTAATGATGGAGTTCTTTTTTCACGATCTGTTACCTAATATGTCAACGTGTAAAAGTCCTCATGAAATGTTGGGGATGTTAACAAAGACATATTATGCTGAAAAGTCAGGAGTTAGTAGAGATGACATTGTAGTGGTAAGTATTATGCCTTGCACAGCAAAGAAGTTTGAAAGTACACGACCTGAATTAGAAAGTGCAGTTGATTATGTTCTGACAACAAGGGAACTTGGAAGGTTGATCAAAAGGAACAATATCAAATTTACCAAATTAAAGGATAGTGATTTTGATCCGACGCTTGGGCTTTCTTCTGGAGCTGGTGCAATGTTTGGTGCAACAGGTGGTGTTATGGAAGCTGCTTTGCGTACTGCATGTGATTTTGCTACTGGGAAGCATTTGAAGAAACTCGAGTATAAAGAAATTAGGGGTATGAAGGGTATTAAGGAAGGTTCCATCACTATCAAAGGTAAAAAAATAAAATATGCTGCCGCACACGGTGGAGCAAATATTAGAGAATTATTGAAAAATAAAGATAAATACCATTTTATTGAGATGATGGCATGTCCTGGTGGTTGCATTGGAGGTGGCGGCCAACCAATTTATATTGATCCTGATGTATTAGCAAAAAGAACGCAAGCCATTTATCAAGCTGATAGGAAACTACCAATAAGGAAATGTCATGAGAACCCAATTGTTAAAGAAATCTATAATAAATATCTCGATAAACCTCTTAGCGAGAAAGCTGAAAAACTGTTGCATACTTCTTATACAATGAGAGATAGGTTTTAATTTAGAAGAGCTGGTATCTTTTTGAAATCGTTCCCTAGTTCTTCTCTAAGTCTTGGATTATAAAGTATCGCAGCTGGATGGTATAAAGGAAAAACTTTGAAATTTAAACCATCGATTGATTTATCAACAGGTTTTCCATGAAGAGAAGTGATTCCACCGATCTTTTTCATTCCTTCTACTTGAAAATCTGATAGAACAAATTTTGTAGCAAAATTTCCCATTGGAATGATTATTTTTGGTTTAATTATCTTAATTTGTTCTATGAGGTAGGGTGTATGTCGTGCAATTTCTTCTTTTGTTGGATCTCTATTATCTGGAGGTCTGTACTTTAAGATGTTAGCGATGTAGATATCATTTAAGGATAAATTTATCTCGTGTAAAAACTTGTCTAATTCCCTCCCTGCTGCTCCAACAAAAGGAATCCCTTGAAGGTCTTCTTTAGCTCCCGGTGCTTCTCCGATGAATAAAATTTCAGTATTTGGATTTCCTTTTCCGAAAACTAGATTTGTTGCTGCATCCTTTAATGGGCAATTTAAATCGTTAAGAATTCCTTTTTTGCATTCTTCCAAAGCCGCTTCGTTATCGCTCATTTTCTTTTGTAAACTACAAATTCAAATTCTTCGTGATCCTCTCTTTTTTCAACTTCCCAATCATCTTCGCTAAATTCTGGGAAAAAAGTATCTCCATCATAATCTTTTTTAATGTAGGAAAGGTACATCCTATCAGCTAAAGGTAAAGTTTCATTGTAAATATATGATCCCCCCATTACATAAATTGGAAGATTGTAAGATTTAGCTTTTTCAATTCCTTGTTCGACAGTTCTACATACATCTACATCAGTTCTTTCTTCAAGGGATTTTGAGATAACTATAGTGGGTCTTCCTGGAAGTGGTTTTTGTCCTATTGAATCGAAAGTCCGTCTTCCCATTAATGCCACACCGCCTTTTGTAATACTTCGGAAGTGTTCCATTTCTTCAGGAATATTCCAGGGAAGATCGTTATTTTTACCAATGACTCTATCTCTAGTCATTGCAGCTACAATTATCATATAGCCACCTCGAATTTTATTTTTGGATGTGGATTATAACCTTCAAGCTTGACGTCTTCGAATTTTAATTCGCTTAGTGGTTTATTTGGGATTAATAATTTTGGTAAAGGTCTTGGTTCCCTTGTTAATTGTTCTTTTAATCCTTCTATATGATTTTCGTATATGTGTGCATCAATAATTGTATGAGCAAATTCTCCTGGTTGGTAACCAGTTTCGTTTGCAATCAACATTGTTAGGAGTGAGTAACAAGCGAGGTTAAATGGTATTCCTAAAGCAATATCTCCAGACCTTTGGGTTAAGTGGCAATTTAGTTTATCACCTTGGACATTGAAACAGAACGAATAATGACATGGGGGTAATTTACTTTCAGCCGCATTCCCTGGATGCCAAGCACTTACGACTAATCTTCTTAATGTTCTAATGTTTGGATCTTGTTTGATCGCTTTTAGGTTATCAATGACGTATTGTATTTGGTCAAATGTTTTTTGGCCATTTTCTTCTTTCACCCATTTAGAAGCCCATCTTTCTCCATCTAATCCGCTATTAGGCATGGGAAAACGTCTCCAAAATCGTCCATAAGCTGTTTCTAAGCGCCCTTCATTATCAGCCCATGCATCCCATATCTTTGTTTTAGTTCTTAAGTTTCTAATGTGTTCTTCTCCACTTAAATACCATAACATTTCATGAAGCATTGAGTTGAAATACATCTGTTTTGTCGTTAATAATGGATAGCTTTTTTGAATATCTACCTTATAGAAATAACCAAAGCAACTTAGAGTAGAAACGCCTGTTCGATTGGTCTTTCTCAGACCATTCTTGAGAACATAACCAACCATATCAAGATATTCTTTCATAATACACCCCTTAATAATTCGAAAAGAAACCGATTATATAAATATTTTGATAATAAAGAAAAAAAGAATTACTTCCTTCGCTTACCTGTTTTCTTTTTGGCTTTGGAAGCTTTTCGAGCTACTTTTTTAACAGCTGCCTTTCTCTTTGTAATTGGCCTTACATTTCTAACTGAAACATTTGCTCTCTTGATTCTTGGTTTAGCAGCTTTAACTTTTACTGCGGTTTCTTTAGGTTGAACAGATTTCTTTCTGACAAGTAATTTGGATTTGTCCATTCCTAATTCTGTTATGAACTCCACATATCTGTTTCTAAGAGTAACTTCTGTAATCTTTGCCACTTTTGAGAATTCTTGCTGTGTTCTCTTCTCTTTATTTCTCAATGAAGAGATATAAAGAGCAGTTGCAGCAATTGAATTTGGGCATTTACCAGATATTAATCTTGATTTTTGTGCTTTTTGAATAATCTTTACAGCGTCTGTTTGAGTTCTAGGACTTAGTCTTAAAGCAGATGCAAACTTGTTAACGAAGTTAATTGGATCTACTGGAAGAACTCTAACATTAAGCATCCTTCTAAGGAATCTGTAAGCACGTCCGATTTCTTTTTCCTCAAGTTCTGTCGCTTGAGCTAATTCCTTTAATGTTTTTGGAACTTCATGAACTTTACAAGCAGCATGAATTGCTCCAGAAACCATAAGTTCAATTCCTCTTCCTCTAACAAGGCCTCTTTGAAGTGCCATTGTGTATAATCTAGCAGCTTCCTCAGAAACTGGGTTTGGAAGATCTAATAGTGAAGAAACACGTTTAATCTCGGGCAAAGCTTGATTTAAGTTTTGCTCGATTGAAGTATAAGTACGATTTTGCCACCTTCTTAGCCTGAAGAATTTATCACGGTCTCCCTTAGCTAATTGGTACAAATCGGATTTTCTACCAACATCTGTAGAAATATTAGGTTGTAAGTATGTTAATGAAGAACCAGTTCTCCTTTTGTTCTCATCGTCTGATTCAAATTCACGCCATTCTGGTCCAAAATCCAATAGTTTATCCTCAATGACTAGCCCGCACTCTCTGCAAACTACTTCTCCTTTAACTTTGTTCCAGAAGAGGTTACCAACTCCGCACTCAGGACATCCTTTATTTAGTGTCTCAGCCATATTTCCAATCCCCCAATAATTTATAAAGCTAATTTGATATAGTAAAAATTATACCCAAACCACCCTTTTCTTAGAATAATGAAAAACATTATCTTTATAAACCTTTCGATTTGGACAAGATTTATTTATAAATGAAATATTATTAAATTGGTCAATTTGGCTAAAAATAAGGTATTTTATGGGTACTATATAAATCAAACGGTCCAATTTTACCTTCTTTTAGATATTTAAGGCAAAATTAGCCTTTAATAGAGATATCTTTAACCAACCTTTATAAAAGATATATGTCTCTCCAAGTAGTAGTAATTTTAATAGTTAATTTTAAATTACTTTATATCGTTGGGGGATGATGTGTATTTAAATCCAAAAGTAATTTAAATATTCCATTGGGAACTCGTTCTATGAAACTTGGATTTATTGGATCGGGAAAGATGGCTTCTGCATTGATGAAATCTATACTAAATGCAAACCTAGTAAGTAAGGATGATATTGTTTCTAGCGATAAGGCTCAAGAACAATTAGATAGGATTAAGAATGATTTAGAAATTGGAGTTACAGGATCTAATAAAGAGGTAGTAGATAAGTCTGATATCATTTTTCTATGTGTGAAGCCTCAAGATATTGACAGTATATTGGATGAAATTAAGGAAGGAAGTGAAGAAAAACTGTTTGTTTCTATAGCAGCAGGTGTTAAACTTGAGAAACTTGAGTCAAAGTTAAATAAAATTGTTAGAGTAATGCCTAATACTCCTTGTATGGTTGGAGAGATGGCTGCTGGTTTTGCTCCAGGTAAGAATGTAAATGATGATGAAGTTAAACAAGTTGGAGAGATCTTAAATGCAGGAGGAGTTGCCATACAAATGGAAGAGAAAGATTTAGACGCGGTAACTGGTTTATCAGGATCAGGACCTGCGTTTGTTGCTTTTCTAATAAAGGCTTTTGCCCATGCAGGTATTGAAGCTGGTTTAGATAAAAAAACTTCGCGAGAATTAACTATTCAAACGTTTTTAGGTACTGCAAAACTATTGAAAGAAAGTAATTTGTGCCCAAATGAATTGATTAATATGGTAAGTTCTCCTGGAGGAACGACTATTGCTGGACGTGAAGTATTAGAGAATTCTGACGTTGAAGAAGTTGTTAAAAAAACTGTTGATGCCGCTACAAAAAGAAGTAAGGAATTGGGAAATGGGTAAAACAAAAGAGCAAGCTAAAATTGCAAATAGTGTTTCAAGTAATATTGCATCTCTTCACAATAAGGATAAAAATAAAATTTTAAATTTGATTGCTCAAGGATTAGAAAAAAATAAATCGAAAATTCTCAAAGAAAATAAGATTGATGTTGAGGAAGGTAAGAAATCTGGATTAAATAAATCCATTCTTAAGAGATTGGAATTGGATTCAACCAAGATTAATGAAATGGTAAAGATGGTAGAATCTATTGCCTCACTTAAGGATCCTATTGGTAAAACAATTGAGGCAAGGTTACTTGACGATAGATTAGAGTTGTATAAAGTTAGTACGCCTATTGGAGTTATTTGTGCAATATTTGAATCTCGACCCGATGCTGTAATACAAATCGCATCGCTTTGTATTAAGAGTGGTAATGCGGTTATATTGAAAGGGGGTTCTGAAGCTGCGAAATCAAATAAAATATTGATAAAGATTATCCAGGATGCAATTAGCTCTTTTAACAAGGAACTTATTGGTGCCGTTCAGCTAATTGAAACTAGAGAGGAAGTGGTAAAGATTTTGGAGATGGATGATGAAATTGATTTGATTGTTCCAAGAGGATCTAATAGATTCGTTAAGTTTATTCAGGAAAATACACAAATACCTGTGTTGGGACATTCTGAAGGAATTTGTCACGTTTACGTTGACAAATCTGCAGATGAAAAGAAAGCGTGTGATATTTGTGTTGATGCAAAAATACAGTATCCAGCTGCTTGTAATGCGATGGAAACTTTGTTAATCCACAAAGATATTGCAAATTTATTGTTACCTAAATTAAAACAAATGTATGATAAAGAAGGAGTAGAAATTCGAGGTTGCGATGAAACAAGAAAGATTATTGATGTTAAGAATGTAAATGATGATGAAGTTAAACAAGTTGGAGAGATCTTAAATGC
>JBHPEA010000033.1:0-15566 GCA_042577505.1 Nanobdellota archaeon
TAAAAAACCAGTACTCTGCTTCGTCCATTGCATCTTGTTGGCCACTTTGGTCTGTTACTTCTGCTTGAACCCAGTATTGTCCATGCATTGAATTTGAAGTTTCTACAGCTAAGATACATGTGTATAGCACATCAGTAGCTGCATTGTATGTTACAGAACCGGTTCCATCATTACACCAACCAATTACTCCTGCTGGTTGAACTGGAGCAACGAAACAATTTACTTCGATAGGTTGTCCAACACCTTGAGTTGGTCCTACAGTTACACCTACTTCACGGATGTCTATTATTCCATCAGGTTCTCTTACTAATACATCCCACTCAATAGACTCACCTTCAAATGCATAATTGTTGACCCTTGGCACTGCCAATGGACCACCTGCATCAAAAAGTCTAGAATCTGGATCCATACAGATCATAGGTGGGCTGTTAGTTGGAGTGACATTCCCGATAACTCCAATACCTACACCAATAGCGAGAACAGAATGAAGCAAAACCAATAGAGCTATGGGTAGGATTACCAATTTTTTCAAACTCATTTTCTATACCTCCTTTTTTTAAATAACTACAAGTGTGATTTCTTTTTTCTGAATTTCTTTAAACCAATTAAAATTAGGATAATGATAATTATGACACCAACCCAAAGACCATAGTTAAATTCTGATATTTGTGTTGATTTAACTTGAATTTGTGTACTTACTCCAGAAGGGATCTTTGACTCGTGACCTTTCATGGTGATAGCAAGATTTCCATTGTAGAGTTTGTTTTCAGTGATCTCAATCTCAAAATTAAGTTCTGTTTTTTCTCCAGGTTCCATTACAAATTCAATAGAGTCATTCACGAAATCCCCATTTGCGTGAAAGAGTGTTGTAGTACCTTTAAGATCTCCAGTTAATAGTATTTTTACAGTGGAAGATTCGTTATTTGGGTTCTCTATTGTAATATAATCTTTAATCATTCCGTTGATTATCTTATCATCCATATACACTTTCTTGCCTTCATACACTTTTGCTATGAGGGCGTTGGATACACTTATAACTATCAGAAGAACAGCGATGTATGTTAAATATCTAGTTGCTTTATTCATTTCTACACTGCGAAGTTAAACCACACGTTGCTATGGTATAGGGACATATATAAATCTTATGAATTGGGAGGGTGTTAGATATATATTTCTTAAAATATATTTATCGATATCTATTAGTTTGTAATATTAAACTATTTAAGTAGCTTAAGTGATTGGTTAATTATGAGAATAGGATTGATAGGTTGTGGCGTAATTGGCAGTTCAATAGCGAAGTTCTTAGATAAAAAGGGTGTTAGGATCAATTTCGTATCTGATATTGATGCAATTCAGACATTACGACTTGCTTCAGAGCTTAAATCAAAACCTCTGATAAAATCCATTAATGATACAATAAAGTTATCTGATTTTATTATTGAAGCAGCGACACCTAAAATTGTTCCAAAGATAATGAAATTAGGTAAAGGAAAGAAAATTTTTATTATGAGTGTTGGTGGATTGCTTGGTCAAAAAATATCTAAGAACATTCATTTTCCATCAGGCGCTATTGGTGGATTGGATGCATTAAGGGCTGCATCGGTTGGAAAAATTAAATCAGTAACTTTAACAACAACAAAACCACCCAAGGGATTGAAAGGGGCCCCTTATGTTGTCAACAAGAAAATTAATTTAGATAAAATTACTAAGAAGGTAATTTTCTCTGGTTCAGTAAAAGATGCTGTAAAAGGATTTCCAAAAAATGTCAATGTAGCTGCATCAATAGCAATCTCATCAGGCGTTCCTAGAAAAGTTAAAGTGAAAATTGTCGTCGATAAGAACATTAAAAGAAACATTCATGAAATTGAAGTTATGGGTGATGCAGGAAGATTTTATGTAAAAGCTGAAAATGTTCCATCATCAGTAAATCCAAAAACTTCGCAACTTGCTGTTTATTCTGCTTTATCGTCGATAAAAATGCTTGTAGAAAAACAATAATTATTGTTCTCGTCGATACATTTTTAAAGAATATATAACCTCTTTGGGAATTCATGGTAGAATTGATTATTACTGAGAAACCAAATGCTGCGAAAAGAATAGCTGACGCTTTAGCAGATGGTAAGGCGATTAAGGAAAATAAAAATGGAGTTCCATTTTACAAAGTAACTCATGGTAATAAAGATATTATTGTTTCATGTGCGGTTGGTCACCTTTATGGTTTAGCTCAGAAGAAAGGACAAAAAGCAGTATTTCCAGCGTTCGATGTTGAGTGGAGACCATCATCTGAGAAGAAAAAGTCTGCATTCTCGGCTAAGTATCTTAATGTCATAAAGAGTTTAGCAAAACAAGTTGATGAATTTACAGTTGCAACAGATTTTGATATTGAAGGAGAAGTAATAGGTTTGAACATTGTCCGCTTTGCTTGTAAGAAAAAAGATGCTAATAGAATGAAGTTCTCTACCTTAACTAAAGATGATTTAATTGAAGCATATGAGCATAAATCCAAAACACTTGCGTGGGGTCAAGCTAAAGCAGGAGAAACAAGACATGTTTTAGATTGGTATAACGGAATTAATTATTCTCGGGCATTGACTTCTGCCATTAAAACTGCTGGAGCTTTCAAGATTATGTCGACAGGACGTGTACAGGGTCCTGCTCTGAAAATAATTGTTGAACGTGAGAGGGAGATTAAGAAGTTTAAACCTGTCCCGTATTGGCAAATTCAACTTTTAGGAAAGATTCTGAAAGAAGATATAGAAGCGTGGCATAAAGAAGATAAGTTTTGGGAGAAACCGAAAGCGAAAAAGGTAATGGATAATGTTAAGGGACAGAAAAAAGGGAAAATCACAAATCTTGTTACAAAGTCGCACGATGTCCTACCGCCACACCCTTTTGATTTGACTTCATTGCAAATTGAATCTTATCGGACCCTAAAGATTTCTCCAAAGGAAACATTAGTGGTTGCACAGGAATTGTATACATCAGGGTTAATTTCATATCCAAGAACTTCCTCTCAACAGTTAACGGATAAAATTGGCTATAAGAAAATTTTTAAATTACTTTCGACTCAAAAAGTTTATTCTAATTTTTGTGGTTCGTTGATCAAGAAATCTCCACTTGTTCCAAATAATGGCAAGAAGACAGATCCAGCGCATCCTGCAATTTATCCTACGGGTCTTAAGGCTTCTTTGGAAGGAAGGGAAGCGAAAGTTTATGATTTAATTGTTCGAAGGTTTCTTGCGACATTTGGAGATAAAGCTGTTAGAGAATCAAATACTATGACTATTGATGTTAACAAAGAAGAGTTTATTGCTAGAGGAATAAGGACCGTAGTGAAAGGGTGGCACGAAATTTATGGACCTTATGTGAATATTGACGAGACTGAACTTCCGAAGGTAAAAATTGGAGATAATGTTGATGTTAAGAAGATAACAATGTTGGATAAAGAAACCCAACCACCTAAACGGTACACTGAAGCTTCTATAATTAAAGAGCTAGAGAAAAGGAATTTGGGAACAAAAGCTACTAGAGCTTCCATTGTTGATACTTTGTTTCAAAGAGGATATGTGGATGGAAAGGCAATTATTGCAACAGATTTAGGGATAAGAACTATTGAAACACTTGAAAAACATGCTCCGAAAATTATCGATGAAGAGTTAACAAGACATTTTGAAGAAGAAATGGATGAGATAAGAGAGAATAAAACAACACCTGAAAATGTTCTTGATCATGCTAAAGATTCATTAAAAGAAATTTTGTCTGATTTCAAAAAAGAAGAAAAGGAAATTGGTAAAAAATTACTTCAGGCCCATAAAGAAACTCGTGAGGCACTGACTACTCTCGGAACTTGTCCTGTTTGCAAGGAAAAAGATTTGCAGATTAGAAGAGGGAAGTTTGGTTTCTTTGCTGCTTGTTCGGGTTATCCTGAATGTAAGACAACTTACTCATTACCTTCTAATGCTTTAATTAAACCTGCAAAGAAAATGTGTGAAACTTGTAATTTTCCCCTAGTCACTGCAATTAAGCGGGGAAAGAGGCCCCACGATTTTTGTTTGAATCCTCATTGTGAGTCAAAACATCTTGAAGGGGAAGCTGGAGAACATGCTAAAGCAGTTGCGAAGGGAGAAGTTGAGAAGAGATGTCCTCAGTGCAAGGAAGGGAATTTAATTTTAAGGACTTCGATTTATGGGAAATTCTATGGTTGTTCAAGATATCCTAAGTGCAAGCATACAGAGAAGATCGCTTAGAAAACTTTATATTAGCTGATTTTTAGAGGTGGTGATATGAAAGGCACCATTATGACTTTAATTGGAGCAATACTTTTAGGTCTTATAGGGCCTATTGTCAAGGTCATTGGTGGAGAAGTAAATCCTTATGCAATTAATTTTTATAGGATGGTTTTTGCGTTCTTGTTTTTATTAGCACTTTCTCCTTTATATAAAGATAAGTTATTAGGTTTAACCAGGCCGCAATTGACTGATAAGTTTATTTTAGGTTTCTTAATGGCAGCAGGATTTTCTTTATGGGTTGCAGCTTTCAATTATGCACCTGTATCTAATGTTACTTTAATTGGAGTTTCTCAAGCAGTATTTGCAGGAATGCTTGGTTATTTTATGTTAAATGAGAAAATTAACAGAGTTGAAATTTATTCTTTCATATTAGCTTTTATTGGTCTTGTTATAATTAATCCTTTTGATGCAAGTTATTCTAGTGGAAATGTTCTTGCTATTATCAGTTCGTTGTTTTTTTCATTAATGATTGTATTTATGAAAAAGAGGGGCAAGGTTCATACATTTAGAACGCTACTTTATTCATTCTTTTTTGCAGCAGTGTTTTTATCGCCATCATTACTTTTAGAAAATGCTAGTCCAATCCCTCATCTTGGATTAATATTATTTTTAGGAATTGCTTCTACTGGAATAGCATATTTGCTTATTATTTTTGGATTAAGAAAGGTTGAAGTAGAGGCAGAGTCGCTTATTATTTTGATTACAGTACCTTTAGTAGGTATTTTATTAAGTGTATCATTTCTTGGTGAACAATTAGTTCCAAGGGTTATTATTGGAGGAATTATTCTTATAATGGCTGCTATAGTAGTATTGAAAGGTAAGACGATGCATATTGCATAACGCTTTTAAACGAATTTCTGCTACCCTAGACTATGAAATGGTTAATTATACCTCTGTTATTTGTGGTATTTTCAATGACAGTAATGGCGCAGGAAGGCCACATGGTTTTATTAGCTGCCAGAGAGACAGCTGACGGAGGATATGCTGGATCAACAGCTGATTTATTTTTAGAAATTCAACCTGGAAAAGGTCGAGTCTTTCTTGAAACATTCCCTCTTACTAAGGTAGATACTCAGATAGCAACCAGGTCAGCTAAAGAAATTGCGTGTAATACTTTAGATCTGGATTGTTCAGAGTTTGATTTTATTTTTACAATCAAAGCAAAGTCAAGTATTATTGGTGGTCCTTCTGCTGGTGCGGCAACTGCTCTTCTTACTACATCATTATTAACAGGAATAACACTCAATGAAGATGTTGCTATAACTGGTACAATAAATTCTTATGGTTTGATAGGTCCAGTTGGTGGACTTCAACCCAAGATTAAAGCTGCTGCAGAATATGGGATTACTAAAGTTTTAGTCCCACAAAGGTTTGTTAAAGAAGATATCAATTCAACAGAAATTATAGATTTAGTTGAATTTGGGAAAGAGTTGGGTGTTGAAGTTATTGAAGTTTCAGATATTAATCATGCTATGTTTCATTTGAGTGGAGAATATATTAGTGATACGGAACAAACTATTGAGATTGAGGGTTCTTATCTAGACACTATGAAGTTCCTTGCGGACGATCTTTGTCAAAGAAGTCAAAAATTATTGAATGATACTGTGGATTTTAAAGGTGATGTAAGAGAAGAAGCTTACAATTTAACTTTTAGAGGATTAGAAGCTTACAAGAACCAAGATTATTATTCTTCAGCCTCATTTTGTTTTGGTTCGAATGTAAAATATCTTACAGTTTTGTTTCAAAATAAAATTCCAAGACCCAAAGAGTACTATGATATGATAAAACATATTCAACAAAGTTTGAAAGAGTTGGATAGTGAAATTGAAGAAAGAGAAATTAAGACATTAACTGATTTGGAAAGTTATATGGCAGTAAAAGAAAGAGTAAGTGAGACAAATAATTTTCTAAATAACTCAAAAGAAGCAGAAACTGATGAAGAAAGGTATTACAATTTAGCTTACGCAAATGAAAGATTGTATTCTGCGTTCTCATGGTTTGAGTTTTTTGACCATAGAGGTAGGAAATTCAATATGAATCCTACCATACTAAGGGATTCTTGTCAAAGAATTTTACTTGAGGTTGAAGAAAGAGCACAATACTTACAAATCTATTTTCCAGATCATGAGATAGATATTTCAAAGGATTTTACTGATGCATATGAAGATCTAGAAGAACAAAGATATGCTTTATGTTTATTCAAAGCTTCGAAAGCTAAAGCAGAGATTAATGTTCCACTAAATTCACTTGGAGTTACCGAAGAGGGATTGGATGAACATGTTCAAAGAAAATTGAATATTGCTAAGACAAATATTGCAATGCAATCATCAAAAGGAATTTTTCCTATATTGGGATTTTCTTATTATGAATATGCTACCAATCTTGCAGAAACAGATAAGTTTTCATCTTTATTATATTCTGAATATGCTTTAGAGTTGAGTAATTTAGATGTTTATTTTCAAGAACGTGAAAGGGCCCCGCTATTTTTAGATGTTGATTTGGCAACATCAGCTGCATTTTTAGTCGTGTTTCTTATTGGATTATCTGCAGGGTATTTAATCTACGCTATTAAAAACCCGAGCAGGCCGAGACGCCTGCTGGGAAAAAAGAGGTGATAGATTCCCCCATTCCTTCGTATTCACTTGGGAATGAGACATTTCTACCTTCACTAGTAAGTAAGTCACCCATTTATTAATACATTTCTGTGATGAAAAATATCTAAAGAAAAATAATTTCTACGATCTCTATGTCGTCTTTCCAAGGGACAAACAGATTTTTCGTAAGGGAAGATCTAGTTTAATACCATCAAAAATGGAGGGATTGTCCTTACAATAGTTAACTTTAAAATATTGGTTTGAAAACTTTGTGCAAAGGTGATACTTAATGGCATTTGATAAAAATTTGGATAAAGAATTATGGTCAGAAACAAAAGAATTTGAAACTACAAAGATTAAAGTGGGAGTTTTTTCTTATAATGATGGAGAGAAAAAAATCCAGATTTCTAGAGAGAATCGTAATCAGAATGGTGAATGGAGTTTCTCAAAGTTAGGAAGAATGTTTAAAGATGAAGCGGAAGCTGTTGTTCCTTTATTGCAGGCTGCATTAGAAAAAATGGCTTAGAAGCACGATATGAGGGTGAGGCACACCTGCAGGTTAGTATGTATTCAGAGTATATTAAGTTTTCTGTCTTGCCTCAAAACCCAAAAATCTGCCGAAAAATTCGGAAAATTGATAAAATTTTCTTATAATTACGCAATTATATCTTAAGGTTTATTATTCTATGGGAGAATCTGGTAAATATAATATTTTTTTAATAATTCTAATTAAAATCGATAGATTTAAAAATAAGTGGCTTTACTCCTTAGAGAATGATGAACAGAATTTCCTTGAAAGTTGGAGTTTTGTTAGTTTTAGTTCTTGTGGTTCTGTTGTAAGTCTTGGCTCTAAACCAAGGCGTCAATGTATAAACTTTATACAGATAGAGCCACAAGAGAGGTAAAAAAATGGGAAAGAAAGTAAAAATATTCGACACGACATTGCGAGATGGTGAGCAATCACCTGGAGCTTCATTAAACATACATGAAAAGTTATTGATAGCTAAACAACTCGCAAAGCTGAATGTTGACATTATTGAAGCAGGATTTCCCATTGCATCTCAAGGAGATTTTGATGCTGTAAAAATAATTGCTCAGAAAGTTAAAGGCCCGACAATCTGTGGATTAGCAAGATGTACTGCAGCGGATATTGATAGGGCTGGAGAAGCATTAAAACCTGCAAAGAAGAAAAGGATTCATGTTTTTATTGCTACTTCTCAAATTCACATTGAGAAAAAGTTGAGAAGGTCAAAAGAAGATGTAATTAAGAATGCAGTTGAAGGGATTAAAAGAGCTCGGAAATATACAAAAGATATTGAGTTTTCTCCAGAGGATGCTTCACGTACTGATTTGGATTATATGTGCGATGTTGTAAAGTCTGCAATTAAAGCAGGGGCAACAACAATTAATATTCCAGATACTGTTGGATATTCAGAACCAGAAGAATTTGCACAAAGGATCGTATATTTGAAGAAAAAAGTTCCTGAGACAAAGAACATTACAATTTCTGTTCACTGCCATAATGATTTAGGATTAGCAGTCGCTAACTCATTAGCTGCTGTTAATGCAGGTGCATCTCAAATTGAATGCACAATAAATGGATTAGGCGAAAGAGCAGGAAATGCTTCGTTAGAAGAATGTGTAATGAATTTGAAAGTAAAATCTAAGTTCTTTAAGGGAGCAGATACTGGAATAAACACTAAGGAAATATTTAGAACTTCAAAGATGGTTTCTGATTTAACTGGAATGACTGTTCAAAGAAATAAAGCAATAGTTGGTAGAAATGCATTCGCACATGAAGCTGGAATACATCAACACGGAGTTATTTCTGCAAGAGAAACTTATGAAATTATGGACGCATCTGATGTAGGTTGGAGTGGAGAAGGTTTAGTAATCGGAAAGCACTCAGGTAAACATGCTGTTCAAAATATTCTGAAAGATATTGGTTATGAATTTTCTAAAGAGCAAGTGTCAAAAATAACTGCAAAAATTAAAGATCTTGCAGATAAACAAAAACAAGTTGAGAGAGAAGACATTATCGCAATTGCGAATGATATGACACATTCACTTGTAAAACCTAAAGTTAAATTAAAGGAATTTGCAATAATGACTGGATCAAATGTAACTCCTACTGCTACAGTTAAATTAGATGTAGAAGGTAAGGAAATTGTTGGAGCTTCGAATGGAGTTGGTCCAGTTGATGCTGCTTCAAAGGCAATTAAAAGTTTAATAGATCCTTCATTAAAATTAGTTACTTATAATCTTAAAGCGATTACAGGAGGAACAAATGCGTTAGCAGATGTTGCGATAACTGTTGAAAATAAGAAAGGAGAAAAGTTCAAAGCAGGGGCTGTTAGCGAAGACATAGTTATGGCATCAGTCCAAGCCTTAATAAAAGGAGTAAATTATGCAATGATGCATAAACCAACTAAAAAAATTAATCGTGAGGATGTAGGAGAATGACAACGCCAATAAGACAAATTTCAAGGAAATTAACTGCGAAGGACAAACAAAAAGGACAGTATATCATGACAGAGACTTTAGTGAAGCTAGGAGTGGATACTTTATTTGGAATAACAGGAGGGGCAATTATTCCTTTTTATGATGCAGTTTATGATTACAAAGGTAAGATTAGGAATATATTGATGAGGCATGAGCAAGGGGCAGCCCATGCAGCACAAGGTTATGCGAAAGTGACTGGGAAACCTGGAGTTTGTATTGCTACCTCTGGTCCTGGTGCTTGTAATTTAGTTACTGGGATTGCGGATGCTTACATGGATTCTGTTCCAATAATTGCAATGGCTGGTCAAGTGCCATCTTTCTTAATTGGGAATGATGCATTTCAGGAAACTGATATGGTTGGGGTGACAATGCCAATCACAAAACACAATTTCCAGATTAGAGATGTTGATGAAGTTGCTGAGACAATAATGAAAGCCCATAGAATTGCAACTGAAGGTAGACCTGGTCCGGTTTACATTGATGTTCCAAAAGATGCACAGACTAAATCGACTACTAAAAAGATTCCTACTTCAGTTGAGATTGAATCATTTGAACATCAGTTAGAACCTGATCAAAATCAAGTTTTAATGGCAGCAGAATTAATTTTAAACGCAGAAAGACCCGTTATTATTTCTGGCGGCGGCGTGATAATTTCAGATGCATCAAATGAGGTTTCTGCTTTAGCTGAAGCGATTAAATGTCCTGTAGCAACTACAACGATGGGGAAAAGTTCCTTCCCGGAAACACACCCATTATGTTTTGGTGTTTTAGGTATGCATGGTCAGGAACATGCAAACTACGCAGTTATTAATTCGGATTTAATAATTGCAGTTGGATGCAGGTTTTCTGATAGGATAACAGGAGATACAAAAGCTTTCCAAGAAGGAAAGAAGATTATTCATATTGACATAGATCCTGCAGAGATTGGAAAGAATGTGAATGTAGATGCTTCGATAATTGGGGATGCAAGAAGGAGCTTAGTTCAACTTGTCAAGACATTCTTGAAGTTAAGTCAGAAAAGAAAGTTTAGCGTTTCTGAATGGAACAAGAAGATGAAAGACGTTAAGGACATTGTTGAGAGTCATCACGAAAGGGATGTTAAAGCTGAAGGTTTGCATCAAATATATGTTACACGTGCGATATCAAAAATGATTAAACAAAGTGATATCGTTGTAACTGGTGTTGGTCAGCATCAAATGTTTGCACAGCATTATCTTTATAGGGATAATCCTAGAACATGGATAACCTCTGGTGGAGCTGGAACAATGGGATTCGGTTTACCTGCTTCTATCGGTGCTAAAGTTGGAAAGCCTTCCTCAGAAGTAATTGACATTGATGGAGATGGAAGTTTCCAAATGACATCTCAGGAGTTGGCTGTTTGTAAAGAAGAAGATATCAAAGTTACTCCAGTTATTATGAATAACAGTTATTTAGGAATGGTAAGGCAATGGTTGGAAACTTTTCAGGCTAAAAGATATTCAACAGTTTACTTTACTTCAAATCCAGACTTTGAAAAATTAGCTGGAGCTTATGGATTGAAAGGAATAACAGTTACACGTCGTTCTGAGTTTGAGGAAGCCTTCAAAAGAGCTTACGAAGATGATGTAACTACAGTTGTTGACGTTCATGTAGATAAGGAAAAAAGTATTTGGCCTATGTTACCTGCTGGTGGGACATTGAAGGATATAATAATGGGTAATGTTGTTTTCAAGAAGACATGGCAAGATATTTTGAAATCAAGAGGTTCAAAATGAAAAACACAATCTGTATTATGGTTAAAGACGAACCTGGTGTAATGACTAGAGTTGCTGGGTTGTTTGCAAGACGGGGATTTAATATTGAAACAATAACTGTTGGTAAAACTAACCAAGAGAAAATCTCAAAGATAGTTATTACTGCATTGGGTGATGAGAAGACAATTTCACAAATTGAGAAGCAAGTTAATAAGTTAATTGACGTGGTTAAAGTATATGAGTTAAAACCTCATGCATCAGTTATCCGTGAGTTATGTTTGGTAAAAGTGGAAGTTAAGAATCAGAAGCAGAAGGATGAAGTTATTAACTATGCGAATGTGTATAAGAATAAGATTGTTGATATAACACCTAAGAAAGTTACACTTGAGATATTAGGTGAGCCTGCTAAGATTGATACTTTCCTTGAATTGATGGAACCATTTGGTATCCTAGATATATCTAGGACAGGTGTTACTGGAATATTGCGTGAGAAGCCAAAAGATTAGTTCATTTGGGAATAGTAGAACATTCTGTACTTATCTTCATATGGGACGACTGTTGGAGAGTTTATCCCATATCTGTCAAATCTTAAAGCACCATATAGTCTGACACCACTATCTTCAGCCCAGGTTATCGAGTCGTTAGAAGAAGCTGAGAAAGCAGAGATTTTTGTACCATATAATGCATGGTAATACATTCTGTATTTATCTTCTAGTTTTAATACATCAATTCCGAATCCTTCTAAATTAAGGTCTACAGGATTTTCAAATTGAAGTCCGTTATTAGATGTTAACATTATCATGGAACCGTTTTCTGAAACAATCATTTTCCAAATAGTGTCAACTTTGAAAACATCAAATCCATCGATATCAGATCCTGAATATCTTAATCCAGGTTCACTTTCAAAATAAATTCCATTTACTGATGAGCCACTATATATTACATTGTTGATTTCATAATAGATTCGGTATTTATCTCCGTCAATTACTACGCTCATATCTTCTACATCTTCTTCTAAATCCATTTTTTTGTAAACCCAACTGTTTTTATGCCATATTGCAACGGTAGTTCCTTCGTTTTTTGCATCTACATAATATACTCTTATTTTTCCTTCTTTATCTATGATCGCTTCCGGATTTGATGCTTGATCTGAAAGAACTGCTCTAACTCTTGTCCATGCCTTTGAGTCAAAAGATTCTCCAACTAGAATTCTGTGGTTCCATGGACCATCTCCAAACTTTTCACTCGCCCCAATTCCTGGGATGATGTCGTTATATAGTAAACCTTCAATATCTACAAGACTGTCTGATATTTTTGGGGCCTCGGGCTTAGGTGGAGCTGGAAGAATTGGTTGTTTTGTAAATGTGTCTGATGGAAGTTGGAAATCTTCTTTATCATCGCAAGCACTAATTACAAAAAGTAGTAGTAAGACTAATATGAACCATTTCATAAGGTTTATTTGTTAAATGATATTATTAAATGTTTGTGTCTACTATATAGGAAAATATTTAAACGTCTGCTAATGGGTTTGTAATATTAGAGGTGCTATAATGGAAAAAACATCACAATATATTATTCTATTGAGTTTGCTTTTCTTAATTGCTTTAGCTGGATGTAACTGTGAGGATCTTGATGACGATGGTTATACAGGCGAAGCTCCTAATTGTGCAACTGGAAGCGATTGTGATGATTCTAATAGTGATGTTAATCCTGGTGCCACTGAAATTTGTGGTGATGGCTTAGATAACGATTGTAGTGAGGGAGATCAGGCTTGTGATCAAGAAATATGTGGAAATGATAATATTGATGATGATGGGGATGGAGAAGTAGACGAAGGATGCAATTCATGTCAAGACGGTCTTGTTAGATGTTCTGGAAATCAACCACAAAGGTGCATTATTGATAATGGGCAACCAACTTACATTAATGTTGGAGAAGCTTGTGATACTGGATCTGATTGTACTGCTTTAGAAATTAACACTAAGGATGGTTTACCAATTGGAAAGGTAAATTGTGAGCTTGTCTATGGTGTAGATAACAATGTGTTTCATACAGAATATGGATACTTAAAATTTCCATCTAGAATTCCTGAAGGTGGATTAATTGGGGATTGTATAAAGATGATGGATAAGTATTACTCAATTGATACTGAATTGTGTCCGTGGTTAGAGCTCAATGAGAGTGAGTTTATTCATGTGCTATTTTACCATGATTTCTCAGAACATACATACTACGATATAGCTCTAGATTTTAATCAACCTGGCGTTTTGGAAAAATGCCCTATAAGTATTTGTACTGATTTGGTTTTAGACAATGTAAAAAATACAATAGAGTTTGATGTAAAACATAATTCTCAAGCATCTACTCTAAATTGTCTTTCAAATTGTAGAGAACCTACTGGGAACCAACCATCTTGTAACAATCCTACAGGTTGTGAAAGCTTAGGGGACCCATTACCCCCAAGTTATTGTGAAGGTAATTCATTAATTAGAATCATCTCTTGTCCTGGATGCGATCCTCCATGGGGTATGAAATTGGAACCTTATGATTGTGGATGGCAACGTGAATGCCGCGGTAACAATTGCGTAATAAAAGAAGGATGTGAAGATGGATGTGGTACTGGTTGTCTATGTCCTTCAGAGACTCCTTACTGCAATCGTAATGGTTATTGCGTAGAAGAACCAAGAGATTGTTTACCACCCCCTCCCTTCATGTTCACTTGTGGAGTTGATGATGATGGAAGATCGAAGTGTTGCAGACAGGATTGTGATCCCACATGTAATGATGGATGTAAATGTTCAAACGGGTATCCATGTGTAGATGGAACTTGCCAAGAAATATGTCCTGTAAACACATCTGCTTGTCCAGATCATAACAACTGCTGTACAGTAAATGAAACTTGTGTGCCTAGGGATGGACGATCTTGGGTTTGTGAAGATCAAGGACGATGTGGTGACGGATGTACTCCATGTCCTGGTGCTCCAGGTGATTGTTGTTGCGGTTTTGAAAACGACTGTATGGCTGGTGAATGTCGACCACCATCCGGTTGCGAAGAAGGCCAAAAGGCATGCCCTTACAATAATGGAAGCATGAAATGTTGTGGGATATCAGAACAATGTCCAGAAAGTCCAGAAGGTGAATGTGGATCAGAATGTGATACTCCACTTTGTAATGGACAGTGCTGTAATAGTGGAATGGAGTGTTTTTATGGGCATGTATGTGTAACGAAGCCCCCTTGTAGAGATAAATGTGAGGCATTTCATACATGTTGTTATGTTGAATGGGGATGTCCTTCTCCAAATGGGAAGTGTGTAGATCACTGTGGAAATTGTGATACAAGCTATCCTAATGGAGAGTGGGAGTGTTATTATAGAGGCCGTTCGGGATGTGAATGCAGGTATGGTGGATGTCCTACTGACCCACCCTGGGGCGGCGGTTAGAAAAAATTTTACTTGGGGCAAACGTTGTAAGTAAACTGAGAAGTAACTCTATTTACTCCAAGATCTCTTTGTTGTTCTCTCTGGACTACATCACAAGCTGGTTGTAGTTGATCTCTAACAACATCTGAAACGGTTTTTTGTCCAGGATTTCTTAAAAGGAAAAAATAGTTAGAAGCCATATAACCAACATCAACATCAGTACCTTTACCGGCTCCAAGTGTTCTCATTGCAGAAACTGCTATTTCTTGAGCAAAAGAAGGATCCCCTCCTTGATTCTTAATTATTGTCAACAAACTGTAAAGATGCATAGAATTACCACCTGAAATAAGTTCTGGATTTAATAAACCAGTTTGGCTATCAACATTTCCTCTTAAATAATTTTTTGCAGATTCAAGATATTCTGAACTTAATTCGACAGGATCACCTTCTTTTATATCTTGAAGGTATTGACCCATAAGAAGATTGACAGATTCAACAGATTCTTCTAAAGCAGGACCTTTTGGACCCTCTTCAGGTTTTTCAGAAACTGTGCAAGATGGTAAGCTTGAAGATGTGAGACACCCCAATAATGCCCAAGTCAATTTACTTGATTTCATAAATTAGTAGTTAGATACCCCTTTATAAATCTTACTATATGTACTACTGGGTTGTAGTGAAATTTAAGGTGGTTGTAGGTTGTGATTGATACACGTAGCGTTCTTAAATTTTGTTGAAAAATCAACAAGGTTCTAGGCCAAAATCATTATAAAAACCCATAAGAAAGAAACGCATTTCTGCTGTCTTCTGATCACTATCTTCAGCCCCGTTTAGTTTAGTACATACACTATCTCTAATTCTTTGATAAGCATCAGTCATTGTAGTTATGTTAACATGTTCTGGAAAAAGTTCAGTAATTCTTGATACTATTCTTGAGAACTCCCACATACTCTCTGAGTTTCCTTTGGTAATCATTTGATCTAGGAAATCTTCTCCTAAAAGTTTTTTATCAATAATGCACCTTTGTGGTTG
>JBHPEA010000034.1:0-15271 GCA_042577505.1 Nanobdellota archaeon
GTTGTACCTGAAGAAATTGTCAGGTCACTAGTGTTAATTTTCGGATTAGTTATTGAATTAGTTCCAGATAATTGAATGTTTGGAGAATTTACAAAAGTCCCCACAGTATAAGTAATTGTACTATCTCCAATAGTAATATTTGCAATATCTTGATCATGAGCAGAATTTAATGTCACAGTTGAATTTATAATAACAAGATTGTCCGAAACATTAATTTCATCAGCTGAAAATGTTGAATTAAGAATATTTAAGTCACTATTAGGTATAGATAAATTTCCATCTATATCACCTGTAGAATTTTCAATTGTAAATGATTCGTTATTAACGATAATATTTCCTGATATATTAAAAAGAGTTTTTGAAATCGAAAAATTATCGAAAGTGTAATTATTAACACCCAAGTTAGTATACTCCTCAGGAAATGTATCACCATTATCTAAAAATAATTCTGCATATGTTTCGTCAGTATCTTTAATATAAATTGTTCCAGTTGCTGCATTATTCGAATCTGCTCCATCAGAATTGGCTCCACCAGTACCACCTGTTGCAGTTATTGTTTCGGAATGAGTTCTAGTTGAGTAATAAATTGCAATTCTTCCTCCAGAACCACCTCCACCTGCTGCCAGACTACCAGTCCCAGCTCCACCACTACCTCCATTTGCGGAAATTGTTCCATTACCACTAAAAGTATCTGAGACAAGATAGACAGATCCTCCAGATCCTCCACCTCCACCTCCATTAGATGATCCTCCAGCATTCCCATTCGCACTAATTGTTCCGCTATTATTCAATTCATTTGTAACATTTATGAAAACTAATCCGCCACCATTACCTCCGTGACCACCACAAGAGTCGCCACCCCCATTATTTGATCCTCCCCCTCCTGAACCTAACTCTATCGGTTCAGTTAATGATCCATAAGAAATCCCTCCAGCGTACTGGTTATCGCCTGATGCAGTTCCACCATCTCCTCCTTCTCCAGAATACCCAGCTCCGCCACCTCCAGCACTCGTATATCCTTGAGCACCACTCCCCCCTCCAGTTCCAGAACCAGAACCTGCTACTGATCCACGAGTGCTACAAACTCCTCTTGCATAACCTCTTCCTCCAGCAGTTATAGATCCACCAGGTTCGACAGTTAAGTTGACAGCTGTGATATTAATCCAATAAGTTTTAGAACCAGCGTTAGCTGTATGTGTAATTGATCCACCACTTTGAATAACTAAATTATTGAATGAAATACTTCCATTGATTGTTTTTGCAGAACTAATATTACAAGTCGTTGTTGTATTTCCACTATCACAGGGCCATTCATCTTGTTGGGGTCTAAATGATCCTCCACCCCCCCCACCATCAGAAGAAACCATGCCTGTAAGTTCACCACTACCTGTTTTCCAGTCTCTTGGAAAAGGTATTCTTTTGAAGGGCTCATCTTCAGGTTCATCTGGCTTTTCAGGAATCTGATCTTCAAAAATTTCATCAGCTACTATTATCTCAACATTTGGATTCCCCACTGGACCATAGAAACCTAATTTTTTCAATATAAAATCATTAGAAAAAAAGACTGTCAGAGCTAACAGTAACACTATCACTAGTACTAATGCTCTCCTATTTACACGATGTAAGATAGGTCTACGTACTACCCCCTCATCTAGCATTCACACTCTTTTTTTAACCTAAACCCCCTAATTACACTAGTAAGACTAATCCTTAGAATTTCTATTTATAAAGTTTTGCATTAAAAAAGAAGCCATTTACAGACGATAAACTCACCTAATACAATTTCCACCCTGGCATATTAATTTACAACCACCATAGACTATTGCCTTATTAATACCAGTTAAATTAGCATTTAGAGTAAATGTACCTACACCACTTGCTGAGAAGTTACTGCCATCCATTTGACAATTGCTATCTAATGTACAATTATCAGAACAATCCATTACCCAATTTCCTGAAGTTAAACATCCACAACTATCCGAAGCGATTGTAACATTATTACTTCTTAGTGTAGTCCCATCATCTGTCCCATCATTAGGAGTTATATCAACTGCCCATGTTTCATTTTCATTTGTCTCCTGGCTTACGATTAAGTCTGTTCTATTAGTATACAATGCATTAATTTGTTCAGCCGAGAGTGATCTATTGAATATAATAATTTCATCTATTGTTCCGTTAAGATAAACTCCATCCATATCTAACCCTATTGTAACATTATGTCCATTTTGATGCATCTCCCCCAGATAAGTATCATTTTCACCAACATTTTCTCCATCAACGTATCCATAAATGGCTCCAGCTGAACTATTAGCCACACCAACAAAATGGTGCCAGTTACTATCGTTATAAGAAACAGAATTGTTCAAAAGAGTTGTATAATCTCCAGTGGAGTTCCTTACTCTAAAATAAAATCCATAATTATTTACCCTCAAAGAATATATGGAAGTACCATCTGTATTTAATTTACCGATCAAACCCCCATTCGAGGATGCCTTAAACCATACGGAAATTGAAAAATCAGAAGGAGGATTAAGATCATCTCCACTTGCACTCGGAATAATAATTACGTCGTTCTCACCATCAAATTCATAAGCACCGCTTCCATCATATCCACCAGAACTATTCCAAACAGTTCCATTAATAATGGTCCCATCATTATTAAAACCAGAATAATCATTTGTAGACGAGGATTCGCTTCCTCCATTCCCCTCAAAAGGCATATTCAAAACAGTATTCGAAGTACCATTTACAATCCAATTATAAATGTTCTTTACGGAGTCTCCATCAATATCTGTAGTTGATTGATTATAAGCAGTAAGATTTGCAGTTGTCCTATTCACAGGATGATCAGTTGCATTTAATATTGGATTAGTTTGAGTTGGTTCAGCATTTCCAACTGTAATTTGTAATACTGTCGAACTTCCATTATTTCCAGAAGAGTCATTTACAAATGCAGTAAAATTCAATACAGTTCCCTTCGCATCATTTACAGTGTATGTATAATTTGCAATATCTTCAGCTCCAGAAACTGCAGTATAAGACACATTATAAATTCCTGTACTGTTTTGAATCTTTAACCAAGTTGTATTCAAAGCATTACCATTGTAAACTGTCCAGTTCAAATAAATCTGATCTGTTTTAGCAGGAGAAGAATCATTGGTTTCAATCGTAGAGACTGTTGGATCAACTTGATCAACAGTGTAATACCTTACTTCTGTGCTATTAACATTTGAATACTGGTCCTCTACAAATCCCTGATAAGAATACGTTCCATTGGTTAAACCCGATCTATTCATATAAAAATTCCATTTATCTGAATCATATTTTCCAACATTTGAATAATAATTTTCCTGAATTTCTGATGGTGACAACACCCTATTATAAATTCTTACTTCATCTATTGTTCCATTGAACTCCTCTTCCGACCATTGTTTTGCGTCTCCTACTGTTAGTGGCTCATTAGAAGTACTCAATGTATCGGTATATGATTGATTAATATTTAGTACTCCATCAACATAAAAACTTGAATTAATATTATCAATTGTAACTGCAACATGATGCCACTTATTTGGTTGTAAATTAGCACCAACCGTTTCATTGTCATGTGGACCGGTAAAGATAACTTCATCGAGTGAAATTCCAAAAGCAAATGCATTCTTCTTTCCAACTATCCTTTGCCTCAACTTCCCAATTGTTTTAGTATTAATCCAAGCCTCAATTGTAATATTCCCAGTAAAATTCAAACTTGTATCATTTGTACAATTCAAAAAGTCATCAACACCATCAAACACTACTGCAGAACCATGTTTACCAGTAGTTGTCCAGTTTGGTTGTGTTCCAGCAGTCGCATTCCCAAACGTACAATTGTTTCCGTAATTTGATAAATCTACAGCATAAGTATCATTCTCTCCAATTGCTGAAATATTGTTCAAACTCAACATAAATACTAATGAGTTATCAGTATCATTATAGTGTGTATAATTAGTTCCATTCCAATTAAAAATAAAGTATTTCATTTCTGATTCATTTGATATTGATACATTTATCGGAATAGTAGTATTCCTTGAAACTGTATTATTCGGCAACGTTGGATTTACAAATTCGATATTTCCGGCAGTTGAATCCTCGACTGTAATCTGCAACAGCGAAGAGTTTCCAATATTTCCATATGTATCATTTACAAACGCTCTAAAACTTAGAACAGTATCATCAGGATCACTCACAGTATAAGTATAATTTGCAGTATCTTCAGTTCCGGAAATTGAAGTGAACGATACGTTAAATGTGCCAGAACTATTTTGGATCTGAAGCCAAGTCCAGCCCAATATTAAATCATCATAAAGAGTCCAGTTAAGGAAAATTTGTTCGTTTCTCTTCGGATTTGAATTATTCTCTTGTATGGCTGATGAATTTGGATTAGAGCTATCAAGAATATTTATTTCGTGAGTACTATTACCACAATATAGCTCGGTTGTTTCATTCTCACAGCTCTCTACAGTTAGATTATATACGCCAAAAGACAAATTTATACTGTTATAAGAGTAATTAGATATTAAATAACTTAAATTTTCCACTATCGAAATTGTATCGGATGAATTGCTTATGGTAATATTAGTAAAATAAACATCCCCATTCGAATCAGCAGTTGTCCAATTAATTTGAATATTACCAGATACATTAGAATCAATTTCAGGAATAATAATATCTACTATTGGACCCAAATTCTGATCCAATAAATTCCAAGTTAAAACTTGTTCAGAAGAATTCCCGATATTTCCATTTGAATCATTTCCCTCAACCTTGAAAATAATTTGAGTTTTGTTTGAATCTACTTGATCATAAAACCAATTTATATTTAACTCAGTTTCATATCCATCACTCAAAACAGAATAAGTATCTCCCCCATCATTACTAATATTAGATCTAATCGTGTCTGTACCTAGATATAAATAAGTTTTAAGAGAGTAATACCTAGATGTTGGGCTATCACTTGTTAATAAAACATACCTAATATCTCCTAAATCATTTGTCAAATTCTTTGTGAATAATGCCCTAAACTTAGTTCCATCATCCTGCATTTGACTTGGCAATTTTGAAGCTACTAATTGACAGTAAGGTGATATTGAAGGATCTCCTGAATTATATGTGGAATTGCAAAGGTATGCAAGTATTGGTTGTGTAGGATTATTAGTATTATCAACCCTAAAATCCAATTTATAATAATCAGCATCCAATGGCACAATCCCCGTATCAAACTCAATCTTCCATACAGTATTTCTCTTTATCCTTTCAGTATTCCCAGATTGCCACTTCAGATCAGAAAAATTCATTGGATAATGCTTCCAAACATTTGGATTGTAATGCTCGTCTATTTTACAGGTATAATTTCTCTCATTCGCATTCCCTTGATAAGTACAATTAATATTATCTCCTTGATTTGCATTAACCGCATCAAATGTTGAAGTTATTGTGTTATTTCTAAACTCAATAAAATCTGGATGGGCATAACATTGTGAACTCTGATTATTACCTAGCGAACACCCACTTGTGCCATTTGCAGTGTAGAATAATCCAATGTCCCCAAAAATACCAACAGAATCTGTAACGGTGAAATTAATAACCATATATTCTATTGCCTCCAGATTAGTTACATTAAATGAAGATTCGTTACCAATCAAACCCCTCGAACTATTCAAAGAATAAAACCTAAAATTCGACAAAGCAGGTGCTAAGGTATCATTCACAGTTATTTGCAAAACCGAAGAGTTAGCGATATTATTACTAGTATCATTAACAAAAGCTGTGAAGTTTAAAATTGTATCTAAAGGGTCATTGACTGTATAAGAATAATTCGAAGTGTCTTCTGTCCCTGAAATCGAAGTAAATGAAACGTTATAAGAGCCTGTACTATTCTGAATCTGAAGCCATGTATGACTTAAGTTATAATCATCATATAATGTCCAATTTAAGAAGATTACATCACCATTATTTGGATTCGTATCATTAGCATCAATATCTGAGGAATTTGGATCTGTTAAGTCAGTAACATTTGCTTGAGATGTACTTGATCCAATATTATTTTTCGTATCATTAACATAAACTGTAAAATTAATATTTGTTCCAACAGGATCATTTACATAATATGTATGGTTAGCTGCTCCTGATGTTTCGCTTAAAGAAGTAACAGATAGATTATAACTTCCAGTGCTGTTTTGAATTTGTAACCATGTATGACTCAAGTTGGTCTCATCTGTTAAAGTCCAATTGATAAATATATAATCTGTCTTTTCGGGAGTTGTATCATTCACATCAATATCTGTAACAATTGGATCAGTGTAATCAGAAACTGTCAATTGTAATACATTAGAACTAAAATTTCTATTTCCACTGTCATTTGCAAATGCAGTAATATTCAAAACAGTGTCTATAGAATCAGCCACAAAATAAGTAAAGTTCGCTGAATCAGACGTTCCTGTTAATAGCTGCGGTGTTGTATTCGCAGTCCCAGAACTATTTTGGATCTGCAGCCATGTATGACTCAATCCATCTGCATCACTTAAAGACCAATTCAGAAAAATAGAATTATTTATTTCAGGAGTCGCGTCATTCGCATCGATATCTGTAATAGTTCCAATTTCATTTACAGTCAGATTCTCTTCATCCTCAGCAGAAGGATTTACTGTAGCGTTAACCTTTATTGGATATACACCACCAACAGAGGGTGCAGAAAAACTATAATTAAAATGTCCAGTTCCATTTGTTTTTGTAAAAGCACTTGAACCAGTATCATGGGTTGTCGTATAAGTATATATGGCCCTTATCTCATCGAGAGTTAACTGTCTACTATACATCCTAACTTCATCAATCTTGCCCTTATAATATCCCACTGTATCACCATTATAGCTCCCACCAAATCCCACATTAGTAAAGGTTACAGGAAATCTTCTATCTCCTGGGCGGGACACCTTTAAATTACCATCTAAATAAACATATAAATCCCCATCCATTGCACCCCCTATACGCCAACTTACTACCACATGATACCAGGTATTCATTTCAATATTTGACTGTATGCCCTGACTATAAAATCCGGCAGCTTGATTACCCCAATAAACAACTAGATCGTCTGTATTCTGCTGAACTCTTAATGCAGCATCTCCTTCCCAATCACCAGCAACATAAGTTGTAAACACTACTTTATTTCCTGTTGCGTCAGTAGGATACATCCAGAAACTGTATGAGCCATATTCAGGTGAAGCACCCATATTACCCATGACTACATAATCGTTTTGTCCATCAAACTGATATGCCCCACCAAACTTTCCGGAAGCATTGTAAAATGGTCCTCCTGTAGGCGTTCCATTATAGCCGTTTCTACTAAAGTCAAAAATGTTATTATCATTTTCTCCATAAGCAGAGGAATTGTCAAGATGCATTAATAGAAATAAAGCCGGGTCAGTCACTGTGTAAGCTGTTTCTAAACTTGCACCGCTATTTCCATAATATACATCGATAGAATTGTTAGAACTGCCTGTTAGATTTGACCATACCCAAAAGATAGTATTTGTTGTATCGCATGTAGATGTCTCAAGAGTGTAATTCAACTCTACTCCATTGCTATTCACAAACCTCACATCACTACAATCTGAGTTCATTTTACCTTCTGAAATTTTATCACTTGTAGAAAAATTTACAAGAGTTGTTACATTATAAAGACTCGAAGATACAGTTGACTCCACCTCTAACTCATTTCTGTAACTCCATTCCCCACCCCACCAATTTTCTCCTGATAGGGGGGTTCCATTGATGAAAATGTTTATTGGATGATTAGTTACGTTAGTCCCATCAGTAAAATTTACCCTTCCCTGTGCATAATAAGTCTCTCCAGTATCAACTAAACTTGGATTCAGAGTTAAAAAAACATTCATATCAACTCCAACCGTAAAATTCCTTGTCTCGGAAGCCGTTACTTCATGTGTTGGACCATCATCGGTACAATTCACACTCCAATTGTATGTTCCATTTGCATAAATCAAGATATCATAAAAAGTTTGATTAACACCTACACTTACATTGTCATTAGTTGCATTTACTTGACCATTAATAATCAAACTGCAATTAGCAATTCCACTGTCATCATCTGTAACATTATAAATAAACCACACCTTAGGTCCAGTTAAACTTGCCTCCGGAGCTGGGTAAACCAAACTAACAACAGGAGCTATTCCCTGAACAGAAAGATCATTACTTTTCAAAGGTTCTCCATCCTGATAACCATCATTAGGTGTAATATTTACAGACCAAGTTTCACCGCCATTGGTTTCCTGACTAACAATCAAATCAGTTCTATTATTATACAAAGCATTTACTTGCTCTGCAGAAAGTGATCGATTATAAACAACAACTTCATCAATCTTGCCACCAAAGAATGACTCAGGAGACCCAGAACTATACCTAGCACCAATTGTAACATTTGAAACAGTATTGCTCATACCTGTATAAGATCCGCCTTCTCTTGTCTCATTATCTTTCTGAGTTCCATTAATATAAATTTTAACTCCGCTACTACTTTCATTACCATTATAAGTTGCAGTTACGTACGCCCATTTACCATTAAACTCGCTACTGTTAAATGGAGCTGCTCTTCCAATCCAATTAGGGGTATCTGTGAATAAAACAAATTCAATGAAATCATTAGTATAAAACATAATCCATTCTCTTGGATTGTCATTATACTTCCCAACTATTGTTCTGACTCCCGAAAATCCAGTGAAATATACCCAAGCAGAAACGCTGAACGCTTCATCATTTCCTGCACCATCTGTAAAAGAAAAGATTGAGTCATTCCCTAAATAAACATAACTACTGCTGCTATCAAATTCATAACAACCTTCACCATCAAAACCTCCACTAATATTCCAAGTTGCACTGATAACTGTCCCATTTTTGTCATTCCCTGAATGATCTTTAGTAGTAGAAGCTTCACTCCCATTATTTGCTTCGAAGGGCATATTTAATATTGTTATTGATATGCTATCAACAAACCAATTGAAAATATTTTTAACCACATCACCATCAGAATCAGATGTTGATTGATTATAAGCTGTTAAATTAGCATTCGAGATATTATTTGGATTGTCAGTAGAGTTTAATATTGGATTCAATTGTGTTGGAGCAGAATTATTCCAGTCCAAAGTCAAATTAACTTCTTCATTTCCTGTTAAGTTAAACTCCTCTTCACTTTCAAAATACCCTGTCTTTGAAGCATTCGCAGTATAATTAGAATAGTAAGTATAAGAAGAACCTCCACTTCCGCTCCTTTGATATTCTTGTAATCCTCCACCAACAAAACCATTTGAATTAGTAGAAGAACTTATCACATTCTTACTAACATTATCTGTTACGTCTACATCTGCACTTGCGATAACTGCCCCCCTTTTATCCTTAATATAAAGGTCCAAATACCAATGAAGGTTCAAAGTACCAACAGCAGCTCCTGACCAATTAATTGAAAAATCGCTACCATCAGATCTTGTAACATTTGTAAAATTATATTCTCCTCCAGCGCTTGATGTGAGTATATACAATTCCTCAGTTGTTGACTCGGAAGCATTTAATGTGCAATTGAACATCTGAAAAGAATTTACTCCGTTAAAAATCTCAAACGCATATGATTCTGAACTGCTTGTTAAAACAAAGTTATTAATGAATGTGCTATTAGAAGTTCCACCAGCTCCACCTAGTAAATAAATTCCTTCTCCAGTATTTTGCGATGTTATTGTATTATTAACAAATAAGCTATGCGAAACAATTCCCCCATTTCCATTTAAGTAAACGCTATTAGCACCTGCTCCCGATGTGGTCACTTCATTGTTATATACTCTTGTTCCATCCGAAGTTGTAAGGATATAAATTCCAAAAGAATTAGTTCCACTAGTTACAACAGTATTATCATCAACTAAGCCATTATCTGAATCGCCCGTAATATAAATTCCAACACCATCATTATTTGAAGTTGTTATGGTATTATTTGATATTTCAAAGTTGTCCGAAGAATCAAAATACATTCCATTTGCACTTGTGCTGAATGTAGTTATGGTGTTATTGATAAACTTATTTAAGTTCGAATTTGATGTTATTCTTATTCCATTTGCACTTGAATTATAAGTCGTAATATTATTTCCTACTAAGGTATTATTTACTGCATCCGGAGAGAGAGTTACTCCATGACAATTAGTTGAACAATAAGTGCTAATGTTATTATACCTTGCAGTTCCGTTACTTGCACCCTGGAAAAAAATACCATATTTACCGCTCCCAGCCCCAACAACCATCTCTCTAATTGTGAAATTCTCAATCCTTGAAAAATTACCCCCTTCAACTTTTACTCCATGTGCTGCAGCACCTGCATTAGAATAGTTTACTAAAAATCCATTACCATTGAGAGTGACGTTATTTGCTTGAATAGTAAAACAAGTCCCAGAAGAATTCACATTATTCAATAACTTATAATATTTATCGGGAGTAGAAAAAGTCTGACAAGTGGTTATATCATCAGCCATAGCAACATTAAAACATAGTAATAATGTACATATAGCTAAATAGAATAATCTAACAACGCCTCTACTAATACGAGGATTAAACTTCAATACTTTCCACCCCTTTTTCAAACAGCAAACTAAGCTATTTTAAGTAATCCTGATAATAATCCTTTAAAAACCTTTTCTTTTCAAAACCTTTTTAAATTTGCCAGAAGTACACGAACGTACGGGCCCATAGTCTAGTGGCTATGACGTCTCCCTTACAAGGAGGAGGTCGCCGGTTCGAGTCCGGCTGGGCCCATTCATTATTTTAATGCGACGGTAGTCCAGTGATTGCTAAGTGTAACTTCACTTGCAACTGGAAGTTAAGATATGGCCTTGCCAAGGCTGTGACCTGGGTTCGAATCCCAGCCGTCGCATATATTTCTCCAAAAATTTAAAATACCACATGATCTTACCCTAGATAAAACTGGGGGGATAACATGGTTACCTATGAAGAAATTTCTGAATTGGCAATGGAAAATGCCACAGCATACGCTCCTAAATTGATTGGCGCACTACTAACATTAATTATCGGTTGGATTATAATCAAAATTATTGTAAAAGTCATTGATGGACGAATGGAAAAGAAGAGCATCGATGAATCACTCAGACACTTTTTAGCTAACCTGACAAAGGTAATTTTAATCATCTTACTATTAATCTCAGTAATATCTATGGTAGGTGTTCAAGTCACTGCTTTCATAGCAGTACTTGGAGCAGCGGGTTTAGCCGTAGGATTGGCATTACAAGGTAGCCTTGCAAATTTCGCTGGCGGTGTTTTAATCCTCATCTTCAAACCATTTAAAGTAGGCGACCTGGTTGAAGCCCAAGGATACTTAGGAAAAGTTTCACAAATCAAAGTATTCAACACTATATTAAAAACCCCTGATAATAAAACAGTAATTATTCCCAACGGTCCCCTATCAAATGGTGCGTTAGTTAATTTCACTACTGAAGCAATCAGACGTGTTGATTTAACTGTTGGTATAAGTTACGAAGACGATATAAAGAAAGCTAAAGAAGTTCTAAACAACATTATCACTTTAGAAGACAAAGCTCTAAAAGATCCTGCACCACAAGTTGCAGTATCGGAATTAGGAGATAGCTCAGTGAATTTTGTTGTAAGGGTTTGGTGCAAAGGAGAAGATTATTGGGATGTTTTCTTTGACATGCAAGAAAAAATCAAGCTTGGTTTAGATATGAGTAAGATATCGATCCCATATCCACAAAGGGATGTTCATCTGTACAAACACTAATAACTCCTTGAAAAAGGAGAAATTTCTTTTTTTGAAACATTAAATCTTAGAACAAGTAGACATCTTGAGAGATGTGACTAAATAATATCTGAAGAAAGGAATGTAACCTACCAACCCCATTGCATTTGATTTGTTCCATATCCATCCCTATCGCTATCAATACATCCGCATCCAAAGAGAAGTAACATAAACAACAATAAAAAATAATTCTGAATTCTCACCGATTGCACCTCACTCGACAAATTCATTTTTAAATTTAAATACATTTCGGAAAATATCTCAGAAACACTTAAATAAGATAATTTATTATCAACCAAAAAAAAACTGAAATGAGTTCTTCTTGTTTTAGTAAATGCGAGGGATTATTATGCCAATAAAGAAAGGAGACAAAGTAAAAATCGATTATGAAGGTTCTTTAGAAGACGGTCAAGTTTTTGATAGTTCACAAAAGCACGGTGCACCTTTAGAGATAGAAGTTGGAGCTGGAAAAGTTATCAAAGGATTCGATGATGCTTTAATTGGTATGGAAAAAGACCAAGAAAAGACTATCACATTAAAACCTGAAGAAGCATACGGCGAAAGAAATGAAGAGATGTTGAAAAAGATTCCTAGAGATAAACTTCCAACAGATCAAGAACCAAAAGAAGGAATGATGATCATGCTAAAATCTGCAGATGGAAGAGAAATCCCAGTACCTATCAAGGCAGTAGATGAAAAAGAAATCACAATAGACTTCAATCATCCCTTAGCAGGAAAAACATTAACTTTCAAATTAAAAGTAGTTGAGATCGGATCATAATTACTTTTTAACAGGTACCTTGTAATTGAAGAGAGTAGTGTTACACGTCTCAAGAGGTAATAAAAACTGATTCTTTTGTTGCTTGTCGCTTGAAATCAAATTTGCTTTTTTCGTAGTAATATATCTTGATCTCATTTGAGAATATCTTAGATCTTTTCTAATTTTTTTTGGTGCTACATATTTGAATATAGCTTCCCTTTCCTCGTTTAAAAACTTACACTGTGCTTCCAACCTCATTACTTCTTCAATTACTCTACACTGCTCTGGATTTTCAAGATCTCCTTTCGTATTATCTCTCGTGAAACTAGTGGTCCCTTGTAACGCCAATCGATCATATCCCCTAAGAAATAATGTAGCCTCTCTCTTTAATCTATTTACGACATAAGGACAGCCATTTGCATCAATACTTTCAAATCCTTTGTTAAAAAAAGTAGTAGCTTGTAAATACCTCTCATTTGAATTTTCCTGTTCCCATATTTCCTTTGCGTCTAATCCCTCATTTAAATTTCCAAATAACAAGTGATAAGTTGCCCTAGTTTTGATTAAAGCAGCTTTATTTTGAACAACAACAAGATAGGAATGAATATCGGTTATAGTTTCTCTACTTTTTTCATCGACATATTTCCTTTTTGCATTATTTAGCAATTCAATTGATTTATCAAATGCTTGATCAACTGATATTGTACCATCATTATAAAATCTGTTTATACGAGCTTCAAGTCCTAATCTTAATTCTGTTTTTTCAGGTAAATCCTGTTTCGGGCTCTCTAGGGGGGCTGAACTCGCAATACCCTCTAGTACTAATTGAGAATTACCATTATTTCCATCAACCGGTGTTGTATATTGATCCACTGCTTCTGGACCTGATAACCACTCATCCATTGTTGCTGGTCTGGCCGTTGGTTTAGTATCTATTCCCCAAGCTTTCTTCATATCTTCGTCCATTTTCTACTTTAGAGTAATAATATTGATTTATAAAGCTTTCCTTAAATAACTACTATAAGATAGTTACAGAAGAACAAACAACAACTTTTAAATACGGGCCAAGTTCACTTTTGATTAAATTGGGCCTGTAGCTCAGCCTGGTTAGAGCGCTGGTCTTATATGGCCAACCAGGCTCCAAGACAGCCAGAAGGATCTAATAAATCCTAGCGAATGGTCGAGAGTCCAAATCTCTCCAGGCCCACTTTTTTATTGAACTTTTGGTGGTTATGATACCCAATCAATTTAAGCCACTTATTAACTCGATTAAATCCATTAATGCATATCCTATTAGCTACATAATATTTTTTAGAAACTTTATGATAACTAATAAGATCAAATTCCAGTGAATTCTTAATACCTAATCTCGAGAATAATTCACTAAGAGATATCACAAGCCTTTTACTTTTTAAACCAGCTTGAAGTGTGGGGTATTTCTTCCCATATTTATTTCTAATAACTAGACTAAAATCTGTATCAATCATTCCTCTTAAAAATGAACATATTATAAGATCATCATTACAATTTTTAATAATTCCTGGAATATCACATTTATTTTTAGAACCAATCGGAATCCCAATCACACGGGAATAAAAGGTAGCAATAGCGTGTGAATAAAAGTTAAGTCTCCTTTCATTTCCAAATAATCTATCGTTGAAATAGTTAATTTTGTACAATTCCATCTTTAGTTGCTTTATGTAGTCTACGTACTGACCTTCCATTACATTACTTGAAAAAGAAAATCCATAGCCCCTCCTGTGGGCCAATCTGAAGAGACTCCCATCGCCCAGATGAGCTCCAATATCTTCAGCTAATTCTGGAGTAAGATATCTGGGAATTACAATTCCCTTTTGAATGTCTCTTCTACTATATTTCACTTTACTCAGGTCAAATTCCATGTAATTATTAGACAAGTAAAATTTAAAAACCTCACATTGAAATGGCCATTGGCCACTGACTTACCGTCGAGAAGAATTTTCGAGTGTCTTGTGGAAATTTTCAGATATTCAAGAGAGATATCAGATTGAAAAATAATATAACCTAAGTCTCCTTCCCTTTACCTAAAAAATGCAACAAGCTAGATTAGATGATCTGCTAAGAAGATCACCAATAGAAATTGAGGGGGCTGCAGACAGAGTTATGTATGAAACAGCTTTCGACTTATTATATTCAGGAAGAAGAGATTCTCGCTACCTCTCAAAAATTCACCCACTAAATACTGTGGGTAACGTCCCTATCGAAGAAAAGAGGGAAAGATTATCAGAAGTATTCAGACTTGAACAAAAGTATGTCGAGATGATAAAAAACTTAATCGTACACCAAGCAGACTTAAAGCATTATGACAAATTCGATTCTATGGTTACTTTAGTTTCCTCTATTTTAAAATTAGCTGTCCAAAATAAGGAAGCTTACATGCACCATTAGCACAACTTTTAAATACAGATCATATGCACTTCATTCTCGTGATTGCCCCGATGGTGTAGCCCGGCCAATCATTTCGGATTTTCGTGACTGGTTACGTGAAAGCGGAATCGGTTGAAAACATCCGAGGACAGGGGTTCGAATATCTCAGAGAAACTCTCTGGATGAGAAAGTCCCCTTCGGGGCATTTTTTAGGTAAAGGGAAGGAGACTTAGGTTATATTATTTTTC
>JBHPEA010000035.1:0-14738 GCA_042577505.1 Nanobdellota archaeon
TTGTTTTTCTTAATAATAAATGTCATTGCAATGAGCCTAACAAGTAAAGCAACGAATATTCCAAAAAGAGGAAATAGAGTAAAAAAGAATACACTAAATCCTATTCCAAGAGCAGGGAGTAAATACCCAAAAGCAGATGCAACAATAATTCCAAAAAATATTAAAAAAAACAACAATACACCAAATAAAGTAACTGGTAGAAGAGTTTTCTTGGCATCCATTTTAAACTGAGCAGTATAATCACTTCCAACATGCACTTTTTTCTCATTAACTTTCTTCTCTCCAACCTTTTTTTCCGTAACTGTTTTTTTCTTGGCAATTAATTTATCGATGTTCTCCTCAAGTTTAATTCCATTACCCATATTTCTAAAATTAATTTCTCTCCCAGCACCCTGACAACTCAGTACAACATTATAGATTCCAAGTATTCTAGCAATTATGTTTTGATTGATTGCAGAATCAGCCAAATTTTCAATCGGAATAAATGAAAAATTCTTTGTTAAAAAACCCTCTGAATAAGTGATAGCATCATCATAAACACGATAAACTCTTAATTTCAAGTCAAGGAATCTTAATATTGTATAAGGGATATAAATTACTAAGAATAACAAACCGACCAATATGATTACCCATAAGGGAATCACACTAACACTCTCACTAACATTACTAGCAATCACAAGAAAAATAACTAGTCCACCTATAAAGAAAGATAATGTATCCAATATAACCCCAGAAGTCTTTGGATATTCTTGTTGAATAATTTTTTGTTTTTTAAGACTGAATCCTCCAGCTTTCATAATCCTTTCAATCTCTTGATACAATTTATCAGGATCATTAACAGATTTAAATACAATTTCTGTAACACCTGTTCCAGCAGACTCGATCCTCACAAAACCCGTTTTAAATACCTTATTCTCGATGAAAGGCAGAGTCATAATGACCTGAGTAATATTCTTAATGATTAATTCTGTTTTTGTATCAGAAAAGATTGTTCCGCCATATCTGACTATTCTGTCTTTCTCAATAACATATTTTTCCTTTTTAAATTTGAAATAATGATTGATTAAGTAAAACAAAAAGAAAACAAACACGATCACCAAAAAGGCAGGTTTTAAAAACAAAGTAATTGTAAAAACGATAAGAAAAAATACAAACAGGATTAAATACCTATAATATAGAAAGGCATTTTTATTGGGTTTGATTTCCAAGGGCATAAAACTACAATGTGAAGAACATATTTAAAGGTTTTTGGCATATTACCTCGTTTTCTAGAAAGATATATAAACCAATTTAGGATACCTTTATTTATGAAATTAACACTTGCAGAACCAAAATTCTTAAAAGAAAGTATCACCGTTATTTCTGATCTAGTCACCGAAGCCAGATTTAAAATTAACTCAGACGCTATTGAACTTGTGGCAATGGATCCTGCAAACGTGGCAATGGTAATATTTAAGCTTCTTTCGTCATCTTTCACAGAGTACAATGTACCAAAAGAAATTGATATTGCATTAAATCTAGCGAATCTTAAACAAATTCTAAGAAGAGTTAAACCAAATGATATGCTAACTTTGGAGATGGAAGCTGATAACAAATTGAAAGTAACGCTTAAGGGCAATTCGACTAGAACTTTCAGTTTACCAATAATTGAAATAGATGAAAAAGAACAAAAAGTTCCAGAATTAAAATTCCCAGTAACAATAAGTACATCTTCCGCAGTTCTAAATGACGCAATCGAAGACGCAGATATTGTTGGTGATTCAGTGACCCTATCAGTTGAAGGCAAGAAATTTTCAGTAATTTCTGAAGGGGATTTATCTCATGCTAATATTGAAATTTCAGAAGACGACATAACAAAGATTAATACAGAAACCCAAGATAAGGTAAAAGCAAAGTACTCAATAGAATATTTAAAGAAAATGATTGGGGGATCTAAATTATCCGATTCAGTTACAATTTACTTTAACAAAGATTACCCTCTTAAATTGGATTATACTACAGTAGATAAAGTGATGTTATCTTTCATTCTCGCACCAAGAGTCGAAAACGATTAATTAAAATCCGAAAGTGTTTTAATCTCAATTTCCTTATTAATACTGAGATCACATTTCAAATATCTTAATATTTCTTCAGAAAAATTTACAGGGATAATTAGTATACTTTCAGGATTATCTTTCAATAAATCTGTTGAAGATTGTATGGGAAATGAGCATCCTGGTAGATATTTGCCTTTCTTATTAGTATCTCCATCATAAATATTCACTTTAACATTACTCCAATCTAACAAAGACAATAGATATGAAGCTCCAAGACTTGCACCATACAAACCAATACTCTTGTTTTTCGAACTATCCATCCACTTTTGCATATTATCAAGAACCTTTTCAATTTTTTCATTATATTTCCTTAACTTAGAAACAGAATCAACATTCTCAATAGGTTCTTCTACATCATTATTATAACCCCAAGCATAAAGGACACCTTTCTTACTTCTGAAAAAGCCTAAGGTACTAAATCCAGCCTGTTTTAACACATTAGAAAGCGATTCTTGGGTAAAATAAGACCAATGTTCATGAAGAACCATTCCAATATCTCCAACATGAATTTGTTCTTCACAGTCAGGAACTCCTAATATGGTCAAACCACCTTTTTTCAAAATACTTTTAGTTTGTTTTAGAAAACTAACAGGATCTTGTATATGCTCAAGCAATGTCAAATGGATCACAACATCAAATTGCTGATTAAAAAGTGAAGGATTAAAAAAAGATCGATCAACATCTAAGCCATACCTTTCTCTTGCTGTTTGAGCTGAGGGACCTGGTTCCAAACCTTTTACCAAACCACCCTTATTTTTAAGGTTATGAAGGATGTAACCAGTGCTACATCCAATATCTAAGACCGTTTTACCATTTACATCTAAATCCACTTTATTCTCAATTACATCAATAAATTCATCACCCCTCCACTTTGTAATGAGGCTTTCATCAATGGGAATTGTCAAAAATAATCCTTCTTTACTATAAGCATCATTCAACGCTTTCTCAACTTCTTTATTGGGTAACTGGATTATCAATCCATTAGATTCATTAACACCTAAAGAAAAGGGAAGTGTTTTTGGAAGACTATTATTATCAATATCTCCAACTCCACAAAAGAAAGGTAATTTATCAATATTCACTTTAGATCACTTCAACATTTATTTTTCTTTTTCTGGGCCCATCTAATTCAACTACCATTACACTTTGCCAGGTTCCAAGATCCAGCGCACCATTCTTTATTGGGATAGTCTCAGAAGCCCCCAATACTGCTGCTTTTATATGGGCGCCAGCATTATTATCTATATCATCATGCAAATAACCACCATGTTCAGGGAATGCCCCATTAAGTGCTTTAAGAAAATCTATGCAGATATTTGGATCAGCATTCTCATTAATTATTAAAGCAGCAGTTGCATGTTTAATAAAAACATTACAAATACCTTCTTTAATCTTTTTTTGAAGAATAATTGCATTAACTTCCTCAGTCACATCAATTAATTGCTGCTTTTCCTGCGTTTCAATTAAAAATTCCATTCTAAAGAAGGTATGTACCGAATAATAAAAAGGTTGAGATAATTATCACTATTGTGGCTAACCAAGCCAAGAAATTCAACCAAGGAGGATTTGTATAAGACCCCATAATCTCTTTTTTATTTACAATAACAAGAATTGCAATCAATATCATTGGAAGAATGATCCCATTAATCACCTGGGAAGAAAGAATCATTGTAAGTAAAGGTAAATTGGGAATCAGTACTATTGCTGCAGATATTATAATAATTAAAGTCAAGAGCGAATAAAATACTTTTGCATCCTTAAATTTCTTATTTACACCTGATTCCCACCCAAATGCTTCGCAGATATAATATGACGTAGACAAAGGAACTAAAAATGCCCCAAATAAAGCTGCAGCAAAAAATGCAATAGCAAACAATAATGTTGCACTATTCCCTAATACAGGTTCCAATGCAAGAGCCGCGTCTGTCGCAGTCTCAATCTGTACACCTTGTGGAAAGATAATTGCTGCTGTGGAGATTATTATGAAAAACGCAATCACATCAGTTAACACAGCTCCAATAATCACATCCCACTTTGTATACTTGTAATCTTCCTTCCGAATCCCTTTCTCTACGACAGAGGATTGTAAATAAAATTGCATCCAAGGAGTTACAGTTGTACCAATTATTGCCAAGAACAATCCAATGAATAGGGGACTAAATTCAAAAGAAGGAATAAATGTTTTTTCTAACACAACCCCCCAATCAGGACCAGCCATAATTCCAGATACAATATAAATCAGATAAAATAATCCAATAAAAAGAAAGAATTTCTCAAGAAATTTATAATTTAATTTCAGTACAAATAACCAAACTAAAATCGCTGTACCAATAACTAAAATCGTTTTATCAACACCAAATATGCCAGCTACCGAAGCAATACCTGCAAATTCTGCCACAGTTATAAACAAATTAGCAATAAGCAAACCAATCATGATGAAGAATGTGATCTTTATTCCAAAATTCTCTCTTATCAAATCAGACAATCCTTTTCCAGTCACTGCCCCCATTCTAGCAACCATTTCTTGGATTATTAAAAGAAGGATTGTAACAGGAATCATTGTCCAAAGAAGATTGTACTCAAAGTGAGCACCTGCAATAGAATAAGTTGCTATACCTCCAGCTTCATTTCCAGCTAGAGCACCAATTATACCAGGTCCAAGAATCCCAAGAATAAAAACTATTCTCTTCCATCCTAATCGTTTAAGGTACCTCATGGTGTTTCATTTTCCTTGCCTTATGTTTTTCAGCTCTCCATTTTTGAGGCATAACCTCTGCTAAAATGTCATCCGCAGTAACTACTCCCAATAATTTCCTATTCGGAGACACAACCGGCAATATGAATAGATCATAACGAGACATAGTTTTGGCAATATCGTCATGACTAGTTTCAGTTTCGACATAAATAACCTCAGATTGCTTAATATCTTTTATTTTCTTTAGGGGAGAAGAGACCAACAAACGCCTTATTGGAATAATTCCTGTCAATTTTTTATCTTTGTCAACGCTGTAGATATGATAAAGCTTTTCTGTAGAGGGAGGATTATTTCTTATGTAATTTATTGTCTGTTTAACAGAAAATTTCTCTGGAACTGCGACAAATTCAGTCTCCATTATTGTTCCAGCAGATTCATCAGGGTATTTCAGAATTTTCGCGATGTGACGAGATGTTTTTGCTGCCATCATCGTCAATATCTCAGTTTGCCTTGATTTAGGAAATAATTCAAGGATATCTGCAGCTTGCTCAGGAGGAATTTCTTCGAGAAAATCCACAACCCTCTTTTTCTTAAAATCTTTTATAATATTAGTTTGAGTATCAGATTCCAACTCAATTAAAGTCCTTGCTGCTTTTCTCTTATTTAATGAATTAAAGATTAAATTTGCATCCTTCGGATTTAAATCTTCCATAATATCAGCTATATCTTCAGGGTGAAGATCAGCAATTTTCTGTTTTTGTACTTTAAGATGAACATCTCTAAATGGTTTATGAAGAGCCTCAATAGATCTCCAGGGAATAATATTCTCTTTTGATTTGTTTTTCATTGAATAAGGAACAACACCTAACCTACGAAAGAAACTCAGGGTACCTATACAAACAGCAATTATACTAAAAGCCCCATCAACTTTTACAAGAAGAAGGTCATTAATTCTGACGACTTTCATCCCATCAATATCAACTACTTGTTTATCGAGTAATTTTGAAACTCTCAGATTCGATTCTTTAACAAAAAACGGTTGGAGATCAGATTTTTTCGAATTTAACCTAATTGATGTACCAATTTTTTTCGTATCTTTCTGCCCCCTAATTTCTTCAACAAATGACCAATTAAGTTTCCTTTCAGTTCTATCATCACCACTATAGACTATATGGGTTATTTTTGCACTCTTCTCCCCATCTGCGAAGATCATGTCCCTAAGTATACCGATCTTGATATGATGAGAATCATATACTGGAACATTCTTGAGTTCACTATAATATACCATAAAACAAAATTATTTCCAGCATTTAAAAAGATTTTGAGAACTATTTAAGTATGGACCTCACAACTCCTCTTTGTATATGGAAAGAACGCGATCTTTCAGATTATTAGGGATAGTTGTGCTCGAATGAATTGAGAAATAAGTCTTGTATAACTCATCCTCCCGTTCTTTTGCTTCATCAAGAAATCCCTCCTTAAATTTATTTATTAGGTATCCCTTTGCACCGTTCTTATAAGCTAAGTAAAAAGAAAATAACTGTTCATCCCTCCCAACACCAGTTATATCAAATGCTACATTCCCTTTAGTATCACCAAATATACTAAATATCCTTTTTTTCGTTGAAGATAACATACTTTCTTTAAATCCCAATTTATTCAAATCAATACCCAATCCATGAGCAAAAATAGCCATCCGTGCGCATTTCGAACATTTATGACACCACCTATTCATTGCACCAGACTTGTGATCATCAGGAAAACAACTCATTTGATATCGCCCATATTGTGGATATCTATTATGTAGTATTTTCATAACAGCTATCTCATGTATTGGTTCAATTAAAGATAATGTTGATACAGCGCCTTTAGAGAGCGTTTTAGTGATTACATCGTTCTGCTTTGTAGAATTGGCTGATTGATCAGAAACAGGGAATGATTTGTAACCTTCTTTATTCATATAGTAATCATTACAACTTTGTTCGTTACCTACTACTATATATTTAGCTTTATGGACATAATTAAAAGGTAGCATGATTAACGCAAAACCAGTCAAAGCATTAGCATAACCAAAATGTGTTTTTTTTATTTTCAATAATTGATAGTCTGATAATGCTAGAGTAAGGTCACGTAAGTTATACACAGTAGCATTAAACTCTTTCTTGAACCTATTTCTTAAATTCCTTCTGTGTTTTATCTCATTTGGGGACGCTCCCTCATCAATTGTAACACCAATAGGATTTAATCCAATCTCTTCTGATAAAGCATAACTCAACATACTATCTTTACCAAAAGTAAGAGAAATAACGCCCCTATCCTCAGTTTCAAAAGAATTTTTTGGTAATCTGACTGGTCCACTAAAATTATATTTCAATTTTAGAAATCGCTTTATCTCATCAGTTGTTGATTTATTATCCATATCTGTAGAATAGGGTAAATATTGTATAATCCCCCTAAATAATAATGAACGAACCAAAGGTTCATTAATACCATAATCACATTTATCCTTCATCAGCATAAATGGTAATTCAGAAGTCTGGAGAAAACTTAAGTTGTCTACAAAAACCCTTTTCAAATCTAGAGGAAACTTTTTCCAAATTTCTTTAGGAAACCTAACTGGATAGATTTCATTTTTATATCTTATCGTATATCCAGATGCCGTAATTTTTATATCAACCTTCATAGTGCTTCTTTGAATATCGAGAGAACCTCCTTTTTCATATCTTTAGGAATAGAATCGGCTGACCGAATACTAAGATAACTCTTAATTAGTTCATCCTCTCTATCCACAGCTTCTTTAAGGAACTTTTTCTTGAACTCGTTAATGAGACCACCTTTTTCACCATTCTTATAATCTAAGTAAAAAGATAACAAATGTTCATCTCTCCGATAATCTCCTTCATTAGTTTTCGATAAAATTCTAAACTTATCTTTATCATTTTTTAATTGAGCAAATTTTGCAAGGTTAGGATATCTATGCTTGAGAACTTTCACAATCCCAATATCACTTAGAGGCCCAACAAAACTTGAAACACCGCACTTATTGTCTGTCAAAATTTTAATCATAGAATCATGTTGAAGGAGACTTTGGTTAGATTTATCAAAAGAAGGATAACATATGAAACCTTCATCGTCAAAATTAATATTATTATTTTCTTGTTTGTTATCATGGAGAATTAATTTCGCGTTCTTATTAATCAAGTAGGTTGAAAGTAAAAGGCACGATTCCATATTTTTATACCCCAATCCGAATCCCAGATCATTTTTTAGAAGACCTGTTTTATTCTCTATATGTTCAATAGAAAATCCTTGTTTAAAAAAATCACCCTGAATATTCAATTTTGAATCTTCAATATTGACCAAGGTAGCGTCTATTCCGATTTCATTACAAAGAGCCAATGATAAGATTTGTTCTTTTGAAAAAGAGAAAGGAATTATGACCTTATTTTCTGGCGTAAAAGAGCATTGTGGAATCTCAAAATCATAATTCTGATATTCAAACTCAATGTTCATAAAATTTTTAATGGCCTCTGTAGTTTTTTGGCCAGTAAATTTTGGGATATTATAGACCATATTTTGATAAATGAATGTTTCAAAAATTGGAAAGCCCATATCGTAAGAGATTTTCTCTTCCCTAAATAAAAGAGGTAGATGAATTGTAGACAATAAAGTTAAATTCCTTTGTAACGTTTCTTTAAGATCTTCAGGTATTTTTCCCCAGTGGCCTTTTTCGTAAGATAGGGGATATCTCTTACCCCTAAAAAATATATCAAAACCAGTTGAAGTTCTTTTTGATTTTATATTCAACATTAAAGTAATTCTCAGAATCTTTGTTTATAAATTTTTTCAAATAAGTACAGCAATATTTATATATAGTCCATATGGATAACTGTACATGGTAGACGCAAAGAAAGCACTGTCAGACTGGTACATTCACTTCGTAAGGAATAGGGATCTTATTTTTAATAAAATTGAAAAGATTGACGAGAATGAAGGGATTATTTATTTTAAAGAAAAAGTCCAAAAACTAATAATTGAACCATTCATTGAAGACATTAAACCAATTCTTGAATCAATGGAAGAAGATAAACATTATGCATTAGTTGCATTCAATACTAAACAAAACCTAAAACAACTATTAGAAAACTGGAAAGAACTATCTAATTTTAAATTTTTATCAGTAACCTTTGTAAATCCCCTCTCTCAATTAGATAAAAAATGGATTGTCATACCCTACACCCATAGTAGAATTACAGAAGAATCCTCTTTAAAGAGGGGATTAATAACAATGTTTGAGACTGTCGAAGAATTCAAAAAAGAGGATGTTGAAAGATTATGATCCCAATAGATTCATCACCCATAGTTAATTTTTTTCTTGGCCTAGTTGCAATAGGTGCTCTAGTCTATTCTGCAGAGAAGATAGTAGATAAAATCTTAAAAATTTCAAGACATTTTGGAATATCTGAATTGTTTCTTGGAATAACTGTTATATCAATTGGAACAAGCTTAGCAGAACTAACAACCACAGTTATGGCAAGTATTGGAATCCTAAAAGGAACAATATCTTATGAAGTCGGTTCTGGAGCTATCCTTGGTACAAACGTTGGATCAGATCTTATTCAGTTAACTTTCATAACTGGAATAGTTGCTATATTTGGAGTACTTATTGCTAGAAAGGATTTCTTAAAATACACATTCTCTGTGATGATTGCAGCAGAAGTTTTATTATTGTTATTTTGCCTGGATGGAGTCGTCACAAGACAAGAAGGATTTATTTTATTCTTTGGCTATTTGATCTACTTAATAATATTATATCGAAGATCTAAACCAGTAAAGACAACAAAAAAGGAAGATGTCCAATTGTCTAAAGAAATTCCATTAGTTCTATTGGGATTTTTGGTTCTAGTAATTGCAGCAAATTATATCCTTGACATCTCGGTTTATTTCGTAGGGGTTTTAGGAATAGGGGGATCTTTAATTGGGGCATTAATAATAGGTGTAGCTACCGCACTTCCAGAATTCGCAACGGCTATGACTGGCCTAATAAAGCGATGCCCACAAGTATCTTTAGGAACCTTAGTAGGATCTAATATCACCAATCCCACAATGGTAGTCGGACTTGGAGCCCTAATTTCTACACTCAAGGTCCCTTGGCCAACTAAAGTATTAGATTTACCCTATACAATTTTCTCTGCATTAATAATCCTGGGATTATTCTGGAGCGGAGAGAGAATAGATAAAAAAGAAGCAATATTCATGATATCGCTCTACATAATATTTATTGTTATAAGATTAAAATTCTTCGCAGTCGATTAATCCTGTTTTCTCTCACCAAGAACCTTATCAAGCATAAAGAGACCATTTGGAGAATCTTTGATAAGTTTTAGTTTCTCAACTATCTCACCAGTTTGGTCTTCTTCTTCAATTTGCTCGTTAGTGAACCAGTGTAGCATAACACTTGCAGCATTATCCTTTTCTTCATTAGCAATTTTTACAAGATTATCAATCAAAGAAGTAACTTCCAGCTCATGATTGTAAGCCTCTTCAAATGCATCTAAAGGAGATTTCCATTCCTTTTTAGGAGCATCAATAGCATCAAGAATAACTCTCCCCCCTCTTTCATTAATATGGTTCATGAACTTCATTGAATGCTCAACTTCTTCTCCAGCTTGTACCTTCATCCAACCAGCAAATCCCTTAAAATTTGTCGACTCAAAGTAAGCTGACATTGACAAATAAAGATATGCAGAGTAAAGCTCAGCGTTAATTTGCTTATTGATAGCATCTTCCATCTTTTTCCCAATTTTCATTTTTTACCTCCTTATATCTTTCCAACCAAATCCAATCCAGGTGTCAGTGTCTTTTCACCAGGTTTCCAATTCATTGGACACACTTGACCTTTATGTTCTGCAACGAATTTGGCTGCTTCAATCTTCCTAATAGTCTCTTCAACACTTCTACCAATGTTATTATCATGGAATTCAAATGCTTTGATTACACCTTCAGGATCAATTAAGAATGTTGCTCTCAAAGAAAGCCCCTCTTCTTCAATGAATGTCCAATAAGATTTACAAACACGACATGAAGGATCAGCTAACATTGGAAACTTGATTTTCTTTATCGTTTCAGAGTTATCATGCCATGCTTTATGGACGAATGCAGTATCTGTACTTACACTAATAACTTCTGCTCCAAGAGACATAATTTTCTCATAATTATCTGCAAGTTCTCCCAATTCTGTTGGGCATACAAATGTAAAATCCGCAGGATAGAAAAACAATATAACCCACTTCCCCTTATAATCAGAAAGACTAATTTTCTTAATATCATTATCAACAAATGCATCCTCAGTAAATTCAGGTGCCTTATCATTTATATTTACCATGTTAATACCCCCTTCGGTTTTTAATTTTAGTAAGCAATTTGATCTTTTAAATGTTTGGTTTAATAATAAAAAGTATCTTTTATTCAATATAAAAGTTTAAAACAGAGTTTTTAAACCCAAGACAGATGGGGACAAATTACCAACCAGTTAGACAAAAGAATACTTTATGGGATAGTCTAGAGTTAGCCACAAGAAAATTGACAGAATCAGAGATAGTCCCTTCAAATTTATATCACCATGTGATGTCTTACGCACGTTCTGATAGTTCCAACGTAGGGAATGTAATTGTAAAAAGACCAGTTCATTTCATTGGTAGGGTGTATCAGGGATTAGATTCTAAATTGCTTATCGAAAATACCTCAGACGAACCTAGAGCGAATCATATCGATAGACTTCAACCAACAGTATCACTTTCAGAAAAAGCTAGATTGTTATTCAAAGGCATTTATGAAGTTGTTCGATGGCACAATAAAAAAAGAGGAGATCCAGTAGGTTATCTAGCATTAAGATACGTAAATGGAAATGGAACACAAGAAGAAAAAGAAGAAGTCATAAGTGAACTAAGGAATTGCCAGGATGCATTCCCTTCAAGATTGCCAACACCTTTATCTGTAAAAAGAAAAAACGGGAAACTACAAGTACCATATTCGGGTGATATGGGGGGAACAATAACTTATTTCAAATCAGGTGATTATGATAACGTCCGTCTAGTTTTACCACCTACAATCTTCAGTGGTGAAAAAGATCTTAAAACAACAGTTAAACAAGCACTAACACATTTAGAACTAGTTGAAAGCAAGCATCTAGAGAGACTAGAAGATATTGAAAAATTAACCGATTTACTGTATGATGGTTTAGCTTTAATTTTACCACCTGATGAATTACTTTCAAATGATGCAACAATTACTGGAATGCAAGCAGCCCATACATTTAGCAGGATCGCCGATTTCTATGACAGCCAAGGAAAAAAAGATCTTGCAAACGATTTCTTAAAATCCATTATCACCATCCACAAAAGAACATATGAAAAATGGGAAGAACAGCCCTTAACTATAGAAGAATCATATAAGATTATCGAGGAAGTAAAAGACGAACTTAAAAGTAAGGGAACTGAAGTTTCTCCACTAGAATTTGCATATTTAACAGCACTTTCCGATGCAAGGTACTATCTTGAAAACACCTTTTCAACAACTCTCGGCTCCTTAGCATTCAAACAATTAGAAAGAGAAGAACCAGAAAGACGAGATAGGTATTTGAATACAATTTTAGCAACTAGATTACTTCCCTTAAAATCTGCAAAAAGAATTCTACATCAATGGGAAGAAGAATCTAAGTTAAAGAAATAATCCTAATTTATTTAAACTCTAAAGTCAAAGTATTGGTTGGGTGGTACAATGGCTTTAAACAAAAAAGCATTTGCATTAACAGCAGGAATAATGTGGGCAGCCTGTATGTTCATATTAACTTTAGTTTCTTTATACACTGGATATGCAACAGGAATCATGAATGCATTAGCAGGAATATACCCAGGATATACAATTAGTCTAGTTGGGAGTATTGTGGGATTAGTTTATGGATTCATTGACGCTTTCATTGGATTGTATATCTTTGCTTGGTTGTACAACTTATTAGAAAAAAAGCTGAAATAACTAACTAAGCCCGTAGGAATCAACAAAACCCCTTATTAGTTTGTAATCTTTAAGATAATTAAATCCCTTATCTGTAAGTTCATATACTTTTTTTCCTTTCTTATCTTTCTTTTCTTCAATAAAATCCTTAGAAATCAACTCATTAAGATACTCCATTAACATTTGATGCGATAAATTTGATTTGTAAAGAATATGGGTGGGCTTAACATCACCTCTTTTTTCTCTTAATACATACAAGATGTCGTGTATGATTTCGAGACGGTCTCGTTTTCTCATTTTTTCTTAACTAAGTAAAAATTCAATAAAATAAACAAATAAGCAAAAAGTTCTAACACATGTCCAACAACGTAAAATAATTCATGATTGGTAACAAAATTAAAATGAATTCTCCCAACAAGTAAGAAAATGAAAGCAACAGCAATAAGAAGCGTCTTCTTTTTTCTTCTATTCTTCAGATAATTTTCTATGAAGTGCCATGAAATAAAAATTAAATAAATCGAAGCTAGTAAGTAAAAAACATTAAAAGGATCTCTCCCCATATAGACGACAAGAAGAGAAGTAACCAATAAGAGCCAAAAAATCCTTTCCCTTTTAATTTTAAATGTCATATAAAGTAAAACTACGAGCCCAGAAATCATGAAAATTATGTGAGCATAAAATCCATAATAATTGAACAAAGCAATAGAATTAATCTTAAGTGCAGTGCAAATATTCTCATTAGCCTTTGACACAATTAAAAAATTAAATATCGATTGAAGAAAGTATGAAATTGAAATCAGAAAAAACGAAATCCCAAATAACTTGACTTGGCTTTGATCAGTTACTTTATAGATGCGATAAGCAAAAATTGCTAAACCAAGAGTGATAATAGCAAATAATAATTCCAAACCTATACCAAATCCAAAAAACCAACTCGGTAAGAGAAATGCATGTGCCATTATAATAACTACTCGAAGCAAGTATCGTTTTTAAACTTTATGAAAACCAAATCAGATCTTTTCTTAACACAGTATATAAATGAGATCGTCTACATAATACTTGACCCTCATGGGGAATATGGCCACTTTCGAAGATAAAGTGGCCGAATACCCCTCTTAGGTGGGAGGTAAATAAAATCAAATTATATGTAATGAACCTTAACGATTCACAGGAAGATTTCGAAGACAAATGAATGGAGGTGATGCATTAGTAAACTAATTATAATACCAAGAGACGGCACCCAAAAGAACAATAAAGGCTGCAAAGTGATAAGAACGACCTCGGTTGGGATTCGCAGCCAATCCCTCCCTTTTTTCTCTAAAGAATGATTCACAAAATTAGGGCATTTATTAAATTCATTATTAAAAAGTAGTGATTTGGCTAAACTTTATAAAGATTAGACCACCCCTCCCCAGTAATAAATAGTGGTGGTAGGGAGATCATGTCAAATCATAAAGAATTCATTTTTTCTTGTTGTCTAGGATTATGCATAATGATTTCACTCTTACTTGTTTCCTCATCTTCTATAGCAGCAGGAGGTTCAATTTTCTTAACGAACGATTCTACATGTCCTGCTGGAGGAGGAAACGATCCTAGATTTGATCCACTTGAATGGGTATATCTCTTTGGAACTGGATTTTCAGCTAATACCACCATAACAATTACTTTAGAAGGAAAGGCTCAATCATGTGATCCTGGCATTGAGGTCCTTAATATAAATAGGACTACGGGGGGCACAGGAGAGTTTTGTTTACCAGTATACAAGGTAAGATGGGGAGATTTTGGTTCTTATGATCTTGAGGCAGGTGGAAAGTCTAAGATCTTTCATGTGAATACTAATGCATATAGTAATGATACAACTATGTGTTGTGAAGATTTAGATTATGATGGTATTTGTGATATTTTTGATAATTGTAATTCAACTGCAAACCCTG
>JBHPEA010000036.1:0-11888 GCA_042577505.1 Nanobdellota archaeon
TTATTAGATGTAGGGGGACCAACAACAATCCTATTATTATCCAATTTATCAAGGAGAGATGTAAGAAAATTGAGATGGTGAAATGAAAGCAGTAATTCTAGCCGCAGGCAAATCCACTAGGACATATCCACTGACAGTTAATATCCCAAAACCTATGATAAGGGTAGATAGAACAACTATTTTAGAGAAAAATCTGAATAATCTAGTCGGATTTGTTAATGAGGTCATTATTGTTGTTGGATTTAGAAAAGTTATGATACAAAAAAGAATTGGAACAAAATATAAGGGTTTGAAAATTAGGTATGTTAATCAAAAAGTGCCGAAAGGGACTGGTCATGCTTTATCGTTAGCGAGGAAATTTTTAAGTGGGAGTTTTATTTTACTTATGGGAGATGATTTATATTCCAAGAAGGATATTCATAAATGTCTCCAGCATAAATATTCAGTCTTAGCAAAACGAGTTAAAGATCCTTCAAGCTTTGGGGTTTATGTGTTGGATAAGGGCTTTGTTAAGGATATTATTGAGAAACCGAAAAAATACATTTCGAATTTAGCCAACTGTGCCTTATATGTATTGGATATCTCCTTCCTAAGTGAATTAGATTCAATAAAAAGAAGTGGTAGGGGCGAGATAGAAATTGTTGATGCAATAAAAACCTTCTCACGTAAAAATAAAGTAAAATGTGTTATAGGAAAAGATTGGATTCCTTTTGTTTATCCTTGGGATCTGTACAAAATTACAAAGAAAAAAATTGGTAGGAATTGTTCGATTCAAGGAAAAGTAGTAAACTCAATAATTATGGATAACACAATAATTGAAAAAGGGTCTGTTGTAAGGGATTCAATAATTGGGGAGAATGTTAGGTTTTCAGGGACCATAAAAAGTGGGAATGTTGTTGTTAAAGTGAAAAATAAAAAGATTAAAGTAAAAATAGGGGCAATAATTGGGGATAATGTTTATGCTGATAAAGTTAAAATTTCACCTGGTGTGAGAATTTGGCCCGGTAATCAAGTAAGAGGGGTAATTAAAAAAGATGTCGTATGATATTTTGATTTTAATTGGTCTAACATTTGTTCCGTTTTTAGAATTGAGAGCTTCTATTCCTTACGGAATAATCGCTACTGACTTGCATTGGAGTGTTGTGTTTATTGTTTGCGTTTTAGCAAATATGGTTCTTGGTCCCATGGTTTATTTTTTTATCGATAACTTGTTAGGTGTAATATTACGATGGAAATTCTTTGAAAAAATGTACTTGTGGTATATTGCAAGGGTACAAAAGAGAATCAAGAAACCCATAGATAAATACGGAAAATTTGGATTGGCAGTTTTTATTGGATTTCCTTTACCTGGAAGTGGAAGTTATTCAGGTTCAATTGCTGCTCATTTGATGGGATTGAAATTTAAGAAGTTTCTATATGCAAATACATTAGGAGTATTAATGGCTGGGATTATTGTAACTGTAATAATGTTGACCGGATCGACCGCATTTCAGATTTTTATAAAAGATATACTATGAAAAAAAGAGATTTGGTTTTGATTGGATTGGGGATAGTACTTACAATAATTGCATTTTTTCTCGATAATATAGTTATAGCCTTTTTTAAACTAGTACAATTTGATTTTATCGATACGTTAGTATTTATTTTTGGAAATTTCGTTACTGTATTACTAATACTTTTTATAATCCCTATAATGAATAAGAAATGTAAAAAGTCTGGATTATTTTTCTTATCGTTTCTATTATCAATACTTGTTGGTTTGATAATGAAGTTGATTATCTTTAGACCGAGACCTAGTTTTGTTATGCTAATTCCAATTTTTGGATTAATTGACTATTCATTCCCTAGTGTTCATACAATGGTTGCTTTTTCATTAGCGATTACTGCATCGAGGTATTTGCCAAGGTATAAATATTACTGGTACAGTTATGCTATATTTATTGGGTTTAGTAGGCTTTATTTAGGAGTACATTATTTAAGTGATGTAATAGCCGGCGCGTTCCTCGGTTGGTTACTAGTTAAACTGGTGTTGATGTTATGGCCAAAATATTAAATCTTGAATTTAGGAGACAGGTGCTTCACATATTTTTCGGACTAGCAATTGTTTTCTCCGTAGAATGGGGCCTTATTGGTCTATTGGAGCTTTGGATTATTTTCCTAATTGGATTGCTATTGTCAATTGCCTCTATGAAATATAGAATTCCTATTATTGCAGATTTTTTAGATTATTTTGAGAGAGATAAGGAAAAAGGTAAATTTCCAGGTCAGGGACCTTTGTTTTATGTTCTTGGAAGTTTGTTGGCTCTCGCACTTTTTGAGAGAAATGTCGCGTTAGCTTCAATAATAATTCTTGCACTAGGAGATTCAATATCTCATTTAGTTGGCAGATTTTATGGGAGGATAAAGCATCCATTAAATAGTTCAAAATTTGCAGAAGGGGCAGTTGTTGGAGTTATTTTTGCAACAATTGGTGCATGGCTTTATGTGCCTTTGACTTATGCTTTAGTTGGTTCTGTCTTTGGAATGGTTGCTGAGGGCTTCGAAGTTAAATACGGATGGGCACAAGTTGATGATAATTTGATAATTCCAATAGTATCTGGTGTTGCGATGGTTCTTGTTAGTTTTGTCGTTTAGGAGTAACATTTATAACTTACGGTCGATTATTTGAAAGGCAAAATGATATTTGAAGAACTAAGAAAGGAAATATTGAGTAATAAGGATCCATATAGAGATATATTGGGTCAGAATGAAGTTAAAAAACAGTTAAGCAGTGCTTTACTTGCTGGTAGGCATTTAATTCTTGTAGGTCCTCCTGGTGTTGGTAAAACGACTTTGGCTAAGAATATTGCTAAATTGCTTGGTAGTGTTGAGATTAGCGAAGGGTATGGAAAAGAGAAAAAGAAGAAAATAATTGAGGGTTTGAAGAGAATTGTAAGAGTTCAGGGAAGTCCTGACCTAACTGTTGAGGATTTACTAGGGGATATTGATCCGATAAAAGCTTTGAAATATGGTCCACTATCACTTGAAGCATTTACTCCTGGTAAGATCTTTAAAGCTGATAAAGGGATATTGTTCTTAGATGAGATAAATAGATGTCCTGAGAAGCTACAAAATTCTTTATTGCAGGTATTAGAAGAAGGTAAAGCTACGCTTGGAAGTTATGAGGTAGATTTCCCAGTTTCTTTAATATTCATTGCAACAATGAATCCTGAGGATACATCAACTGAGAAATTATCTGATGTATTGCTTGATAGATTTGATTTAATAAATGTAGGTTATCCTGAGAGTTTAGAGGTTGAGCAAAAGATTGTTACGGAGAAAGGAAAGACCTTTGATGTTAGTTTTCCTGCAAATCTTCTAACAATGTCTATACATTTTGTGAGATTGTTGAGAGTACATGATAAGATTGAGAAAAGGCCTGGTGTGAGGGCTACAATTGGTCTATATGAAAGAGCGCAAACAAATGCTGAAATTAATGGTCGAAAAAAAGTTACATTTGATGATGTTGCAGATTCGGTTGCATCTGTAATTGCTCATCGTATTAGGTTGAAGCCAAGTGTGAAGTATCTTCAAAGCCCTGAAGAGTTTATAGCGAAAGAGTTTAGGGAGTTTGTAAGAGATCATGGTGATTCTTATCAGGTAGAAAAAGGTGGTGATGGGTGACACCGGTAGAGCTGAAGAAGGGGTTGAAGAATTATCTGGTAAGTTAGCTTCCCAGGATGAAGATAAATTAATGCATACTGTTCTTGAGAGTGATAAGAAGGATGTTGATGGTCAGCTTATTAACGATGCTATAAATCGTGGACTTGGAAGCTTTTCTCCCGACCTGATGTTTGAACAGATGGTTAGTAATTTTTCTATGGCTGACAAATTGTTTGGTGAAAGGATAATTAGATTATTGTCTGGGTATGATCCAAATTACATTAAAAGAAATATCAAGATTCCTGAATTTAGAAAGGTTTTGAAGGGACAATTAAGTCTTAATATTGAGAATTTGAAGGAGAAGAAATTAATTGATAAGGAAGGTTTTATTTCAGATCAGGGAGTTAAGATGGCGTCTGTTGTGCTTTGTAATCAAGAATTGGATAGGTTAGTAACGATAGGTTTCTATGGAGAGAATTATAAGAAAGAGATGTATGGTGAGAAAGATAATGTTAAGAATTTCGTCAAAGGGGATAGGTACAAAGATATTGCATTGAAAAGTAGTGTGAAGGTTGCATTGAGACGAGGTCGTACGTCTTTAGGTAAAGATGAGTTGAGGACTTTTGAAAGAAAAAGTAAAGGGCAAATTTATGTTATTTATGCAATCGATGCTTCTGGAAGTATGAAGGGTAAGAAGATAGAGAATTGTAAGAAAGCAGGAGTGGCTCTTGCTTATAAGGTAATTGAAGCGAAGGATAAGGTTGGATTGCTAGTGTTTGGATCTGATATTAAAGAAGAAGTTTACCCCACTTATGATTTTAATGAATTGTTAGATAAGATAACTCGGATAAAAGCATCTAAAGAGACTGATATTGCTATGACAATTAAAAAAAGTCTTGAAATGTTTCCACGAAGGGATGTTACAAAACATTTGATATTGCTAACCGATGCGATGCCAACTGTTGGGAAGAAACCTGAAAAGGATACGTTGAATTCAGCTAGTCTTGCAAAAGATATGAAAGTAACAGTTTCAGTTGTTGGGATAGATTTGAATAGGGATGGTAAAAAATTAGCTCAGGATATCGTTGAGATTGCAGATGGTAAATTGTACATGGTTAAGAATATCGAGGATGTAGATAAGATTGTTCTTGAAGATTATTATAAGATTTCGTAATTTTAAATAAATTATAAATTTTATTGTAATAGCGCGCCGGCGCGGGGAATTCACACAACCTTTTTGCGATGCAAAAAGCTTGACCAATAAGGCACTATTCAAGTGGAACCAGGGGTTCCACGGAAAACCGTAAAGTATTTGAACCCCGGAGTCCTACAAGGACACTAAGGTCTTAACTTAGCGGATTGCCTGGCTATCCTACGCCGGCGCATTTTTTCTTTTTTTTCGAGATTAATAGCATCTCTCTTAGAAAAATCGGAATAATTCTTGATGTATCTATTGACATTTTAGATTTATCATACTTCTTTCGAAAATAGATGTAAAAACCGAAAGGATTCTAACAAAACAAGAAATTTTATAAAACTGATAATTAGTTTGTAGTTATGAAAGTTTGTGTGTTTAGTGATTTGCATAGTTCGTTCAAATCTCTTAAATCTGTTGAAAAATTAGGAAAGAAGAGTGATATAATAGTTTGTGCTGGAGATATTTCTATGTTTGAAAGTAGATTGAGAGATATCCTTAGTAGATTGAACAGAATAAAGAAGCCTGTATACATAATCCCTGGAAATCATGAAAGAGAAGGAAATTTGAGGAAGTTGTGTAAAAATTATAGGTATATTCGTTATCTTCATGGCCGTGTGTTTATTATTGATGAATTAGTATTGATTGGATTTAACACGTCTGGTTTTTCATTTATTGATGAAGACTTTGAGAAGTTTATGAAGCATCAAAAGAAAAGGTTGAAGAAGTTTAAAGACAAAAAGATAGTGCTTGTAAGTCATTCGCCCCCAAATAAAACGAAATTGGATAAAATTGGTAAAGAACACGTTGGAAATAAATCTGTTAGAAGATTTATTAATGAATATAAACCAAAATTTGTAATATGTGGTCATATCCATGAGAATGCTGGTAAAAAAGACAAGATTAGAAAGACGGTCATTATAAATCCAGGGAACAAAGGGAAAATTATAGATATTTAATATCACCTTCTAGGGAGAACGAAAAATATAAATAAAGTCTATTGCTCAGAAGGTGTATGAATGGATTAAAAGAGGATTTTAGTAAGTTAAAGGGGAATGTTCTTTTTAATAAATGGAAAGAATCTCATAAGAATACGATTTTTTCTTATGCTTTCAATATGATTGAAGGTGAAAAGTTAGGTAAATGGCAGTTTGGATTTTATGAGAAGTCATCTAAAAAGGTTACTACTTTTGTTGTTGATGGTGAGGTTGTTGAAAAAGTAAATGAAGATGAGGTGTTTAAGGAGCCCGATAAAGAAGTTGTTGAGACAAATGTCGATGTTGTGAAAATGCCCATCTTAGAAATGTTTGATAGAATTGTTGAGTTCACTTCTAAGCAGTATCCAAATGAAGTTGTCGTGAAGATAATATTGATATTACAAAATGTAGAAGAATTTGGTAATATTTGGAATATTACAATGGTAACAAAAAGTATGAATACTGTAAATCTAAAAGTTGATCCTGTTGGTGGTGAAATTAAGTCACATAAATCACTTTCATTGTTTGAGTTCAAAAAATAATTAAAATCTTTTAGAGCAGATTAGATGGTTTTAAATATAAGTGATACTAATGAAAATTGGTGGTGGTTAAATTTAAGATTTGTAAAGTATCTGATGTAAAAACTCCTTCATATGCTCATGACGGAGATGCAGGACTGGATTTGTATTCAGCAGAAGACTACATTCTAAAACCACTGGAAAGAAAAGTTATTTCGACGGGTATCAAGATTGCATTACCACCTGGTTATGAAGCTCAAATAAGACCAAAAAGTGGTTTGGCTGCAAAGCACGGTATATCGATAGTAAATACTCCCGGTACAATTGATGCTGGTTATAGGGGGATTGTTGGTGTTATTGCAATAAACCTCGGTCAAGATGATTTCAAAATTGAGAAAAATATGAAGATCGCTCAAATGGTTATAAATAAATTTGAGATTGTAGATATTGAGGAAGTTGATGATTTAGATGATACTACGCGTGGGGAAGGGGGTTTTGGATCTACAGGTTTACAGTAAAAAAAAGAGGTGATTTGGATTTCAAACATAAGCTACAATACTATTAAGAAGAATAAAACTCTTGAGGGTTTTTTCGAAGAAGAAAAAGAGGTTGAGGTCGATGAGGAAAGAAAAACAACTAAGTCTTAGCCATACAAGGTATGCGGCAAAAATTCTTGAGATATATTCAGATAGAAGCAGTGATGACCCTTACTTTCATATACCTTATGCAGGGTAAAATTTATAATATGTTCTAGATTCCCAACTCCAATGAAAAAGGGAGAAATTGGGACGGTTACAGCGCTTATTGTGATAATGGTGTTAATTTTCTTTGCAGCAGCTTACGATTTAGTTTCTAGGAAGTGTAATAGTAATGATGATTGTGGGGATGAGCAATATTGTGGAAGTGATTTTAAATGTCATAGTTTTCCAACTTCTGTACAAAGAAGAGGTACTGGATTGGTAATTCCAGCATTAATAATGGGGCTATCTTTAATTATTTCCACCCACATATTTACTAAGAAATTTAGTTTCTATAGAGAGAAGAAAGAGTCCAAAAAAGAGCAGAAAGATCAACATGATTTCTCCGATTTACAACATTAAGAGTAGGAAAGGTTAATAAATCGAATTAATTTAGTTTTTCTGAGGGGAAGTCATGGACAACTTTATTGAGCTTATCAGAGAAGTAACAAAGAAGTATGGTGATAAAGTCTTCTTAACTAGTATAGAAGATGGTAGAACCTTTACATATAAGGAATTTGATGATACAGTTAACCAATATGCTAATTATATTTTAAGTTTAGGATTGAAGAAAGGAGATACGATTTCTGTATCTGGATGGAACATTCCGGAGTTTTTATTATTGTTTTTTGGTGGTTTAAAGACTGGAATACTCGTCAATGCAATTGGGCCTTTGTTAAGTGGTGAAGAGGTAAAGTTTTCAGTTGAGAACTCTGAGTCAAAGTTTTTATTTATAGAGAGTATTCTAATTGAAAAACTAAAAGATGTGAAGTTGAAGGTAGATGTTGTTTCAATAGGGGAAAAGGAAGGATATAGTGATATAATGGAAGAGATAGAAAAGCAGCCAAAGGAATTTGATGGTGAAGTTAGTGGTGAAGATAAGGCACTTATGATTTATACTTCTGGGACCACAGGTAAACCAAAAGGGATTATTCTCAAACAGAAGAATTTAATCGCTTGGTTACCTCCCGCTACAAAAGCATGGAATATAACTGACAAGGATGTATCATACAATGTTATGCCATTATCTCATGTTGTTGGATTAGTTATAATGGGATTGCTACCTTATTATAATGGTGGCGGGATTGCTCTTAGAAGGAAATTTTCGAAATCAAATTTCTGGAATGAAGCTGAGAAGTATAAAGTTACTTACACAGATGTTGTTCCAACTATAATGACAATGTTGCTTAATCCCCCTGAGGATATAAAGAAATATGATCTTTCACATTTTAGGTTATTTGTATCAAGTTCTGCTCCGTTACCAGTTCCAACATTAATTGAATTTGAGAAAACGTTTGGATTTTTTGTTTACGAGTGCTATGGATTGAGTGAATGTGTAGCTTTTTCACATGTTTTACCAATAACTCCTGAAAAGCAAGTAAAAGGTTCAATAGGAATTCCTATAGAAGGATTGGACTCTGCAGTGTTTGATTCAAATGATAAAGAAGTGAAGGATGGGGAAGTGGGAGAAATAGTCATGAAAGGCGACATTGTATTTGATGGTTATTTCAAAAGGGATGAAGCCAATAAAGAGGCTTTTGCGAATGGCTGGTTCCATACAGGAGATTTGGCTTATAGGGATAAAAAAGGATATTACTTTTTGAAAGGACGTAGGAAAGAGATTATAATAAGGGGTGGTGAGAATTTATCTCCACTTGAAATTGATGATGTAGTTCAAAAATATACAAAAGTAAAGGAAGTTGCTACAATTGGAGTTCCTGACAAACTATACGGTGAGGAAATTAAAAGCTACGTTGTTTTGAAAGAAGGTGAGAAGTGCACTGAACAAGAGATTATAGAATTTTGTAAAAAACACTTAGCTCCCTTTAAAGTTCCAAGGATGGTTGAGTTCATAGATGTTATTCCTAAGAATCCAACTGGAAAATTGTTAAGAAGAGAATTGCTATCAATGCATAAAGCGAAAAATCAATGAACACTATTCTGCATTGCAGCGATGAAAGCTGTATCTACCTTTGTTTTGAGACCTTCAATTAATCTTTGAATTTTTGGATCCTTCATTAAATGGGGTACTCTGCTTTCTGAATCAATTGATGACATTGTATCACAATAGTATTGTTGACTGCTCCCATTCTTACCGGGAATTTGTGTGACGAATTGTTCTGTGGTAAGATATATTATTGACAATGAAGATTTTTGTTTTTGGATTTCTTCTGATCTTCTTTGTAAAGAGTGGTTCAAATGAGAAAGGGTGCTTAAGATATAGAGATGTGATTCTTGAAGTATCTCTAATCTTGCAGCTTCCCCTACACTCATTTTCTTTTTATAACCAATCTCCCCAACGATAGGCGATAAGTTGGCACTAATTCTATTAATCATGTCTGTTGTTTCTCGAACACTACTTTCATTATACATTATTTTATCAAGATTCTCTGTGGTTCTATCAACAACCATTTCGTAGGAGGATAATATTCGTGATATGATGCGGTACTTGCCTTCATTTACCTTTTCCTTTAATTCATCCTTTTTTAATCCGTATATAGTTTCAGATAATTTTTCTATAGTTTCTTCTACCTTGTGTAGAGTTGCTAGAGCTTGAGTTCCATAATTTCCTGTGGGATCAGTTTGAAGGCGTGATGCACTTTGTTCGGCTTCACTGACGTGATGATCAATGTAGGATTCTAATGTAGCACAGTAATGGTCAAACAGTCTGTCTACTATGTCCAATCCTTCTCTAACTACGCTATCTGAGTATTTTCTGCTGGAAACAAAATTTCCTATAGTATTATAATCATTTATTCTAGATTCAATTCGTGAATGATCATACTTTCCAATTCCATTTTTGTCGAATTGGGAATCTGATTGTGATGTTGATGATTGAAATGCTCCTATTGCATCCTCGATAGTTTTCCTTTCAGTATACTGACCTATTACAGCTATCTTTTCTGTTTTTCTTTCTTTTTTTGGCTGAGCTGGATTTGGAATTCTAATTTGAGCTATATTAAGTTTATCAAATGGGGAATAGCCTTGCGGTGCATAGGTCTGGCTAGCTAAAGACGGCCCTTCCTGAGCCACGTATCTGCTTGATTGGACATTGTTCATTCTAATACACACCTTTGTTTTCATATAATATCAGAACTTTCTTTTCTCGAGCTTTGAACATCCGAAATATTGATTTAAAAGTTTATCGGTTTGAATATTCTAAGTAATATATATAATGCAATGTATATATTTAAGTTTGTTTGTTTATAAAGAAAGGGCGTATTTTATAAATAGTTTTTAAATGGAAATTATAATGCAAAGTTTTAAAATCAGATTTCCTTTATTCTTGATACTGGGGGGTCATTATGTCATTCAAAAAACATTTTAGAGAGATAGCGAAGAAAGTTCTGAAAGATAAGTCTATTCGTGTTGTTAAGATAAAATATACTGGAAAGCGTGGGAATGCTGAATGTGATTGGCACAAAGTAAGGAATCCTGTTTGGACTATGTTTACTGCATTTGTTTTTACTTTACTTAGATATTCTCCTCCAACTAATCTTAAAAACTGGATTTATAGAAGATTTGGAGCAAAGATAGGGAAAGATGTTGCAATTGCATACAATTGTTTCTTAGATCCCTTGTATCCAGAGTTAATTGAGATTGGAGATAATACTTTAGTTGGGAGCGATTGTGAGATTGCAACCCATGAAATTGTAAATAATTATTGGACGTTGGGAAGATGCAAGATTGGAAAGAATTGTATGATTGGAGCATTCTCACTTATTGGAGCTGGTCAGGTTATTGGAGACAACGTAATTCTTGGATTGAGATCATTTGTAAACAAACCAATTCCAAGCAATCAATTCTGGGGGGGCAGTCCTGCTAAGTTGATCAAGGAGATTGGGGTAAATGATTTGAAGCTAAAAGAAGATGTTGAGATAAGTAGGTATGAAGATTAAGGGTATTAAAATGAAGGTACCCGAAGAAGATCTGCAAAAAATAAAATCAACCAAGAAGTGGATCTATCAGCAAGTGCCCTCACATCTAATAACAATTTCTATCCCTATGCGAGCTTTTACAGTCATACTTGGTGAAGTTCAAAAAGAATTGGGATTTGCTTTGAGTGTTGGTTATTCTAACGGGAAAGACGGAAACTTCTATCCCACCTTTGGCGAGAAAGATTTTCATATTAGGGGAGAATGGATGGAAAAACATTCAAAAGAAGTTCACGGTCATTATAAGGAGTGGTGTAATAGGGTTAAGGAATTTTATTCTTTTGTGAAGAAAATAGATGAAAACGATCCAGATTTGCTTGATAAATATGATAAATTTGAAGATCTATATGCCAATCAATGGGGGGTAGCATTGATGACTGAGTACAATACTGTATGGGGGGATATTATAGTTAAGAGGATGGAAAATAAAGGATATTCACCTGAGTTAATTAACACTTTAATTTTGCAAGACAAGCTTTCATTCCATATGGAGGAAGAAAAAGATCTTCTTGAGATTTTCACTAAGTATGGTTTTAAGTTGCCGAATAAATGTCCTCATGAATTAGAAGAACATGCAAAAAAATATTTTTGGTTAGAGGGGGGTTATAATATTCAAAAAAGATTAAGTCCTAGTGATTTTTCTGAAAGACTAAAGGAATATACTCCTGACAAAGCAAAAAAACGTTTAGAAGAAATAAAGAATTATGAAGAGAGTGTAAAGAAGAGGAAGAAAGAAGCGGTTGAGAAGCTAAAACTTTCTAAGGAAGAGGAACTTGCGCTTAGGGATGTTGGTTTTATAGGTTGGTGGCAGGATCAAAGAAAAAGGGCAAACTTAATTGGTATGTATTACCAATTTGCTTTCATAAAAAAAGCTTGTTGAGCAA
>JBHPEA010000037.1:0-11519 GCA_042577505.1 Nanobdellota archaeon
GGAGTTGGTGAGTCTTCGATAAATCTTAATCAAGGAGCAGAATCAACTATATCTTATCTTCTTGCTCGACTTTCAATTGAACAGAATAGAATGAAGAAAAATTAGTTTGAGATCTCATTACCTATTTTCCTTGCTCTCTTTGGTTTATCTAAATTAATTTTTAATTTCTTACCTGATTCGATTAGTAGATTCCAACAAGCTAAAAGTTGGAGATAGGTATCGAAATTATTCATTTTTGGGATCTTTATAGTAGGAAATATCGTTTGTCTTGAACTGATTGCAATAACATTGATTCCTATTCCATTAACTAAAACTTCTTTTATCTTTTCTTCTTCTTGTTTGAAAGGATCTATTAGAATTATGACTTCATTCTTTTTCATTACCTCTTCAACACCGTGCACAAAATATGTTCCTTCCAAATAAATTGATTTTTTTCTAACTATCTCATTTGCTTTTAAAACAGCTTCTTCTGCAACTCCATTATTTCTTCCTGAAAAATAAATTATTTTAGCTTTGGCAATTTTTTTTATGATTCCAGGATCAATTTCTTTTGTAAGTACTGCCTTTGCCTTTTTTGAAAGATTAGATAATTCTTTTTTTGAAATATTCTTAGTAGTATATTTGGATAACAGATTTTGGTAAAACAAGGCTTCTTCAATAACACTCTTAGATGCTGCAACTGCCCTTTCTTTACCGCAATTTAATATATAAATTGAATCGCAATGTTCTTTTATAGTGGTTTCTAAGTTTTCTGTTAAAAGAAAACATGATTTAGATTTTCTATTCTTAAACAGATCTAAAACTTCTTTAGTTTTTCCTGAGTTGGAGGCACCAAATAATGTATAATCTTTCAGGTTTAATTCAGCTGCTTGTCTGCACCCTTCAGTATAAATCGTTAAGGGAATTTTATTTGATAAAGAGAAGTTAATTGCATTTTTTGCCGGGAATATTCTTGAGGAGCCCTCTCCAACCAAGAATAATTTTTTTGTTTTTCTCATAGAAGAGAGGGGTTTGGATAAGTTTTCGGTGTGAAAGTTTTTAATTATATTGGGAATCTCTAAAATCTCTCTTACAATTTCATATTTCTTATCCTGAGGATTCATACTACAGTCTTTCTGAATATCTTATTTATATCTTTCTAATTAATTTTAGATGGTTTTATAAATATGGAAAATAAGTAATTCATTATGACTATAGATAAAGCATATGAGGGAGCAAAAGAGGTTATTAGAGTATGTTCTACTAAGAATGGTTTATTCGCGTCGGGTGGAATTGATGGTTATGATGCTATATGGTCAAGAGATAGTATGATTAGTTTCTTAGGGGCAAGTTTAGTTGATGATCCTTTGTTTAAGAGAACTTTTAGGAGCAGTTTAATTACACTTGGTTCAAATCAAAGCAAGAAAGGACAAATTCCAAATAGTGTTGATAAATATAGTGAAAGGAAACCTCATGTCGACTTTGCTTCAATTGATTCTACACTATGGTATATTATTGGGCATTATATTTACAAAAAGAGATATGGGAATTCACTTTTTAAGAAATATAAAAAGAGCATCGACAAAGCAATTGAATGGTTAGATTATCAAGATATTGGAGAAAATAGATTATTAGGGCAGCTTCCAACAGTTGATTGGCAAGACGCTTTTCCTCATAAATATGGTTACACAATAAACACGCATGCCTTGTATTATAAGGTTCTCTATCTAGTGAATAAGAAAAAGATTGCTGGAAAAATTAAGTTTATGATGAATATAAACAAAGATACTAGACTGTGGAATGGAAATTTTTATGTACCTTATCGATGGAAAAATCATAATAAATACAAAGAAATGGGGGATTGGTTTGACTCCTTAGGTAATCTTCTTGCAATCATCTTTGATTTAGCAGATAGACAAAAGGCTATTCGGATAATAAACCATATTGAAAAGAAAGGAATTAATAAACCATACCCTGTTAGAGCAATCTTTCCCCCGATTAAGAAAGGAACAAAAGAATGGCAAGATTATTTTGAAGATTGTGATGCGAGAACACCTCATCATTATTTGAATGGCGGAATATGGACTTTCATAGGTGGAATATATGTGCTGAGTTTGATAAAAGTAAGAAAATTCAATAAGGCAAAAAAGGAATTAGAGAAGTTGGCTAAAGCAAATTTAAGGGGAAATTTTCCTGAATGGATTGATCCCATTACAAAGGAGAATTACGGTAAATTGCAAGCTTGGAACGCAGGAGTTTACATTCTTGCATATGAATCTTATAAGAAGAAAAGAGTTCTACTCTAAATTAAGTTTTTCCTTTGTGATATCCACCATCTTTTTTGATATGGTTCTGTAGTCAAAATTATTAACGGCATGTTGACGTCCTGCTTGTCCCATTTCATTCCTCAAATTCTCATCATTTAATAATTTTAAAGTAAATTCTTTCAATTCATCTATATCTGCTCTGTAAGCAAATGTTTTAGGAGAGTCGAACTGGATAACCTTTTTTTCCTCAAAACCCATAGAAGGGTAAGCCCATTCGCTCTCTAGTTGGACTTCTCTTGATACTTTAGCGAGAAATCCTGTTTTATTATGGATTATCGTTTCTGATGGGCCCATTTTATTGATTGATATTACTGGTTTTCCGCAAGCCATAGCTTCGACCTGTATCATACCAAATCCCTCAATTCTTGATGGGGCTGCATAAATGTCGGTGGCATTCAAAAGATGTACCATAAAATCTTGACTAAATTGATCATCTACAAAGATTATCTTATCCATGATTCCTAAACTTTCTGCAAGTTCTGTCTCAAACTCTCTCCAATGATCTGTATTTTCACTTGGCCAGGATTTGCATACATATTTCCAGTCTTTAAATTCATCATCTACTTGTGCAAGAGCTTTCATCATTTCTTGAGCACCTTTTGAAGTTACATCTCCGCCTATTGTTAAAATCATTTTCTCATGTTCCTTTATGCCTAACATCTCTCTTATCGTTTTATTATAATTTGGAGATACAGTTGGTTTAAACATATCTATGTCTATCCCTATATGCATTGGAATTATCTTGCTAATATCTGTTCCATCTCTTTTGTATATTTGTCTGACCCATTCGCTTGTTGTAAACATGAGTTCAAGTTTATCAAATTCTTCCTGATAATTAGCTACCCATCCGTCTGCGTTGAACCAAGGGACAGGTGTAACACCATGGTCGAGTGGTTCCTTAACAACTTCAGGTACGTTTCCCCAAAATCCTATTCCATAAGCTACATCAGGTTTTACATGTTTAAGATAGAAATCCTTTTGAACACCCTCTCTAAAATGGCATGGCCAAGCTTGATTACCTGTGTTTATAATTCCCTTGAATAAGAAATCGCCTTGCATACTAAGTCCATCTGGTTCTGGCGGATATGCGTAAAGAACTAAACATCTCATTCCATTGTACCCTCATAAAATTTCTTCAACCTTGAAAGCTTCTTTGTCCCTGCAACAGAGATTTTCAAAACTCTTTTTATCAAATCCATATAATTCCTGGATGATTTTTGTTTTCGTTTTGTGAAGTTTATCGTCTAGCTTTATAAATTTTTCTGAATTCTTATTAGGATAGGAATATTTGCCTTTTTTATTGTAAGAAAAGTAAAAAACCTTCTTGGCTTGTAAAGTTTTTTTAGCGAGTAAATTCTTTACTGATTTATGGACATCAATATGACGAATATGTCCATACTCTCCATTTTTCCCGTGTGTAAATATACAATCGTAGTAGTTCTCAGAATACCTTGAAATTCTCTTGTTGACCTCATTTAATTGAATTTTATTTAATTTTTCATCTTCTAAGTTTGAGATGAAGCATTTCGCTTTGTAAATTTTACAAACTTTTTTGAATTTGGGTGCTCTATCTTTATCCTTAGATCTGCACAAACTAATAATTGTGGTTTTCCAGCTATTCTTGTTCTTTAATAGGGTGCCACCCATCCATATTGTCTCATCATCAGGGTGTGCAACAATAATGCAGACTTTTTTCTTCATTTCTTACTCCTTTAAGTTCATGCTAAATAAACTTTACTATGGCAAAATAAGCATTAAAAGTGAAAAACAATATAAATGATTAGTGTTTCTTTAACGAAATCAGGAAGAATGTCCCTAATCTTATAGCGTTTTCGTTGAAAGAATCACGATGCTTTATGCATAATGGAGGTAATAAATATGTCACAAGAAGAACAAGAAGAAAAAACACCAGCACCTGAAGAACAACCTGAGGGTGAGAAGAAAGAAGGCGAAGAAGAGAAGAAGGAAGGAGAAGAGGAAAAGAAAGAAGGCGAAGAAGAGAAGAAGGAAGGAGAAGAGGAAAAGAAAGAAGGTGAAGAACACTCCTGTTCGTCTTGTTAGTTTTTTTCTTTCTTTTTTTTAATTTTATTAAGAATTCTTAAATAGTATATTGGTTTTTCTTACTTTATGGAAGAAAGATATGAAGAGATCGATGAAGAACCTGATCCATGGTATCGTGGACCGATAAGGTATGTTTTAGCTGCGTTTCTATTACTGTTGATGTTAGTGTGGTTGCCTGCACATTATATAGAGGTTAATCCACATCCTGAATATATTCCTACTGTTGAAGAAGTTTTACCAGAGGATTATGAATTTTTTTCAAATGAAACTTTCAAGTTGGAAAGCGATAGTGATTTTTCAAGGTTTATTGATCCGACAGATCCGATAATAAGACAAGTTGCCACAAAGATTGTTGCACAATGTGGCGGGAATAAAATATGTAGTACTGAAGCTCTTTATTTGTTTGTTCGCGATAATATGAATTATGTCTCTGATCCTGTAAATTTTGAATATGTTGAAGATCCAAAAGAAGTATTAACGGTAAAAGGTTGTGATTGTGAGTCTGGAACACTTCTTCTTGCATCACTACTTGAGTCAGTTGGAATCGATTCTGAGTTAGTATTGATACCAGGTCATGCATTTTTACGTGCATATTTACCCGATGCGTCTTTGTTTATACGTAAGGGGGATTGGGTATATTTAGACTGGACTTGTTCTACATGTGACTTTGGAGATGTTCCAAGGAAAGATTTAATGGAAGAACATAGGTATGTTGATTTGAGGTAAATTATAGTATTATCCCCAAATAATCAAGGAATAATTTGATAATAGTAATGATTATGACTATTGATAAAATAACTTTTATGTAAGGGTCTCCTTTTTTTACTGCTATTCCTGCACCTATCCAGCCACCAATAAAACTACCTATTGCTAAACTTATACCATAACTATAGACAACAAGGTCATTTATAGCAAATATTATGAAGGAAACTATTGACATAATAGTTCCTATAACTCTACCAAGTGCTGCTCCTTTTATGAATGTGAAACCAAATAGAACTAATAAGATCATTATAAATGTTCCAAATCCCCCTCCGAAGAATCCTCCATAAATACCCAATAAAAAAGTGAATAGAGATATTACAAATATATTCTTTTTCATTATTTTCTTTTGTTTAATACCTATTTTGTCTTTGAACATTAGCACGATGAAGATTATTAAGAAAACAATAGCAATAATTAAATTTAGACTTCTTTCATTAATGCTTATGACAATTTTTGTACCCAATAAAGCTCCAATGGCTGCGACGATCCCAAGTAAAATTCCAAGTTTCAAATTTAATTGATGTTGTAAAAAGAACTTAATTGCGCTTGATAATTCAAGGAATACTGCACCTAATCTGTTTGTTCCAATTGCAGTATGAATCGGTAATCCTGATAATATTAATAATGGGAAAGTAACTAATGCGCCGCTCCCGACACAGGATCCATAAAGACCTGCGATTATTCCTCCAATGAATAAAATTAGTAAAGTAAAAATTTCCATTGATCCAACAAAAAGGTTTATAATATTTAAATATATGTAAGAGGTATGATTAATTACGAAATTATACTTGTGTTGGCTATAACGATTATTGCATTTTATCTATTTGTTAGAGAGAAGTTTTCTGTTGAGACTGTGGCGTTGCTTGTCATGGTGATTCTAATTGTTACTAAAATAGTCACACCATCAGAGGGCGTTTCTGGGTTTTCCAATCCTGCGACGATAACTGTTCTTTGTATGTTTATTATTTCTGCTGGAATTCAAAAAACAGGGATTGTGAATAAAATTGGTAGAAAGATATTTGAGTGGACAAAAAAGAGTTATTCAAAGCAATTGTTGGCAATTACCTCTGTTGGTCCCTTATCTGGTTTTATGAACAATACTGCTACTGTTACTGTAATGATTCCAATTGTAATGAAGTTAGCAGAAAAATCAAAAATTGTTGTTTCAAAACTCCTTATGCCCCTTTCTTTCATTTGTATGGCTGGAGGTACTTTAACACTTATTGGTACAACAACGAATATTCTTTCAAATGATATCTACACACGAATGGGATTCGGCTCTATTGGTTTGTTTGAGATTACAAAGTTAGGTGTAATAGTTTTACTGATAACCTCAATTTACTTCTTAACTATTGGAAGGTTTTTACTTCCGAAGAGAAAAGGTGCAAAAGACACAGAAGACCCTCTTAGGAGATTAAAGTACCACACTGACGTGATTGTTCCTGAAGATTCCTCCCTTCTTTATCAAAAATTAAAAAATAATGATTTGGAGAAGAAGTTTAATATTAAAATATTGCATATAAAGAGGAAGAATAAGATAATAAATCATTCTGAAAAGCACAGGATAATGCCTAAAGATGTTTTATTAATTGAGGGTTCGCGTGAGGATTTGATTCATGCAGATGATATTGGATTGATAAAGATCAAAGCAAGTTCCAAATTTCCAGAGAAGAAAGGAGCTAAATATAAATTAGTGCAATTTATGATATCAAGCAAATCAACTTTGATAAATCGAACAATAAATTCATCTCAGTTTAGAAAGAAGTACAATGCTTTAGTTCTGGGCTTGAAGCGAGGTAATGAAATAATTAAAAAGAGTATTGATAAAATTAGATTGAAGTTTGGATATATTTTATTATTAAGTGCAACTGAGAAGTCAATTGAGAAGTTGAAGAAAAATGATAATTTTATTTTTGTAAGTGAAGCGAGTGAGAATTATAATAGGACAAAGGTTTGGGAAGCGTTTGGAATTTTATTCTTAGTTTTATTGTTAGCAGCATTTAATGTGTTTACAATAATGGTTTCTGCCCTTATTGGTGTTGTTCTCATGGTTATTTTAGGTGTAATAAGCTTTGAGGAAAGTTATGAGTCTGTTAATTGGCAAGTTGTATTGTTATTAGCTGGTATTATACCCTTAGGAATAGCATTCGAGAAAACAGGAGCTGCGGATTTGATAGCAAATTTCGTTGTGGGATTATCTGGATCATTATCGCCTTTGATAGTATTGGGAATATTTTTTATTCTTACAACATTATTAACAGAGGTAGTATCAAACGCTGCATCTGTAATTATTATCATTCCCATTGCAATTTCAGTTGCTTCACAACTTAGTCTTAATCCTTTAGCGTTTGTTATTACTGTTATGTTTGCAGCATCAACTTCATTCCTTACTCCAATAGGATATCAAACAAATACTTTGGTTTATTCAGCTGGTAATTACAAGTTTAGAGACTTCTTCTTAGTGGGTCTTCCACTGAATATCATATTATTATTTGTAACTGTTTATGGAGTTAAGTATTTCTGGGGCATATAATTTTATAAATTCAGATTGATTCTCTCAATTCTATGTCCAAAGAGGTATCAATTGGGAAGGTTAAGATTGGTGGAGATAATCCTATCGCTATTCAGAGTATGACAAATACTCCCACTTCTGATGTTGAAGCTACTGTTAGTCAAATAAATGAATTAGTAAATGCTGGTTCTGAAATGGTTAGGGTTACTGTAAATGACGATAAGGCTGCACAAGCAGTTCCCGAGATTAAGAATAGAATTGGGGACGTTCCATTAATTGGAGATTTTCATTATAATGGTCATATACTTCTTGATAAATATCCAGAATGTGCTCAGGCTCTTGATAAATACAGAATTAATCCAGGAAATTGGGGTAATGATCAGAATTTTAACAAATTTATTGATATTGCAATTAAATATGATAAACCAGTCAGAATTGGTGTAAATTGGGGCTCACTTGATCAGAAATTACTTGCTAAATTAATGGACGAGAACTCACAGAATGGAAATTTAAAGAGTAATAGAGAAATTTTAATTGATGCTTTGGTTACAAGCGCTGTCCAATCAACAAAATGGGCTGAAGAAAGGGGATTGAAGAATATTATTGTTAGTATAAAGACTTCTAATGTTAAAGATATGATAGAATGTTATGAAAGATTGGTTAAGAAGATTGATTATCCGCTTCATGTTGGGTTGACTGAGGGTGGATTTGGAGTAAAAGGGATTGTTTCTAATGCTATTGCTACTGGTTCGATTCTGCAGAAAGGGATTGGTGACACTATAAGGGTGTCGATGACTTGTGATAAATCAAGGACGGAGGAGGTTATTGTTTGTAAAGAAATTTTACAGAGTTTGGGAATAAGATATTTCAAACCGTCAGTTACTTCATGTCCTGGGTGTGGGAGGACTTCTTCTGATAGGTTTGTAACAATGGCAAAGGAGACTAACAAATTTATTGAAGAGAAAATGCCCGAGTGGAAACAGAAGTACAAGAATTTTGAAAAGGTGCATATTGCAGTAATGGGTTGTGTCGTTAATGGCCCTGGTGAAAGCAAGAATGCGAATATTGGAATAAGTTTTCCAGGTAATAACGAAGATCCTGTTTGTCCAGTTTATGTTGACGGAAAGTTATTGAAAACTTTGCAAGGAGACATTATTCTTGATGAATTCAAAATTATAATTGAAGATTATTTAAGTAAGAGATAATGTTTTTTTCTAACCTATATACTCATTAATGAAAATTGTTTTAAAGGATTGATGTGTTTATGTATGTATGCAAATAAATCAAGAACTACTTCACAAAGCTGCACTAAGTATCCCTGAAATTTGGTTGCCCAATCATCATATTGACAAAGCGAAGTACTGGGTTCCTGCTGTTGATTTATTTGGATCTGAACCAAAAGTGTGGGAGATGATTGGGGATGGTGTAAAAGGTCTATATTCATCTTATTATTTAGTTTACCCAGAAGTAGATCTGGGGAAGGGTGATTTAGGAGAACGAGTTGAAAGGATTAATTACGCAATGAATCAGTATTTTAGAAGGAAAGTTTTGTTGCCAACAACAAACGGCTTTCATTTAGTTGTGCATAAGGTAGGGGATGAAATTAGAGAAGGTTTGTTTGTAACAGTTGATCTTGAAGAATATAGGCCATCAATGAGTGGTGAGGAATTAGTAAAGATCACTGATGGTGCATATGATCCATCTCAATGGTCGGAACGTCATAAGATACATCCTACTGAAAGGACGATAGCTAGTAAATTAAATGCTAGGATAAAAGTTAATGAGAATGCATCACTTGAGACTACCCATATTCTAATGTTAATTGATGATCCATCACGAAGTGTTATAGAGCCCCTTTTAGATATTCGAAAAGAATTGAAGGTGGTTTATGATTTTGATTTATTGAAACTTGAAAAATTTGATTTAGATTTCGGTCATCTTACTGGTTATCAGGTAACTGATCCTTCTCATATCAATCAAATTTCGCAAGGTCTTGCATCGCTTGAATCTCAAAATGGGGCAATGTACTGGGCTGGAGATGGGAACCACTATCTTGCATCATTATGGGTGCGTTGGGTGAAATTGAAAGCTGCTGCTAAAGATAAAGAATCAATTATGCAAGATCCAAGAAGGTATGCCGGAGTAGAATTGGTAAATTTGCATGGAAAGAACATGAGAATGTATCCAATTCATGAAGCTGTTGTTGGTGTTAATCCTGATGATCTGTTAGCTTCAATGCATGAATACTTTAGTGGAAAGTTTGATATTTTAAAATATAAGACTAAAGATGATGTAGATGCTGCTGTAAAAAAATTAAGAATTGATTCTAATCATTACATTCCTTATGTAACTCACGATGGATTTGGGATTGTGTGTATAAAAGAACCTAAAAGAAAGCTTGAGGTAGGTACGCTTCAGGATTTCCTTGATAAACATATATCACCTGATAAAATTAATTATATTCATGAGGAAGAAACCTTAACAAAAATTGGACAACAAAAAGACTCAATAGGTTTTTATTTACCTGGGCTTTCTCCCAATAACTTGGTAAATACTGTTGAAGAAGAAGGTGGATTACCCAGGAAAACATTCGCTTTGTACACTTCTAAAGCGAAAAGAGGGAATTTTGAGGCTAGAAGAGTAGTATAGTAACCCTAACATTTATAAAGGGGTTATAATTTCTTGAGTATATACCCGTATTACTAATCGGAATGGTTAGGAGGGCATTATGGATAAGAAAGAAATTCAAGAAGCGTTGAAGAAGGCAAGAGGGAATTCTGCTAAGAAGAAGTTCACACAGGGTGTAGATTTCATAGTTAATTTGAGAAGGCTTGATCTTAAGAAACCTGAAGAGAAGGTTGACTTTTATATTCACTTTAACAAATTTGTTGGCGCAGATAGGAAAGTCTGTGCTTTAGTTGGTGGAGAGTTATTCGATCAAGCAAAAACTGCTTGTGATATGGCAATAATTGTGGATGATTTTCCCAAATATGATAAAAAGGCTATTAAGAAATTAGCTGATGAATATGAATTCTTCATTGCTCAAGCAAATATCATGCCCAAAGTAGCACAGTCGTTTGGTAGAGTCTTAGGTCCAAGAGCAAAAATGCCTAACCCAAAAGCTGGTTGTGTTGTACCTCCAAATGCTAACTTGAAAGTTTTAGTCGATAGATTAAAAGGTACAATGAGGATTATTACTAAAAATGATCAATTTGTTATGTCTTCTGTTGGAAATGAAACAATGGATGATAGCGATTTAGCTGATAACATTCTTTCAATTTACAATACATTAATACATACACTTCCAAGTGAAAAAGAGAATGTCAAATCCTTGATTGTAAAGCTTACTATGGGTAAACCTGTTCAAATTGGTGCAAAAGCAAAACCTGAGGAAGAAACAACAGGGAAGAAGGAAAAGAAAAAGGACGCACCAAAGGATGAAGCTTCTGAAAAGGAAGGAGAGAAGAAAGAAGAAGCTCCTAAAGAGGAAAAGAAAGCAGAAGAGAAAAAGGAAGAAACTCCAAAAGAAAAGCCTGCTAAGGAAAAACCAGTAAAGGAAGAGAAAAAACCTGAGGCAGAGAAAGGGGGTGACGAATAATGGCACACGTCTCACCCGAGAAAAAAGAAGTAGTAAAGAAGATTTTGAAATTATTCGCTGATTATCCTATTGTTGGTTCTGTAGATATGGAAAATTTACCTGGTCCTCAACTTCAAACTATGAAAGCAAAGCTTCGTGGTAAAGTAGAGATTGTTATGACGAAGAGAAGATTGATGAAAGTTGCTATTGAAGAGATAAAAGACAAGGTTAAAGGTTCTGAAGAATTAGTCCCACATTTGATTGGTATGCCTGCTTTATTGTTCACAAAAGAAAATCC
>JBHPEA010000038.1:0-10995 GCA_042577505.1 Nanobdellota archaeon
TGTAATTCCAGATCTGGTTTCCGGTTGTTGCATTTAATGCATAGGTATTATTATCATAACTTCCAATATAAACAATGCCGTTGGATACGGCTGGTGATGTATCTACCCAATCTCCTGCAGTGTAATTCCAGATCTGGTTTCCGGTTGTTGCATTTAATGCATAGGTATTATTATCTAAACTTCCAATATAAACAATGCCATTGGATACTGTCGGTTGAGTTCGAATTATTGTAGTAAAGTTCCACAATTTAGTGAAATTATTCATATTTATATTTCCAGGATATACTGAAGTACCATACAAGTTTTTCTTAAATTGAGGCCAGTTGTTTGTGTCATTATCTACCAAAAACTCAACTTCTTGTGAATTTATGTTTCCAAAAGAATCATTTGCATAGAATACGAAAGAATGTAATCCATTAATTAATGTAATATTTTCTGCTGTAGTGAATGTTCTGTTCGCACTTCCATTATAATACCAAAGTGTGCTTATGTTGCTGGTGTCTGTTGCATTGAAGTTTACCAAAACAGTACTTGCATAGAATGCTTGCTGGTTTAATGGAGAGTAGAGAAGAAGTGTTGGCGGCTCAATTTCTGAAATCATAAGATCATTACTTCTCAGAGAAATTCCATCTTCAATGCCATCATTAGGGGTAATATTTACTGACCAAACTTCTCCAGTATTTGTTTCTTGGCTTACTATTAGGTCGGTTCTGTTCTCGTAGATTGCTTTAATTTGTTCTGCTGAAAGGGAACGATTGAAAATGATTACTTCATCTATTGAGCCGTTCATATATTCAACATCTGTGTAACCAGTATGGCCTATTCTTAATGTCTCGCCTGATTTCATAAGCTTTGGAGTCCCACTATATGTTGAACCATTACAGTATGTTCCATTTACAAAAATCTGCCAGCCACTAGTGTTAACGACATATACTATATGATACCAATCGCCTATGGGCACTACAATATAGCAGTCTGCCGCTGTAGTTATCCATGAACTTCCGGATCCAATGTCCCCTTTTATCCTGTTGTCCCTGACTTTGAAATTGAATGTATATTCTCCGCCTGCTCTAGTTCCAAGAACTCCATGGCTAGGATTTGGAGTGCTGTTGATTTTTACCCAAGTGGAAATGGTATACTCGCTTAATTCCAGCGAAGAATCGTAAGGAATTTGGACATAATCCTGATAGCCGTCGAATTCATAAGCGCCAAATCCCTCATAGCCGCCCGTTGAGTTCCAAGATGCGTCGTTTACAACTGAACCGTCATTTCCATGGCCGGAATAGTCAAGTGCATCTGAAGAAACATCTCCTGAATGATTCTCAAAAGGCATATTCAAAACAGTGATTGAATTTCCATCAACAAACCAGTTGTAGATATTCTTTGTTACATTAACAGAAGAAACGTTATATGCAGTTAGGTTAGCACTTGATGTATTTAGTGGGTGGTCTGTTGCATTAAGGATCGGTGTTCCTTGTGACATATCCATTAATCCTAGAGAAATTTCTTGAGTTTCAATATCAAAAGATGAATGTGTTTCATCGCTACCTTGTAAATATGTAACATTTATTGTATCGAATTCACCATTGTCAACATAACCAAGCTCATAGCTAATTTCATCAATATTAACGTAAGAGTTTTCAACATTGAACTCCAAAATAAAGTCCCTACCTAAATTGAGAATATCACAGGCATCTCCGCAGACATTATTGAGTATGATATTTTCATCAACAAAGTAAATAATTCTTTCAACCTTATCGCTGTAAACGATATTAGAGTATGGATTATCTGGATCCAGATTGTAATCAGCATAAATTATCTGAGCAGATACAATATTCCTATATCCAGCACCATATTTTCCATAATTGACATAAAGTGGATTATCCCATTCTGTATTCGTGGGAGAAAGTTCTAACAAAGCGCAACACTCTTCAGCACCATTACAAATTATTGTGCTTTCTTCAGATTCTATGTTATGAATAATCCATTTAGTACAAAGATGTTCTACACTTACATTAAAGTTAAATTGACTTTGTACTTCTAGATCAATTACGCCATTCTCAAATTCAATGCCATTATTATCAATATCAAATCCAGGATTGTCTGAAAATATCAAATTTACGCTAATATTTCCTTCTTTTTGACTATCTTCAATGGTTGGTTCAGTTTTAAGATAGGGTATCTCATCTACAATATTCATGTCGTTTTCATTTGAATCAAAAACAAGATATTCATTACTTCCATCACTTATCCATAAGTCAACTGAACCGCTTCTGTTGATTGTTCCACTAATACCTAATCCAGTAACATTTCCGTTTAGAATAGAAACTGAGATTTCATCATTTGAATTTACTAAAAAGTTTGCATCATCAACTACATGCATTGTTTGATCGTATGTTGCAAAACCTGTTGGTAAACCTAAATTGTGAATTCCAACATAGAACGCCATTATCATTATCACTATTAAGAAAGGTATAGAGATTGAAGTTAACCATATATCTTCGTACTTGGAGGGTTTTGGTTTCATTTAATCTTCCCCTCCAAAAAATTTTTCAGAATTTTAGTCAGTTCATCGCCAACTTTTACATTTTTAATGATACAGTAAGCTACGAATTTTCTCCAAGTAGCCTCATCGATTTCTTTTACAAGTTTTGAAGACTTTTTCATTGGTTTAACCTGTTAATCTGGTTAAACCTTTTTAAATATATCGTATTAACAAGTAAAAATGAGATTTATAGCCATCAACAACCTTTATATACCCAAGAGCTTAGTTTTATCCTGAAAAAGGGGAAAAATGTCAGATCCTGATCCGAAAGATTTATTGCAGAAATACAAAGCTAGACTTGAGACTGAATTAACTGCAAAGAATCTTCCTCCATCGAAGGTAATTTATTCTAGAGAGTATCAGCAATTTAGAAAGGAAATTTTGCCCCCTCATCTAAATCTTTATGAGAAACTTTGCAATTGGTGTGGGAAAATATTCAAGATTAAGCCCCCAACTCAGAGGGAAAAAGAGTTACAAGAAGCTATTGGGATGTGTCATCTTAATATAACCCCCATTGGTTCTACGTCTTTTAGTATAATAGCCCCACTAGTTTTTGGAATAATTACTTCCCTGATATTTTATTTAATATTTCAATCTATGTTTTTTGTTTTCTTTTTCGCTTTAACATCACTTTATTTGATTATCCCTCTTGGGAAATTACCTGATTTTATAGCTACAACATGGCGTCTTAAAGCTTCAAATCAGATGATATTATGTATTTTCTATGTTGTTACATATATGCGTCATACTTCAAACATAGAATTGGCGCTTGATTTCGCTGCAGAACATCTGTCACCCCCTCTTTCGCTTGATATAAAAAAGATTTTGTGGGATGTTGAAACCGAAAAGTACCCATCGGTTAAAGAATCATTAGAAGCCTACCTAAAAACTTGGAAAAAATACAATATTGAATTTATTGAATCTTTCCATATGATCGAGTCCTCACTTTACGAAGGATCTGAGGAAAAGAGATTAGCCGCATTAGACAAAGGTTTGGATTTAATATTAGAAGAAACTTATGAAAAAATGCTTCACTATGCTCATAATTTGAAATCGCCTATCACTATGCTTCATATGATGGGAATCATATTGCCGATTCTTGGTTTGGTTATATTACCGTTGGTTGTAAGTTTCCTTGAAGAGATACGATGGTATCATCTTTCAACTATTTACAATCTATTTTTGCCTGCTATTGTTTATTTAATGGGAAAGAAAATTCTTGCAACGAGACCAACTGGTTACGGAGATACAGATATATCCGAGGATAATCCTCAGTTGAAGAAATATAAGAATATGGTGTTTTCTTCAGGGAAAAGTGAATTCAAAGTTAATCCCCTCTATGTAAGCATTGGCATATTTGTGGTTTTTCTGTTAATTGGATTATCACCTTTACTATTACATGCTATTGGTTTTCCTGATATGGGTTGGGGAGCAGCTGATGAAAAAAGTCCCTGTGGAAAAAGTTTTTGTTTGCTAGGATACGAAAAAGATGCTTTTGACAATGATATAGGTCCATTTGGTGTCGGCGCTGGATTGATAAGTATGTTTATCACGCTTGGTCTTGGTATCTCTTTGGGAGTTTACTTTAAGTTAAAATCAAAAAATGTTATTAAGATAAGGAGAGAGTCAAAAAGATTAGAAGAAGAGTTTGCTGGTGCACTATTCCAACTTGGTAATCGTATTGGAGATGGGCTTCCAACCGAGATGGCTGTCGGAAGAGTTGCTGTCACAATGGAAGGGACAGTTTCGGGCAAATTCTTTGATTTGGTAAGTAGTAATATTAGGCGACTTGGAATGTCTGTTGACGAAGCAATATTTAATAAGAAATATGGTGCTATACTTTATTTCCCTTCTAGAGTAATTGAAAGTTCAATGAAGGTTTTGACTGAATCAGTAAAAAAAGGTCCAGCAGTTGCTGCTAGGGCGCTCATGAATGTTGCAAAATATATCAAAGAGATTCATCGTGTTAATGAGAGATTAAAAGATTTACTTGCTGATGTTATTTCTTCAATGAAATCTCAGATTAAATTTTTAGCACCTGTAATTTCTGGTATAGTTATTGGAATAACTTCAATGATAACAAATATTTTAGGCAAATTGGGGGGGCAAATAGAAACATTTGAATCACCAGATATTTCAAATACAGCAAATTTAGCTCAACTGCAAGATATTTTGGGTGGTCGGGGGATACCTTCTTATTATTTCCAAATAATGGTGGGAATTTATGTTGTTCAAATTGTATATATTCTTACAGTGCTTTCAAATGGAATAGAGAATGGAACTGATTCATTGAATGAGAAATATGAACTTGGAATTAATTTAATTAGAAGCACTATTATGTATGTGTTAATTGCAGCAATAGTAAGTTTACTATTCAACATAATTGCGAATAATATTCTACCACAAATATAGAAAAACAAATGGGGACACTGGGACTCTCAAATCCAAAGGGATTGGTTGTCTCCCTCCTGGATATTTGAACCCAGGACACCTACGTGACCAAAAGAGTTACTTCAGCGTAGTGCTCTCCCAGTCTGAGCTATGTCCCCAAAAAGTATTACCTTGGATATAAGAATTCTTTAAATAAGTTGTGCTATTCGATATTCTCTTCACTAACTTCTGGTTTATCTTGGGGTTTGCCTTTTTCTAAGACTTCCATACTGCCGAATCTACCTGTAGTTAATTGTTTTTCGCCTCTAAATTCACTAACATAGCCATTTGAGATTTTGATCTTATCTCCTGGACTTACTTTATCGATGTCATCATTCCATAAACTTAAATTAATTTCTCCTGTTTCATCCTTTGCTTTAGCTGTTGCCACTCTGCCTTGTTTTCCGAATTTCTCGAAAGTTCTTGGTTCAGAAACTGATACTACTTCCACCACTATCTCTACCTTTCCTTGTCCTGCATTTAATTCGCTTATTGCCATTTTTTATGACTAACCTCCTTTCACTTAAAAATTTATCGCTTACCGAAGGCTATTGATATTGCCCTATTTATTACTGCCTTTGGTATCTTCTTGTCATTTAATTCACTAATAATTTTTTCTTCAGAGAATCCAATACTTTTTGATTTTCTAGCCCATAATGAGACTTTTAATATTAACTTATTCCTGATCTGCGTTTTTCTCTTTTTTGCAATAATAACTAAAACCCCTGCTACAATAAGGAATAATCCACCAATCGCGTAAATTGCAATAAAGATGTTATTATCTAAGGATCCAGTTGCCTGTCCAACGATATCATCGCTTTTTTCTGGAGGGGGTGTCTCAATTTTTTCAATATCCTTAGGAGTCTCCTTCGTAACGGTGTCAATATTGGTTAAACAACACGTAACAAGTTTGTGTTGAGCTGCAATTGGACCACAGATATTTATGCCCTGACAGTATGATTTCCTAAATTCTGAGTTACAATTAAATCCATTATCCCAAAAAAGAGATTTTTCAAAAGAAAATTTGTCCCTCGTAAATATTTGTTGACAGCCTACATCTTCATTTTGTGATACTAATGCGGTTTTACTAGGAAATTTAATTACCAAATCCTTCAATGGTTCACAACCAGTAGATTCAACGACAATAAATGCTTCTTTACTCCTAGTTACGTCAAAGTATTGGTCACCGACAATAATACAAAAATTCGAGCCCTCTCCAGAGAATCCGGTTAGGGGGAAAAACGCAGCAAAATTCTCAACTTCATTATTTGTAGTTGCAACAGCATAAGTAGTGATAAAATCTCCTACATTATCTGAATAAAAGACACTCATAACTAACAAGGATAAGACGATTAAAAAAAATAGCGCAGTTCTAATTTTGATCTTAACACCCCTTTTAGTGTAGTAAATTCCTTAATTCTTTTATTAAATCTTCCTTTTTTACTCTTTTTTGTTCTGTATTATCTCTATTTCTTACAGTAAAACTTCCCTCCTTTTGGGAGTCGAAGTCTATTGTAACGCAATATGGTATTCCGATTTCATCCGCTCTTGCATATCTTCTACCTATACTTCCACTTCTATCATAAAAACAATGAAACTCATTTTTCAACATATTGTATACTTCCTTAGCTTCTTTGTCAAGTTTATTTACTAGGGGGAAAATTCCGATTTTGATTGGAGCTACTTTTGGGTGTAATTTTAAAACAATGTTGCCTCTTTTTTTATCTTCATTATAAGCATCAAATAAGAAAACTAAAAATGCTCTATCGACTCCTAAGGAGGGTTCGCAAACAACATGAGGGATTACTTTCTCTTTAGTTTCTTCATTAAAAACGCTCAAATCTTTTTTTGAGTGTTTCATATGGGCTTTTAAATCGAAATCTGTTCTATTTGCCATTCCAAGGAGCTCTTTCCATCCAAATGGAAAATTGTACTCCAAATCCCATGTATCTAAAGCGTAATGGCTTTTTTCTGAATCTAAATGTTGTCGTATTCTAAAATTATCTCCCTTACAACCTAAGCCAGTGAACCACGAGAGCTCCAGACCCAAGAAATATGCATGCCATGGAGTCTTGATAATTTTCTTTTTCATAGCATCTTTTATCTTCATTTTTTGGTGAGGTTTCTTTTTTTCCTGCATTTCTGCGCTATATACATTTAATTCTAGATTCTCAACATCCTTTAGAAATGGGCACTCATTTGTTTGTTTAGGATCGATAAAATATTCGATTTCCATCTGTTCAAATTCCCGACATCTAAATAAGAAATCTCTTGGAGATATTTCGTTTCTAAATGCTCTTCCGACCTGTGCTATACCGAAAGGAAGCTTTAATCTTGCATTTTCTTGTACTAATTTGAAATTGGTGAAAATTAATTGGGCTGTTTCGGGTCTCAAATATGATTGTAATCCTCCAGCAGGACCTACCTGGGTGTTGAACATAAGATTGAATGAAGATGCTGGGCCTAAATTTGATTTACATTTAGTACATTTAATCTTGTTTTCTGTAACTAGTTTATTTATTGCGTCGGAGTCTAATCCATCTGCTGCAATTTTTAAGGTATCTTCTATAAGTTGGTCTCCTCTAAATCTTTCATGGCATTTTTCACATTCTAGCATGATATCTGCGAAACAATCCACATGACCTGAAGCAATCCACACTTTGGGATGGCTGATAATAGAACCGTCAATACCTACTATGTCTTCTCTTGAGTGAACATGGTATTTCCACCATTGTCTTTTTAGGTTATTTTTTAATTCTGCTCCAATATGTCCGTAATCCCAAAAACCTGAAATTCCACCATAAATCTCGCTGTTGGGATAGACAAATCCTTTCTTCTTACAATAAGTAGCCATGTCCGCAATAGTTAATGTCATATTTCCCCGAAAATGGTCGTAATTTTAAAAGATTACGCTTTAATAAACTCTAAAACTTTTTTTATGACTTCTTCAACCTCTAAATTTGTTGTATCAAGAACTAAATTGTATTTTGAGATGTCGTAACAATTGAAACCATAATATTTGAAGTATCTATTATTTTCGCTTTCTTCCCTTTTATCCATATTTTTTAGGGTTGTGGCTAAATCTAGGTTTTTTTCTTCGCCCCTTTTATCAGTGAGGATTCTCTTTGCTCTCTCAGTCTTATCTGCATCTAAGAATATCTTGAAATCTGCATTTGGTATGAAAAAAGCTGAAAGTCTTCCATCAATAACAAAATTGTCTCCTTTACCTAGTTCTTTCTGTTTTTCATCTAACTCTTTATCTATTGAATCATCAATTTCTTCAATTTTTCCAAGATCAAGTAAAGATATTCCTTTCTCTTTTGCAATTTGTCTGGTTAAATCTCCCATAGAATAATGTGTTAAATTGAGTTTTTTTGCTATTATCTTGGCAATAGTGCTCTTTCCAGATCCCGCTCTGCCTGAGATAACAATGATCATTGAGGGCATGAGGGCTTATGGATTTATATAGTTATTGCAAACTTTTATATACTTCAGAGAGCCAATATACCCCATAGGCGTTGAGGGGGAAGGTTAATTGGATTATTTGAGCTACTTCTCAATGTGAAAAAATGAATGCACACGATAGAATTATAAGTCAAATAAATAGGAATGTGGGCCAATTCAAGGTAGATTCGTATCCAATAAATCAAAAGAAATATGAGAAGCAGCTATTTGCAATAGATATTTCAATTGAGAAAAAGAGAAAGGTTATTATGAAAAATTTACATGATCTTGTAATTAAAACTTTCTCAATTAATCCAAAAATCCATAATAAGAAAGCAATCATAACTGGTATGAAGGGTAATATAGATTTGATAAGGGGTCATGTGATCAAGTTAAGAGATTTGAATTACTATTTACATTCAACATTACTTGAAGAAGTGGGGATGAAGAAGATATCAAAGTCTTATTTTAGCTCTAAGAATATTAAGAAAGATCTCAAGAGAATGGAGATAAAAAAGAAGGATATCATTCGATTGAATACACTTACTTTAGCTATGCTTAAAGAAGTAATAAGTCTTGATTCAAAGCTAATTAAAGGTTATAAAATTAATGAAATGGTGCTTGAAAGAAAAGAAAAGTACGAAATTAAGGATTTTGATAGGTTGCTTGGAAAAGAAAGTGAGCTTCTCTGCCATCTTGAAGCCAAACTTCCTCCACCTAAAAGTATAAAACTGAAATTGCTTGGCGAGAGTATATTTAGTCATTGGGTCTCTCGCATCTTAGCAATATTAGCAGAAATTGAGGTATCTTTCGAAGCTTCAGAGTCATTATTTAAGAAATTAAAGAAGAGAGAATCATTCAAATATCAGTTAGTTACGAAGATTTCGAAGTTAATGAAAGAAAGGCAACACTTACTAAAGATGCAAGAGAGAGAAGGATGGAGAAATGAGAACTGGCATAGGATTATGCATCATTTTGCCGCAACAACAAGGTTATGAGAATGGAACAAAGAGAAGAAATTGTGATAATATTGGATTTTTTACCAAATGGTTATCCATTTGATGAGAGACCAAGTCATTTGAAGTCTTCCGTAGCTCAAGCTGTAGGCAGAGATCACTTTGTACTACTCGAATTAGTTCCAAAAAAAGGAATTTATTTACAACCCTATGAAGAGGTTTATGTTGGGGAGGGTAAAAGAGATAAGGTACACCATATAATTGGAAGATTGCCTCCTGACAAACTAACTCAAACAGCAAAATCTGAGTTATCTTATGTAATTCAGGATTTGGTCAAGAAGAATCAGAAGAGATTTATTGATTTTTTCAATAATGCTGGTCCTTTAAGTACAAGAATGCATCAATTGGAGTTACTTCCTGGTCTCGGAAAGAAACATATGTGGCAGATTATTGAACAAAGGGATGAGAAACCATTTGAGAACTTTGATGATTTACAGAGTCGTGTAAAATTACTACCTGATCCTGAGAAAGTTATAATAAAAAGAATTATGTCTGAACTAGAGGGCAAAGAAAAACACAATATCTTTGTTGATGTTTAAATGTATGGAAATTCTGTTAGGCCAAGTTCGTTTTCATTTTCTAAGCACGAATTGTTGGAATTGCTTAAAGCGTGGGTAGGGGTAACTATTGTGTTTTCAATATTTCTTAGTTCTGCACTTGATATTCAGACTTCGGTTATAGTCTCTGTGATAAGTGTAGGTTTAGGGGTTATAGTTCACGAACTTGCCCATAAATTAGTTGCACAACATTACGGTTGTTTTGCTGAGTTTAGGTCATTTCCTGTTTTTTTATTGCTAAGTATTGGACTTGCTTTTTTGGGTGTTGTTGCAATAGCTCCTGGAGCAGTTTTTATTTCTGGTCCGTTGGGAGTAAGGAGAAATGGAGTAATATCTGCCGTAGGCCCATTTTCTAATCTCTTATTAGCATTGATTTTTTTAGGGATTAGTTTTATTCCTTTGCAATCTGAATTGCTACATGCAATAATCGTATACGGATTCAAGATAAATGGTTGGTTAGCTTTGTTTAATCTAATTCCTTTTGGACCCTTAGATGGTAAAAAGATATTTAATTGGAATAAGATAATATATGGAGCTATGGTTGTACTATCGTTTGTATTAGTATTTGCGTTGTGATAAAATGAGTCATGAATTAATTAGATGCCCATATTGTGGAAAAAAGGTTGGTGTTCATGAGAGATATTGCTTTACATGTGAGCAAGATATTTCTAAAGTAATCGATAAAGCTCAGAAACCTGATAAACACTGATAATGATAATAAAACAAATACCTGAAGATTTTATAGTTAGAGAGGTTCCACTCGATAGAAAAGCAGAGGGGAATTATTCTATTTATTTAATGAAGAAAAAAGGATATAATACTCATGATGCTGTTCTAAAGGTTGCTAAATTTTTAAAGATTGATAGTAAATTTATTGGTGTTGCTGGGAATAAAGATAAAATAGCTGTGACTTCTCAATTGATATCTGTCAAAAGAGGACCGCAAAAATCATTTAGTGTAGATGGGATTGATGTTGAATACCTCTATTCTTCTTGTGATCCAT
>JBHPEA010000039.1:0-10956 GCA_042577505.1 Nanobdellota archaeon
GTAGAAACATTCTTTCACACATTCCCTGATTTTAAGGAAAATGATTTAATGCACTGGTTCTTTTCTAATCGCTAGGCCCCTTTGGTCTAGTCTGGATATGATGTGACCTTGCGGAAATACTGCAAACAGGTTGCGACCTGGGTTCGAATCCCAGAGGGGGCATTCTTCTAGAAAAGTTTATATAGTCCTAAGAGGAGTAATAAATAAAATGAGGTGTCGCAAATGAAAAAGTTCCTATTACTTTCTATCTTTGTTATTAGCATTCTTTTTGTGGGTTGTCAACCTACCTGTGAGGATAGTGATGGTTTTAATCCGATGGTAAAAGGGAATATTACGATAACTCATCCAGATGGACGTATCGAGGTCTATGAAGATGAGTGTAATTTTTCTCATTATACCTTAGTAACTGAATATATATGTGATAAAGAAACTGGTTTGCGGGATCGAGTTGTTGTTGATTGTGCTACATATGGGCCTGATTATAGATGTTTTAGAAATGAGACACCATTGGGGCGTTGTTATCAAGAACCTTATAAACCCATTTCTTGTGTTGATAGCGATGGTATTAATCCGTTGATAAAAGGTAATATAACCTTAACCTATCCCGATGGAAGAGTATGGGTCATAGAGGATGGCTGCAGATATGCTCCAAGCGTAAATCCTACATTGGTATCTGAGTATATCTGTAATAATGAAACACCTGGTCTTGGTGACCAAATTGTTATAGATTGTACTCAATATGGAAGCAACTACAGTTGTTATGGCAGTGAGATGGATCCATGGGGAAATCTACTTCCCAAAGGGTATTGTCAAATTCCTCAATAATTTTTTTTCTTTTTAATCTATATTTTCTAGGGTATACTAATAAGCAATATTTAAAAATGATAGTGGGTTTTGGGTTGGTATGGATTTTTCGAAGTTGGTAAAGTTTGCACCATTGATTGTGATACTTCTGGTGTTTGCGTATATTGGGAATAATTATTATTTTAGTGGGACTTCGGATCAGGAGTATCCAAGGACTTATCTTGCTGGTGATACATATTGGGATCAGTTGAGGATAGATCATGTTCAGATGGAAGGGTCGTATAATCAACAAGCAAAAGTGTTGCTTGGTTTCCATCCATTTCCATTTACAACAGCTGACGGTCCCATTTTGTATTATACAACAAATTGGTTGGTTAACTTACTAAATGTTGAGAGTCACGTAGCGATCCATATTCTTCATCTGTTTGCGTTATTTTTGGAAGTATCATTAATTTTTATAATTTTATTAAGGATTAATCGACTCTGGGCATGGTTATCACTACCTGTAATGATCATTGCACTTCAGTTTCCGTTCATTGCTGGTATTAATTGGGGGCTTTGGAAATCTTATTATTCATATTTCATTTTTTTCTTTTTACTTTATTTTTATCCATTCGAATTTGACAGGAAAGTAATTGCAGGTTACATAATTGCATTTGGTGCTTTATTACTAACACAGCCGTTCATGGCTCCATATGCGTTAATATTACTAATTTTCAGTATTTTTTCTAAAGGTGGAAAAGTATTTGACAATGTAAAAAAGATCGCTATAATAGGAGTTGCTACAACTCTAATGTTCATCGAATATGCATTCAGATATTTTGCTACTAATTTGAAGCCAGATGGAGGGGGGAATGTTGCCCAGTTATTTGGAATAGCTGAATATTCCTTATTTGGAGCAAATTCTTCTTACACCCATTTTGGATTTTGGTTCTGGATTTCGTTGGTAGGTTTTGTAATTGGATTTTTTTACTTGGTTCAAAATCTTGACAAGATTAAAGAATATAAATTTCAGGCTTTAACGGTTTTGCTTTTTGTATTTGTGCTATACAATCTTAATTTTATCGTTCAGAGATTCATGCAATTTAGATTTACATGGCCAATTTTCATTGGGGTTTTTATTGGATTTCTTTTTTACAATATTATCAGATTGTTACCAAAAAATATTCCAAGAGATGTTGTCGGGATAGCGGGATTTATAATTCTGTTATTGATTGTTTTCCAACCAGGTGATTTTCCCGAGACAACACATTCAATAATTTCTCCAGATTTATTCAAGTCTCAAATGTACATCAAAGATAATACTCCTGAAGACACAACTGTCCTATTGGTTGATCCTAATGTAGATCAGGTTAAAAGTACTTTAATTAATTGGAGGCATATTCGATTTGTTGATAGGGTAGATTTTCTAACACTCCCAAATTTAGGATATGATTTATCAAATGTTACAACGAAAAGAGCTTGCCAAATACCTCCCTATCTCAAACAAGGTTTTTCGTTGAAAGAGAATGTTTGGACAGATAATCTTTGTTTAGACAAGAAAGTTGAACTCTGTCAAAATGATTATATCATCTTACATATGGCATTTAGAGATCAAGGACAAGCTGATATTATGAAAACACTTGTGGAAAAATTAAGTACAGATGAATTTGAAACTGTGTTTTCAACAAAGACAACTGCTGTGATAAAAAATAAAAACAAGTGCGGTACATGGATACCAGAGTATAAAGTATGAAAAAAATAATTGATGAATGGAAGTATGAATTATTGATTATGTTATTAGTCCTCTTTTCAATTTTTGAGATTTTTTTCCAGAAAGATGGATTTAAACCAATGTTAATGGCATTGGCTTTTTTCATTTTCATATTAATTCCAGGCATGCTATTATCTATCTTGATATTTAATAAAAAAATTAAGAAATATGAGCACGTTATAGTAGGATTTGCTTTTGGTTTAATCGTGACTCCTTTAATAATTTATTTTGTAAACCTTTTTGAAGTAATTCACGCTAAATACTTAGGTTTTATCATACCAATCATATTAATTGGGGTGTTAGGTTACTTAAACTACAAAAATGGAACTTTCAATAGTAATTCCGGCGTATAATGAAGAGAAACGGTTGGGTGGGACTTTAAGCACTATTACAGAGTATGCTAAAAAAAATTTTAATGATTATGAGATAATTGTAGTTGATGATTGTTCTAAGGATTCCACATCTCTGTTAGCTTCAAATTTTGAGAAAGTAAGAGTATTAAGAAATGAGAAGAATATGGGTAAAGGATATTCTGTAAAAAGAGGTTTATTGAATGCAAAATTTAAATATGCATTATTTACTGATAGTGATTTAGCAACCCCCATTGAGGAGATTGAAAAATTCTATGAACATATGGATAAAGGGTATAGTATTATTATTGGTTCAAGGAACATTGAAGGTTCTAGAGTTGAAATCAAACAAACAAAACTTAGAAATATGATGGGGAAGGTTTATCCCCTATTAGTCAAATTGCTTGTTATAAATGATTTTGGTGAAACACAATGTGGTTTTAAATTATTTATAACGGAAGATGCAAAAAAAATTGTAGAATACCAAACACTGAATAGATTTTCATTTGATGTAGAGCTTCTTTTTATTGCGAAAAAGCACGGTTATAAAACAAAGGAAGTCCCTGTAATATGGAGAGATCAGAAAGGTAGTAAATTGAATCCTTATACTGATAGTTTTGATATGTTATGGGAGCTATTAAAGATTAAGATTAACAGCCTACTTGGAAAATATAAAAAAAGAAATTAATTTGGGATTGGTGGAGGATTAATATCCTCGTCTGATGAAAATAACCCATCTAGTTCTAAATTGTTTGTATCGCATGTAGTACCATTGCAAGAATTATTGCCTGGAATGGGGTTAACAAATGGGTCCTCAGTACTACAGGATACAAGCAATACAAATATTAAAAAAATAAAAAAAATCTTCATTTTAACCTCAGTAAGGTAATGGAGGTGGATTAATATCGTCCACACCTAACCTACAATGGTTGCCGTTATGGATTAAGATTCCACGGTTTCTATAATTACCGTCAATCTCGAAATCAAAATCAAGCTCTGACCAATAGCCTCCTTCCCAAATCCAAATAGATTCTAGGTCACAGCCTTGAGCGATTTCACTAAAATCTCTTCCATAAGCACCATCTCTGTATGGTGTTGCGATTATGTTCCATCCATCAACTAATGTGATTTCTTCTAATGGAACTTCTCCTTCCATGATTATTTCAATATAATCATCTTGTGGTGTGTAAATCCAAAAACCATTTCTTTCGAGGTATCTTTTTGCTCCTTCTGTACCAAATTCTTCCTCAGCTTGTTGCATTGTAAGGTATCTTTGTTCTTCCTTATACCAAACGTATCCAACGAAGTTTTGATCGGATCCGTCTCTTTCAACAAACCTAACGATTTCTTTTGGAGGAACACTTACAAGATTCCATCCTCTTTCAAGATCTATCCTGTAATAATCTGAGTGATATTCAACTCTGAGTTTTGCATTATCTTGGCCTTTTGAATCATCTCCTCTTGCTATAACATTGAAGTTATAGTTGTAGTGAGGGGGCATGTCTTCATCTTCCCAAGATTTTGTTTCGTCTCCAACAGTTACTCTGATTACACTTGTATCTACATTCAGAGCAAATGTTTCTTCTCCACCAGCTTCGATATGGATTAATGAAGGGTACTCAGTGTAGAAAGGTAAATCGCCCACTTCAATTTCATATCCATAAAGTCTAATTGGACAGACTTCGGGACCAGGTCCAACTGGACAACCGATTGAAGGGTGGTTATCTTTGATTGTAACTGAATACTCTGCAACTTCTCCCCTATTAACAAATCTAATGTCTGGAGAAATATGTACATCGACATCCCTAGATGGATGATATGTTACATATAAATCAGCGTATCCAACATCATTATTTGCTGGATTGAACTTTTCTTCAGCAATAAATTTGATTTCATATCTACTAACTCCTACTGGATCAACGATTACACTATCTGGAGGTGGTTCTGGTACAGCATAATCTTCAATAGCTTGTGCTGTAGCATAAGTTGGTCTAGAACCCCTATTTTCCTTAACTATAGGATCAATCTCTACAGCTTCTGAAGTTGGTTCAGGTATTGCAATTCCCACATTAACCTCTGCTGAATATGGTGTTGGTTCAGGAGCAGGTTCTGGTTCGACAATAACTTCATCTGATGTTAATATACCAACGGTAAAGGTTTCTTCTTGACCAGGGTATAAGTTAACTTCATTTGGATGAGATTCGTAAAATGGAGAACCTACTCTTATCCTGTACTCCTTCATTTCAGGATCACCAGGATAAACGTGAATTGTTTTTCTTGTATCTTTAACTGTCATTTCGTAATAAGCCCATTCTCCCCTTTCAACTGTAACTGTTTGTGGGTGGACCTCAACTTCAACAGTGTTGTAGGGTTCATTTCTTAGAACTACAAATCTCCTATTTCCATGGTATTCTACAAAAACACCAAGAATTTCCTTTCTCTCACCTTCTTCAAGATAGTGTAAAGGTTTTCCGATAGTTGATTCGTAATCAGCTTCTTCTGTTTCTAATCTATAGAAGTTAAATAGGGCTCCTTCAGGACAATAACTTGACTCGTCACAGTCAGGGAATTCGTAACCTTGTACTGCTAAAAGATAATCCCATTCAATATTAACTAGACTATCTGCAATAAACTCTTGACCGTAATCTACATACTTGATTGTGTCCTCAACTAAAAGAGGTTGTACATCTGATGTACCTACTGGTATGATTGATGTTAATACCAGTGCTATCATGATTAATGTTTGTAATATTTTCATTTGCTATCACCTTTTATTTATAGAAATAGGGGGTTTTGGGGTATATTTAAAGGGAAAAGTAGACTTTAATTTGAGTTGAAGTGATTACTGTTCTGAATAGAATTTCTTGACCGTATCTAATGTTGAGATCTCTTTTGGGGATCTATCTGGTCTTAATTTGACTAACCTAGGGAATCTTAGGGCATATCCGGATGAGTAGGTTGGGGATTTTTGGATTTCTTCATAAGTTATCTCTACTACAATTTTTGGTTTAATGGTAACATTCCTTCCTTTTTGACTTTTAATAAGAGGTTTAAGCTCCTTAGTTAATTGAGCGAACGAAACTCCTTCTTCCTCTTTCTCTTTAATACCTGTACCTACCTTACCAACTTCTAAGAAGTCTCCTTCATCATAGCAAGCTAGTGTAAATGAAGAAAGCCATTGAGCTCTTTTACCCTCTCCCCAATCTGCACCTACAATAACTAAATCTAATGTTTCCATTGTTGGTTTTAATTTAACCATGAAACCGACTCTCGCTCCTGGTTTGTAAGGGGCATCTAGTTTTTTGACCATCAATCCTTCGTTCCCTTCCTTTAAGGATGCGTCATAGAACTTTTCAGCCTCCTTTTGGCTTTCAGTTATTTTTCCTTTGGAAAGTACGAGTTTTCCTTTGGTTGATGTTATAATCTTTTCAAGCAATTTTCTTCTTTCACTAAATGATTCACCGATGTAATTCTTTTTGTTATATGAAATAACATCGAAGACGTTTAACTCTACAGGAAATTTCTTTGACATCTCTTCAATGTTATATTTTCTTTTAATTCTCTGAGAGATATTTTGGAAAGGTAAGTAATTGCCATTCTTATCCAAACCAACAGCTTCTGAATCTAGAATGAATGAATCACCCTTGACATGCTTTTCTACAAATTTTGCAACATCAGGGAATTGATTTGTAACATTCTCAAGTCTTCTTGTGAATAAAGTTATTTTTCCATTATGTTTATGACATTGGATTCTGAATCCATCATATTTATACTCAAACATTGCTGGTTTTCCACATCGTTTGAATCCTTCTTCAACATCTTTAACTTTAATTGCAAGCATTACTTTTAATGGTCTTCCAACCTTCATCCCTATATTTTTTAGACCTTTTAATCCACTTGCTTTTACAGCTTCGGCTACATCGCCAAAATCGTTTGAAACATCATAAGCATGTTGGACAACTGAAGAGATTTCGTCGTATTTCTCTCTATTTTTAATTTCATAACCTTTCTTTCCTTTCTCAAGTTCAATTTCTTTTTCAAAATTGGCCCAGATTATCGCATCTCTTAGAGATCCTTCTCCAACTCCTACCCTCAATTCTTCTAAAACTGTTCTAATAACATAACGAGCTTCTTTTGGAGATGCTGAACTAAGAAGTTCTGTAATTAATGATATTTTCCTGTCGACAGTTCCTTCTCCCTCCATTGATGCAACTTTGACAAGATTATTGAATACTTTCTCTACCATTATTTTGGATGAGAATAAAGTTACCTGGGTTTTCCTTTTGACCAAATTTTCTGCCACTATGCCTAAATCTCCTTTTTTACGCCATTCATTTTCAATTTTGTCTTGGGAGATTCCTGTAACTTTACTAATTGCTTTAAGTGCAAGTCTTGATGCAACCCCTAATTTTGATTCATCCCATGTTGGAAAGACTTTTCCTTGCAAAAGAAGTACAATAACTCTTGATTCTGCTGCTGAGACATTGTTTAAGAATTCTGCAATGATAGCGGTCTTTTCTAGCCTCTTTGTAGTTGCTTCGAGTTTTTCGTAAACTTCGACTAATTTTAGGTATTCCATCCGTTAGATATTTAAAGAACTACTATATAAAAAGGTTGTTGAAAAATGGAATTTAATGAAATTTTCAAACTAAGGAGATCTGTAAGGAAGTTTAAAGAAGATGAAGTAGAGTGGGGAAAGATTGTTGAGATCATTCATGCTGGTAGATTAAGTCCCACTGCTGGTAATGTTCATAATGTAAAATTCATTGTTATAAGAGAACCTGGTCAAAGGAGGAAGATTGCAGATACGTGTGAAGGACAGGAATGGATTGCCGATGCTCCTGCTATTATCGTCGTTTTAGGTGAACCAGAAAAGGCTGAAAGAATGTATGGGGCAAGAGGTCGGTTTATCTATACTATTCAAAATTGTGCTGCAGCTTCAATGAGTATGATTTATGCTGCTCAAGATGAGGGATTGTCATCTTGTTGGGTTGGTGCATTTGATGAGGAAAAGTTAAGGGGTGTTATGGGTCTACCCGAGAATGTGTTTATTCATGTAGTAATTCCTATTGGTTATGCTGCAGAAAAGCCTCATTTACCTCCGAAGCCAAGGATTGAACATGTTGTTTTCTTTGAAAAGTATTGGAATAGAAGAAGATTGGCAGCCCCACATGGACAATGGAGCAGGAATGTTATGAAGTGGAGTAAAGAAGCAAAGAAAGATATCGAGAGTTTTGGAAATAAGGTTTCTGGTCACGTAGGAAAAAATATTAATAAGATTAAGAAAAAATTCAAGAAAAAGGAATAATTAAGCTGTTTTTCTAATTTGCCTAATTTGTTGAGGTGAGTATTGGTATTTTAGAACTGGGTGATGTGATATATAATCTGTAAATGCCTTTATCGGTGAATTATTATAAGCATAGTTAAACATACTCTGTACAGATACTTTAAATTGATAACCTGCTATTTCGTCAGTATGAGTTTTTATATCAGTTTGATGTAGATTTTTCAACGCATCACTAAAATTTTTAAATTTTCCTTCTGTAATAAATTTTACGATCATTCTTCCAAAAACATCTCTGGATTTTTGAGTGGGATGGCCTTTTTTATCTTTCCAAGTGTTCATTTGTGCAACTGAGAAATGTTCTGGACCTAATCTACCATACATTTTTGATAAATTTTGATCATGTGCAACGTAGTCAAGGATTGCTGCTGATGGAGAACCTTTGTATGCATTTAGAAGAGAGGATGAATGAATTGTGAACTCTTCTCCACAAAATTCCTCCCTTATGGGGTTGGATATAAACTCGTCTTTCGAAATATTTTCAATTAATTCATTAAAATCTCGAAAAGTCCCGTTTGATAAATAATGAGTAATTATCTTTCCAACTACTTCCCTAGATTTATCTGTTGGGTTTTCATCTTTGTCTGTCCAGGTATTCATTGCTGCTTTTGAGAAATGTTCTGAACCTAATCCTTGGTAAGCAATTTTTAAATGAGGATCATTATGTATGTAATCAAGAATTGCTCCCGATGGAGAACAGCTATAAGCTCTCAACATTGATTTTGTGTTTACGGTATAGGTTTCACCGTTAATCACTTCTTTAAAATCAGGTACAAAATGTATGGCTGAAACTCTCTTTATTACATCATTTAAATCTCTAAAAGTTCCGTCAGCTATATATGATGCGACTAGTCTTCTTGTAACATTTCTGGCAGTTTGAGTAGGTTTTTCATTTTTATCTACCCACATACCAATAGAGAAAGTACCAAAATGTTCTGGACCAAGTAAAGCATAGTTAGCCCTGATTGTAGGTTCATGTCTGAAAAAATCTAAAGTTGCATCTATGGGGGAACCTCTGTAGCCATTCATTAACATAGATTCCGAATTCACTGTAACTGGTGTATCGTTAAATGTGTCAACAAGAGGATTCTGTAAGAAATGTTCTTGTGAAATTTGCTGAGTGATTTCTCTGACATTCATGCTTGGAAAATGGTGCTCTAATACTCTTTTTGTAAGTTCACGAGATGTATCTGTTGGTTGGCCATTTTTCTTCCACAATCCGTGAGTATTTGGGAAATGGTATGGTTGAAGATCCGTGAGATAGCCCTGTGAATGAAGTATATGTAAAGCGTCAGAAAGATCCTGACCTGCTAGTCTTTTTAATCCTAACCTTGGTTTAGGATCAAAAGGTCCCCCCTCATCATAGATTGCTTTGGCTAGTTCATCGATTGATGGTTTGTTTGGATGCATAATCTTAGAAGGGAATCTCTAACCTCTTTTAAAATTTGATAAAAAAAAGAAAAATCCCCCGAAGGGGAAAATTTGCCTTCAGTTTAATCGTTGGGGGTGGTTAAAAATGAAGGCAAAGAAATTCACCACAAAGACAGGGTGAGCATGATTGCCTAGACTAGCTCTATACCTAGTTCTTCAGCAAGTGATGCTGCCTTTTCTTGAGAGGCTGTTGCATCTTCTTTTCCCAATACCCAAGGGCTGTTTACACCAGTGATTATTGTCATAATAATCAGTTTGCCTTTCATATCATCGGAGACTCTTGCTCCCCAAATGACATTTGCGTCTGGGTCTAGTGAATCAGTTACTTTTTCACCAACTTTGTTGATTTCATCCAGAGTCATATCTGGACCACCATGAATATGGATCAAAGCTCCAGTTGCACCGGCATAGCTAATATCTAAAAGTGGGTTGGACAAAGCTCCGTTTACTGCTTCATCAACTTTATTGTTAGTATCAGAAGAACCTACTCCTATAACTGCTACTCCGCCGTTTGTCATGATTGCTTTAACGTCAGCATAGTCTAAATTGACTAGTGATGGGACTGCAATTGTTTCAACGATTCCTTTAATCATTGTGGAGATTAGTTCATTTGCAACTGCAAATGCTTGCTTAATAGGTAGGTTACCAGCAATACTTACTAATCTGTTATTATCAATAACAATTACTGTGTCTGCTACTTGCCTCATTTGTTGAAGACCAAATTCAGCTTTTTCGACACGTGCTCTTTCAATCTTAAATGGCATAGTTACAGTTCCTATTACAATAGATCCTGCATCTTTTGCACATTGTGCGACAACAGGAGCTGCACCGGTTCCGGTACCGCCACCCATTCCTGCACAAATAAATGCCATATCTGTTCCTTTTAATACGTCCTTTATCTTACCAAGACTCTCTTTTGCAGATTCCGCACCTTTATCTGGGAATCCCCCGCAACCTAGGCCTTTAGTTACTTCTCTCCCAATTAAGAACTTTTGATCAGCTTGTATGATACCAAGATGTTGATGATCAGTATTTGCGGCAATTATTTCACCACCTTTGATTCCTTTCTGATAGAGCCAGTTTACCATATTATTTCCTGCTCCACCCACACCAAAAATTTTAATGTTAGCCTGTCCAATCGTAGAACCAGTTGGTTGGCTCTGCTGTGTTTCCATTGCGTTTTCGATTAAAAAGTTCATTTTTCACCCCTCACGGTTTTGTGGTTTTTAACATATGTATTGTAATATATACATCCCTCTATCGAAATGTTTATA
>JBHPEA010000040.1:0-10338 GCA_042577505.1 Nanobdellota archaeon
TTGATGATAATTTCAAGTTTTTCCATAAGGTTTGTGTTGATATCTCTTATGAGAAAATCGCTTTTTTCTATCTTTGATACTTCAAATAGTCTGTTTATCTCTTTGTAATCAGGTAAAGAATACTTTTTCTTTAGTTTTTCATAGTCTTCTTTTATGGGCATATTGGTAAGATGTTTGATCCGATTTTTAAATATTGTGAAGATACCAAGATATTTAAACAAAAAAAGGTTGTTATTTCTTATGTGCGGTCGGTTTGGGCTTTATACCAATATTGAAGTTATTAAGGAAGAGTTTGATATAGATAAGGTTGAAGGGGAGTATAAACCGAGTTATAATATTGCTCCAAGCCATAATGCAATGGTTGTTGTGAGTGGTTCTACGATTCTTAAAGCTATGAAGTGGGGCCTTGTTCCATTTTGGGCTAAGGATGAGAAGATGGGGTATAAGATGATCAATGCTCGGAGTGAGACTTTGCTTGAGAAAGCATCATTTAAGCATTCTTTTCAGAGACGGAGGTGTATTATTCCTGCAGATGGATTTTTTGAGTGGAAGAATAAGAAGCCGGTGTTTATTCATGCCAAAGGTTTGGTTGGTTTTGGTGGTATTTATGATAGGTGGAAGCGTTCTGGAAAGGAATTAGTTACATTTAGTATTATCACAACTGAAGCTTCAAGTGGATTGCGAAAGATACATGATAGAATGCCTTTGATAATTGCGAAAAAAGATAGGGAGAAATGGATCAATTCTGAAACATCGATTGATAAGATTGTATCAATGATGAAACCTTCTGATAAGTTAGATTATTATAGTGTTTCAACTGTAGTTAATTCTCCAAAAAACAATTCTAAAGACTGTATTAAAAAGGTCAATTAATGCTCCTTTTTAAATAATAAGGATTTATTGGCCTTTATAAAGGGATTTCCTAAAACTATATAAATGATGAAAATTGGGTATGTGTTAAGGGGGGATTAAAATTATATCAGTTCAGGACCTAGCTGTCCACTTGGGAATATTATGTGTAAATACAAATAAAAAAGGAAATATTGATTCTTTTAGTCGTATCGTTGATCAAATTAATCTTATTTGTACTCTTCCAAAGAAATCAAAGAAGAAAAGCATGCTTCGGAGAGAGCCTATCAATATAAGGGCTAAGGTAGAGGAAGCGGCTGAGGAACATATTGAGCAGATTGAGGCAGCTGTGGAAGAAGAGAAACCGAAGAAGAAAGTTGATATAAAATCTATTGCTAAAGGCATATATTCTATGATTCCTAAGAAAGGGTATAGAAAAATTTCTGCTGCTTATCAGGAAGTTAGTGCTATGGTAAGTTTGGAAGACAACCATTTGATTAAATCCAAGGCTAATATGATGGATTGGTACGGAATGATCCCTAAACCATATCATCCAGCAAGAATTGATTATTTGAAATTGTTGGCTTAATCTATATATGGATTTATACTAGGATCTCGCTTTAGTTCTGCTTCAACAGCTTTTTCAGCGACCTGAGTAATTTCTTGTTCTAATAAAGAATTTTTAAAAACTACGAAATTAGTTCTATCAACCTCTCCATTGACTATTTTAAACATAGCAACAGGATCATCTTTATACTTTACCATAAAAGTATAACCCAATAAATCCCATGTACTTTTTGGTTTGGCAGTAATATCAACTGTAATAACTTTAGGATCTGCACACGCAGCTCTTACATGTCGACCAATAGCCTTACTTGCAGCAATTTGGAGCATTCTTGGTGATTTTCCATCCTTAAACCAATTTTTTAGAGTTCCGGAAGCAAGAAATTTCCACTGACCACTTATTGTCTCTATATCATACTCGGAAGATATCTTTTCTTTAATTTTTTGATTAGCAATCTTCAATATTTCCATCTCTAGTTCTTTTTTTGCCTCTGGACTATTTGCCCTTTCTAATAATCTTGGTTTGATGTATTCATGACGGTTGTTCCAAAAGTGGTGTCCTCCGAAGAGGGTAGCCCCTATGAGAGCAGAAGCTAAAATCTTTCCATAATTATTTTTGATTGCAGCACCAAATCTTGATATAACTCCCTTTTTGAACTTTTCAGATTCCTTCATATGACTTTTTTTATTTAATTCATTTAAATATTTTTTGTAATAATTTTAAAGAAAAGTATATACTAAGCACTAACAATCTTTTTAACCTCAGTTTTTTTTCAAAATTTTATGTCTATGTATGATACAACAGGTGATAAATTCGAGAGGTTTCTGGGTAATTTTGGAGGGATTTGTTTGATTGGTAGTCTTATTGGGGCGATTATTTATGGTGCGTATAAGTGTAATCAGACATTTAATCCACCAGATGTTCAGACACCTGCTGCGGAGGTTACTTCGAACGCTCAATTTCTTCAACAAGAGCTTTACCAAAGAAGTGAATTCGAGCAACCTGTTCTTGATGATGGACAAAGGTGCACAGAAGAGCAATCAATTGACTATACTCTTCAGACTTTTCGATAATTCTTAAATACTATTAAACTAAGGAGCTCTATGGTGATAATATGAATAAAATCCTTGCAATAATATTAAATGCTGTTGGAGTTTTGGTATATTTGTTTTCTGTTGCAACAACAATGGCCTTTTTGTATGGTAATGGCAAATCTGGTGCAGGACTGCTTGTTATGATCGGTGGATTGATTGGATTAGTGGGCTATATATTTGCTTTTATGGCAATATCGAAGTTGAAGTAAGAATAAGCCCCCGACGAGAGTTGCACTCGCGACCTGCAGATCTCATGCAATACAGCTACAAGTTTCGGCGATTAATTCTGCCGCAATAGCTACTATGCTACGGGGGCATAGACTGGCTTAGAAAAATCGTATTATCTTTAAAAAGGTTATCTAGATTAAAGAATTAACCATATTTGATCTTAAGAATGATTAGGGATCCTGCTAACACTGCTTCAATAATCGCTGCTCCTACTAAGGGCACACTAGATATTCCTAATCCGTAAATCACCCAAAGAATCAATCCAAATAAGTATAAAGAATTCCAAAGTATTGAGATATCCTTTGTAGATTTGGTCTTCCATGATTTGATCACTTGAGGAGTTAAAGAAACAGCCATAACAATCATTGCTCCGTATCCAGCAAGTTCAATAAATGTCAATGGTCAACCCTCTTGTCCATACATTTTTGGATGGAAAGGTTCTGCGACAGGTATAAATTGACGGAGGTCTAGGTATTTCTTAACTTGGCCTTGTACACGATAAGCTTCTCTCCAGAGCTCTTTCTCTCTTTTATCAAGATCGTGGCTCATAATCCTCTCTATATATAAGGGCAGGGCATGTTTTAGAAACCAATGGCCGTGCCATTTTCCTTGAGAATCTGCTTCAATCCACGGTCGGAAAAAGATCTCTAATTCGCCTGAGTTAGCTTTGATTTTCTTTCCTTGATGTAAGAGTTCTGTGTCTTTTCCATACATGAGATGAAAATCAATATCAAGATGATGTCTGAAAAATCCAGAATATTTTCCCTCTGGTTTTTTAATTAAACGCCACCATATCCACATTTCTTTACCGCCACCATGAATTCCTTTCTGGATAGTTTTTTCCATGTAAAGTTTTTCAATTTCATTGTGGTCTCCAGTAGTATCAACAAATCCCTCGTCAAGAAGATATTCATGTAACATGACGTATAGGTTTTTCATATGAAAGACGTCTTTATACTTAACTCTAAATTCAGGAATTGTTCTACATGGTTCTCCTTCCCAGTCTGGCATAATATAATCTTTATAATGATGATTTAAAAAATTATCGGCAAAAAGTGTGGATTATCCTCTCGTCATAGATATTTTTTGATGTCGAGGATAAATTCTTTAGAAGGTCTTCTTCCTTATTATTATCAATTATCATAATTTCTTGGAGTATCTCTTGGAGTTTATTCATTGTCGTCATCAAATCACTAAAGAAAATTGATTTGACGAAGACATCTTGGGCTATTATAATATCAAATTTTTCTTTTAGATCAGTATCTTCGATTTTTTTCTTTATTGAGTCTTTGTGAGGTACATAAGGATCAACGCCAATGCAATTTCCTCCACAAGAATTGATGAAATCAATTAAGTAACCCTTTCCAGATCCAATATGAAGTACTTTCTTTCTTTCAAAGAGATGTGGTAGGGATTTTTTATAATATGAAGAGAGAATGTTGATGATTTCAACATAATTTCTCATAGAGAATGTCTTGTCAAAGTTAATATCAAAATGTAGTGGGAATCTCTCTTTAATGTAGTTCTCTACGTCCATGATAATAGAATAACAAAATTCACATATAAACCTTTTTATAACGAAAAACAATCCTTGAATTATGATCGTTGGACTCGTTGGAAAACCATCTTCAGGAAAATCTACATTCTTTAAAGCTACAACTTTGGCTGAAGTAGAGATTGCTAATTATCCCTTTACTACTATTGACAAGAATGAAGGAGTTGGGTTTGTTAAGGTAGAATGTGCTGATAAGGATTTTGGTGTAAAATGTAATCCTAGGTTTGGTTATTGTATTAACAGTGTTAGGTTTGTTCCTGTACAAGTTATTGATGTTGCTGGATTGGTTCCAGGCGCCCATAAAGGCAAAGGTAGGGGTTTGTCTTTTTTGGATGATCTAAGACAAGCAGATGTTTTAATCCATATTGTTGATACTTCAGGGAGTTTGAATGCTGAAGGAGAACCTGTTGATGCTGGTTCTTATGATCCTGCTAAAGATATTGAGTTTTTAGAGATTGAGTTAGATCAATGGTATTTGTCCATAATAAAGAAAGGTTGGGATAAGTTTGCAAGGAGAATACAGCAAGAACATGGTTCAATTATCAAAGCGCTTGGTGAACAGTTAGGTGGACTGAAAGTAAATGAAGAGATGGTTGAAGAAGCAGTTGAGAAAATGAGCTTAACTGAGGAATTTATGAAGTGGGATGATAGTCATTTGTTATCCCTAGCTACAGAATTAAGAAAAAAAACTAAACCTATGGTAATTGCATGTAATAAAATTGATTGTCCAAATGCTGCAGAGAATTTTGAAAAATTGAAGAAACAATTTCCTGATCATATGTTGATTCCTTGTTCTGGAGTTGCTGAACTGGCATTAAAGGATGCTGCTAAGAATAATTTAATTGAGTATACTGCTGGGGAGAAGGAGTTTAAAATTAGTGATGAATCTAAATTGGCAGATAATCAGAAAAAAGGCTTTGCTATGATTAAAGAGAATATCTTAGATAAATATGGTTCTACTGGTGTTCAAGATGTTTTAGATAATGCGGTCTTCAAATTATTAGGTTACATAGCAATATTTCCTGGTGGTGTGAATAAACTAGAAGATAAGGATGGCAATGTTTTGCCAGATTGTTTCTTATTACCTCCTGAAACTACTGCATTAGGTTTTGCTTACCATATTCATACAGATATAGGAGATCACTTTGTAAAAGCTATGGATGTTAGGAAGAAACTCCCAGTTGGAAAAGATCATCCTTTACAACATAGAGATGTTGTTGAAATTAAAACAAGTAAATGATTATAATAGAGAAACTGCTTCAAGTCTTTTCTTTGTCATTTGTAAATCCTTACTGAAATGTCTTGAATAGTATAATGCAAGTTCGCCTGCGTCTGGGTTGTTTATTGTATTCTTATGAAGGAATTTTTTATATTTAGCATAGCTAAGAATTCTATCTGACATTGATCTTTTTGTATCAACCATATCATAAATCGGTCTAATTACTTTATAATATCTACTTGGAGTTACACTTTTTGCAAATTTAAAGAACTTCTTCGCATATAATGCCATATCTTTACTTTCATATCCGTCATATGCACTCTCCATTTGCAATTTGTTTCTTACATACGACTGGGGTGGAACATACAATATTCCATCTTCAAATTTGAAAGGTTCGTCGATAGCAAAGTCTGCTGGCATAACTTCTAAAAAATCTCTTTGGATTCTTTTAAGACAGAATTTTAACATTACAGTTACTGCAACCATCACTGACATGAAATTAACATCCATACCTCTTTGTTCTAAAGTGCCCAATTTGTTAATCTTAACTGGACTCCAAGTGATATCTAATTTGTATGGATAGATTTTATCTAAATCAACATTAGGAATTTTTTTCTTTACTTCCCTTTCCCATCTTAACCATCTTTTATGGAGACTAATCAATAGATCTGTTTCTGTGTGTTTGTAGGGGGGAAGACCTCCCATTTGTTGAAGGCCTGCATATAAACCTTCGAGATAATTTAATTTTTTTCCGCCCCTGTATACAATTACACGCGAGTCTTTTCCTAAATATTTTCCCTGGTAAAAGGGGGATGATTGAGTGAATAGTGTCAATGCAGGATCTGCTGCAATTTCAAAGTTGTAAGAACTCACCATCGTTCTTTTCAATTTACTTTTTCTCATAATTTTAAGCATTTTAAGTCTAGTATCAAAAACTCCCTTAGGTAAACTGTAGTGATGGTGGAAACCGGTAACTCTGCAAGAAATTTTTATTCTCTCTGGTCCGAAAATAGATTTTTTTATTTGGTATTTATCTTCATTTCTAACATGAGGTTCGAATTTTCCTGGATAGGTACCGAAAGGGTAGATCCACAACCCCTTATCAAGACAAAGTTGGTTAGTTTTTTCTAGAGAGTCTATTAAGTCCAAGGCTGGATTATAAGTATGAACATCAGGATAACACCCGAATTCAATCATGTTTTTTCCGATTTCTTTTACAACGTCGATATTCTCTTTCAACCCTTTAAGGTCTTTAATCAAATCGTCGGCTCTAGAAGAGATCCTACCATTATTATCTAGAATATGAAACTCCGCTTCCATTCCTGTTTTTGATCTCTTTAGCGGGTTTGTTTTAATCTTTTCATAATACTTATTTACTAGCCTTATCATTTTTTCTATGTTTCTCTTCAATGTCTTCTTCTATGTTCACTATTTCCATAATATCTTTTGATATATTAGCCAGTTTTCTCTTATAGGATTTAGTATGATTATCGTTCATATAAAGCTTCTTATTCACTTCCATTGAGAAAATGAATATATTTGGGAATTTTTGTCCTAACCATCTCAAGATATAACCTCCAAAATATGGACTATTTAACGCCACGGGGCTATATCCCATAGATATCATCTTTCTCTGCATTCCCTTTACAATTGGCATATAGAATGTCGGTATGTATCTTGTACCGAAACTGATATTTGGTCGATTATCTTTATTCTTCATAGAATGTCCGTCAAAAATGATATTGAAATAATGGGTTTCTACTAGTTTTAATAAGGTGAAGTAAAATTCTTTGTAACTATCGTAGATATCTTTTTTTTCTTTCTCTGTTGGTAAATGTTTCCAGACAACATTTAACCATTCTTCTGATCTATCTGCGTAAATTGCTTTTTCAAAATTTCTATTGAAATCAACTACGAATCTTGATTGTTTGTTGTCTATCCATATACCTCCTTTTTCTAAAACTAAGCGGTAGTATAATTTGTGAGAATCAACATCTTCTTCTCTGTATCTGTCTTTTTCGGAGATAGAAAGTTTATTCTTAATTGATTCTGGAACCCAAATCCCTGAATGGATTGTCATTAAAAGAACGTTGAATGCATTTTTTTTGTAGTTGTTGTAGATTATAACTCCTCTTTTTGTTATAGTGACTCTGATGTCTTTGTATTTTGGATACAATTCTTCTAGATCTTCTTTTACTACCTTGTAAAGTTCTCGATCATTGAAGAAGTTTTTGAAATACATTTTTTTTCTGTCTTTGTGGAATTCGCCTATTGTACCGTCGAGAAATTTTCCTAGAATCTTGTAATTTTTTAATAGGGCTATAAAGTTAAGATATGGATCTTCCTCAATAACATCAACAGTTTTTTTCATTAATCTGTATAGAAAAAATCTTTTTGAAAGTCCAACACCGATAGAAGATTTTTTATTGATTAAAACTGGACTCAATGAACTTAGGATTTTTTCTTTTTTTGACATTTTATCTCAAATTGTGGTTGGGATTTATAAATGATTATGCTAAATTTTAAATAATCCTTTTAAAATTTATTAAACATGCCAAATTGTCCACATTGTGAAACTGAATTAAAAGTAACTACTTACACGGTTTCCGAGGATTTGAAGCTTGAGAATTTCTCTTGCGAGAGTTGCGGGTTCCGTTCAAATCGAAATATTTTATAAGTTCAATTTCATCATCTATCTCTAAGTCATAGCCCATTTTAATGTTCCTCCCCTTCGTCGTGATCTTCTTCATCAGGTTCTTCTTCAGCTTCAGAATGTTCTTCTTCCTCTGGTCCTTCTTCTTCTTTGAACCATTTATCCTTTTCTTGATCGACTATTTCCTTACCTTCATCATAAAGGGCCTTTGCATATTCCTTCATCAAACCTAATTGTTCAATTTCCTCATACGCTTTGTCCATAAGGCTACTAATTTCGACTAATATTTCGAATTTTTCGTCATGGTCTGCTAATCCATAATCTCGTGCAAATGCAAGTCTGTCAAATCCGTCAGTTCCTAACCTTGTAAGTTTGTCCGCCGTATAGAGAATTCCTTCATCTTCTGTTTTAAATAAGATAGGTTCTAAGTTATGAGCTATTACAAGTTTTTTAATTGTAATTAATTGTGATGCCCATTCGTCTTCTAAGATTTCATCTAAAATTAAAGCTGAATAGTACTGATGTTTGTCTCCGTTGTTACTTGCCTTTTTGACATTGAACAATTCAGCATAATTACCTAAATCGTGACACATTGCTGCTGCTAACAGTTCTTCACTTGGTGCTCCCCCTTTTTGACTATACAGTCTTTGAATATTTTCAAGAACATGGACTGTATGGCCTAATCCACTAGTCATTGCATCTTTCCGATATGCTTTATTAGACTCTAATCCAGTATAAAATTCAGAAACTTTATTCCATAGACTATCTAATTTAGAATTACCCCTATATGATATTTCTGCCCCAACCATATAGATAATTTAGTAAATTTTGGTTTATAAAGCTTTGTATATGTTACTACCTTTTAGTGTTGAATATACAAAATGTTATAATAGTATAATAAAAATAATAATATATAACTAAAATTTAAATATTTTCTACTATTACCATATTACTATGCAGAGAAAGGTAAATCAAATTGGGCCTTCTACACTTATGGTGAGTTTGCCTAGCAAATGGGTTAAAATAAATAAGATTTCTAAAGGTGATGATGTCGAAATTATTGAGAATGGGAAGGAGTTGAGAATTGGGGTTAATCTTAATGAAGAATATAAGAAAATTGATATTAAAGTTAGACCTGGTAACAATTGGTATACCAGCCAAATAGTGAGGAATTTGTATCTTTCTGGGTATGATGAAATTAAGGTAGAGTATGATGATGAAAATGTGATCAATAAGATACAGAAAAATGCTCGATTGTTACTTGGTTTTGAGATAATTGAACAAAAGAAAAATTCCTGTACGTTGAGAAATTTATCATCTGGAGTCGAGTCTGAGTTAGATAATCTGATCAGGAAGGTTTTTTTAATGACTGAAAGTATGTTTGAGATGTCAATCGAGCAATTGGAGAATAATAAACCAGATCTTGAAAAGATAATTGATATTCGTAACAATATTCACAGGTTTACAAATTTATGTAGAAGGATAATTACTAAGAAACAGAAGTATAATATTGTTAAAAATACTTCTTTGTATAATATTTTAACTTCAATAAATGTTATCACCCATAATATTATGTATGCTCATCAGTATTTGGATTCTAAGAAAAGTATACCATCGCTTAAACCTTCAGCTAAGTATTTGAGAAAAGTTCTTAGGGTGTTTAATGTTTTTCATAAAGCATATTATTCTAAGAATGTGGAATCAATGTATGATATTCAACATAGTCGAGAAGCACTAATTAATAATGAGTTTGTTTCAATATTGGAAAAGTCTAAAGGTGAGAATGTCGTTCTTTGTTATTATTTTGCTGAGATAGCTAGATTTATTGCGTCTATACAAGGTGCAGCTTTGATTAAGTATCATCTGAATGATTAAGATCTTCTGATAGATCTATATATTCTTCCAATTCTAATTCATATCCCATCATGCCAACCCCAAAACATAAGGATCTTCGAGGAAAGTTTCTCTTTTGATGTCTTCTATTAAGAAGAATACTTTTTTATCTTTTATATTGAATTTTTCCTCTAGATTCTCATTAAATTCTTCTAATTCTTTCAAGTTTCTAAACATGCATTCAATATGAAAGTCATAACCATTGTTAATTTTAAAGGCTGAGTTTACATTATTGTGTTTTATAAGAAAATCAGCTAGGAGTATTCTTTTTTCTTTTTGTAC
>JBHPEA010000041.1:0-9147 GCA_042577505.1 Nanobdellota archaeon
AATTGCTCCATCATAATATCCCACGTATATGTTTGTGATCCATGGTTGAATAAACTTCTCCCCTTTCTGAGTAATTCTAATTGACTGAAAATTATTGATTCTATCGATACTCTTAAGGATACCAATAATTGATAAATCTGTAATTGTTATGGCCTTGTTAAATTCCTTATCAGACAATATTGAAGCGGGGAAGCCCAACTCTTCTGCACATTCTTTAATTATGGTCATATCCCAAGTATGATCTTTTGCAACGTGACCACCAATGGTTTTATCATATAATCCTGCATTTTCCTTTTTAAATTTACTTCTCTTTTGAAGATAAATCCTACCTTTAGAATTCATTAATAATAGCCTTATCCCTTTGACCTGTTTTGAAATCTTACCCTGCTTTTTGAACTCTTTTTTAATATCAGAATAAAACTCATCCCTATCTGATAAGCTTACCATTTAAATCATAAACTTCTAGTTGTTCAGCCATAATAGAAAAACAATTTTATTAATTTATTAAATTTGTGTAAAAACTAGATTAGTATAAGTCTATTTTACCCTTTTTAAGTCTTTCGAAATGTCATCACTAAATAGTAATAATAAAACGAAAAGTTTAAAAAGGGGAGATTTCCATATATTTTCTATATCGACAATACAAGTCAATAAGGAACCATTAAAATGACAGATGTAAAACAAGGACCAACATTAATTCAAAGGATGAATGATGCTATTGATAAAAAGAAAAGTTGGATTATAGGTCCAGCGATGTTGAGTGGATTTTTCTTAGTTCAAGCTATGATCGGAGCTTCAGAAACAAAAGGAGGCCCGTCACCAGTTTTAGATGTTAAATGTAGGGGTGGATCTCATCAAGTTGAATGTTATGTTGGAGTTCCAGAACATCTTAGGGATAGGGGATATCAGGTTCCACAGTCTTTTGTGTATGAAAGTTATAATCCGGAAGCAGATATTGGAAATGAAGTAGAATGTGTTCTTACTACACCTGGAAAGGCAGTATGTGACGGACAACCTGCTAATAGTGTTGGATATACTGATTAGGTTTTTCTTTCCCAAATTAGTTTATTTTTTTTCCAGAGTTTTTTTATTCTGTGGAAGGGGATTTCGCTGTCTTCGAAAAAGAATGAGAATTGGTTGCCTTCTTGGAATTTGATGTCTGTAAATTTTACTTTCTTTATTTTCTTCATGTCTAGGAAACCAATTGAGTAATCTTCTTTATTACAATGAGGATCCCATTTTATTCTGTTTAGAAAGTCAATGATTGGAATCATCAGTAATCAATTCCTTTTTCTCCCATTAGTTTCTTTGGACCTTTTTTTGTATTGATGACATTAACGTAGTTAGCTCTTTTTATTAACCATTTTGGAGCGTATCTTCCTGTTAAGTAAATGTGCATATTTGCTGGAGCTGCATCTAAGAGATCGAGAATTCTCTTTTTTTCTAATAGTCCTATCTTTGCTGCTAGGTTGATCTCATCTAAGATTAATAGGAATGGTTTTTTCTTTAATGATTCTTTTGCGAAGTCTAAACCTTTGTGTGCTAAATTAATGTCTTTTTTGGAAGGATGTTTCAAATTTACCCAGCTTTCTTTGCCGAATTGTTGTACTGTTAGGTTTTTTAGTTTAGATTGTATTTTGTACTCTCCGATCTTATTTTTTCTTCCTTTCATGAATTGAACAACAACAACCTTTTTTCCATGACCTAATGATCTTAGAGCAACACCAAATGCAGAAGTAGTTTTACCCCAACCATTTCCGGTCCATAGGTAAACTGGAGCTTTTATTGGCATTCTTCACATCCAAATGTTAAGACCTGTTGTTCTTTTGATCCATATCTATAAACTGTTATTCCTTTGCAACCTAATTTATATGCGTTTAAAAATATCTTCTTTACATCATTTATAGTGGCAGAAGATTTTAAGTTTACTGTTTTACTTACTGCATTGTCAATATAAACTTGGAATGTTGCTTGAATTAGTAAGTGGTATTTTGGCTCAACTTCCATAGAAGTTACAAATACATTTCTGTCTTTTATTTCTTTTAGGCCTTTTAAGGTCCCTTTCTTTTTGATTTTATTTAAGATTGATTTTAGGTTTAGTTTCTTTTGCTTAAGATAATCCATTAATGGAAAGTTTACTTCTGATAGTTTTTTGTGATTCAATACATCATGAGTAAAAGCTAAGGCAAATACTGGTTCTATTCCTGATGAACAACCAGCGATCATTGAAATTGTCCCCGTAGGAGCGATTGTGTTCAATGTAGCATTTCGTAATTTTACTTTTAGTTTACTTTTTTTGAAATTTGGGAATGGGCCTCTTAAAATTGCAAGTTCATGGGAAGCTTGTTCAGATTCATATCTTATGAATTCCATTATTAGCGAAGCAAATTCAACTGCTTCGTCAGAGTTGTAAGGAATTTTGAGTTTGAAAAGCAAATCAGCGAAGCCCATAATACCAAGACCTATTTTTCTATTTTTCTTTGTCATTTCTTCGATTTCTTTGTATTTGTAGTCAGATCTATCAATAACGTTGTCTAGGAAATGAACTGCATCATAGATAGTAGTCCTTAATTTATTCCAATCGACATCTCCATTTTTGTAATGATTAGAAAGATTGATTGATCCTAAGTTACAAGCTTCGTAAGGCAATAATGGTTGTTCGCCACAAGGATTTACTGCAGTTATTTTTTCTTTTAATGGGTGGTGTTTGTTAATAGTATCTATGAAAATAACTCCTGGATCTCCTGTTAACATAGCAGATTTGCATAATAAATCGAAAAGTTTCCTTGGATCTTTTTTTGTTTTCTTTTTAGTTAAAGGGTTCACTAGATGGAAAGATTTTCTTTTTTTGTAAGCTTGCATGAAGTTATCTGTAATGGCAACTGAGAAGTTGAAATTATTAATTGGGTATTTTTGTTTTGCAATTATGAATTCTTCAATATCAGGATGGTCGATCCTTAGAATTGCCATGTTTGCTCCACGTCTTTTACCACCTTGTTTAACTTGTTCTGTTGCAGAGTCAAAAACTCTGATGAAAGAGACAGGTCCAGATGAAGTACCACCAGTTTCTAAGATATAATCATTTCTCGACCTAAGTTTTGAGAAGTCGAATCCTGTTCCACCACCCGATTTGTGGATAATAGCAGTTTTATGCAATGTTGTGAAAATTGAATTTAAACTGTCTTCGATTGGAAGTACAAAACAAGCTGCAAGTTGTTCGTTTTTAGTCCCAGCATTCATTAAGGTAGGGGAATTTGGGAGAAAATCTAATGAAGACATTATTTTGAAGAATTTATTTTCGGTTTTTTTTATATTCTTTCTTTGTTTTGGATATTTTGAATCTGCTTTTGCAATATCTCTAGACACCCTTCTAAAAAGTTGGCTAGGAGTTTCAACTACTTTCCCTTTTTTGTTTTTTCGTAAGTACCTTTCTCTTAAAATTATCTTAGCATTGTTGGTTAACTTCATCTACTTTTTATCTAGAATTAAGGTATTTAAAGGTAATGCATTAGGGGTTGGAGTCTCTTTCGTACCAATCAATCCTTTGTTTTACATGCCACATTTGATCTGCAACCATTTCAGCAACCGCTGTTGGCATAGATTCTCCATCAGATAGCTTACCCCCATACAACCTGTCAAGTCTATCCCTAACAGTTATCCAGTATTTTAGTGGTTCTGATGCTAATTCCTCAGCCTGTCCCCTCGTGACACCTAGAATGTGATCAAATGATTTTCTCTCTTCATCGCTAATTTTTTGTTCAATCATTAAAGGAAGATAATCGAAAATTATTCTTAAAAGTTATGTATATCATAAACCTTAAAAACGAATTCAGATTTCTTTTTTAGATGAAATGGTACTTTTTTACGGATTATGAGACATTTGCGAGAGCGCTAGAAGAAGGACGACTATTATCATTTACAGAAAGGCTTATAGAAGATGCGAAGGAAGGTAAAGTTAATTCTTATTCAGCCTCTGATCAAATCGGCCAAGCAAGCAGATTTGTTGAGAGTTTAAGACGAGCTTTACAACCAGATGATTTTGATAAACGTAATAAACTACAGCTGTATTCGAGTGATGTACCATCCGAAGAAGAGCAACTCCCCATAAAAATGGGTTTTGAATTAGAAAATGTAACTAGAAATGGTCATTTAGGTCTAAAAAAAGTAGAGTTGGAAAAATTAGTTGATATTGGCCTTCCATCAGTAACAGATGATTTTTTTAAGGGAGTTGTCCATTCAATTCAAGGCGGGAAATATAAGAATGTGGAAATATATCAGAAGTAATTTCTAAAAAAATCTACTTAGTTTCTCTTCTTTAATATCACCTTTAATAACTTCTCTAACTTTTCTTCTTTTGTTCAATGCATCTAAGAAAGGTTTTCTTGTTCTTCTATTGAGTAATTGGCTTTCCACAACTTTGGCTAGTTTTTCTGGATCTTTTAGGGATGTATGTTTTAAGATACTCATGATGTCTTCTTCTGAACTTTTTCTTAGACCTTTTTTCATATCCTCTTCGCTTAACAGTTCTTTCAAGAATTTCTGTCTTTTGGATAAGTTAAGAATATAGTTTCCACTGCTTAAGGAATTTGCTAGTTTTGAAGGATTTGCTAAGTATAAGAATTTGAATAATTGTAATGTCCTTATAACATCGTTTTTGTAATACTGGGTATCTAAGTTTCTTAAGACATCAATTAACACATCTTCAAATTCGAAGACTTTGATTTCTCTTTTTTTCAGATCTTCCTTTAATTCATCCATCTTTGTTTTTGTTAATGATCCTATGACAAGTACCCTCTCCAAGTTTTTAGGAACAACACCCACTTTTTTTCTGAGAATTTTTCCTACGTCTTCATGTAAAAATCTGTAATTTACGAATTCTTTCAAATCTTTCATAAGTTGAGAATCAGAACTCCCAGTTATGGAACACCTAACTTCAACGTGTCTTACTTTATCGATCTTTCCTTCTTTAAATTTCAAAGCTAATATTCCAATGTTCTTATTACCTGAGACTTTTATATTAGAAACCGTAAAGAAACCCCTATCATTCAGCCATAAGTTAACAACCTCTTTCTCAGCTGACATATGTATAGGTAATAGGCTTTAATATATAATCTTTATTGTGATTAAATTTCCGAAACCTATTTATATGCACCTTTTAAAGAAGTGTTATGAAAAGAGCGTTTGTACTATTGGTTATGCTAGTCCTGGTCTCTAGTGCTGTTTCTGCTATAAATGTAAGGTTAAATCAGGAATTTTCGCTTTCTGAAGGTCAAACCGCAGATTTTGCAGGGACTACTGTTTCAGTTACATTAGTGTCAATTGAGAATCCAACTTGTATGTCAGGGAGTTTTTGTTTAAAGAAAGCAAATGTTGTAATCTCACAGGCTAACTATGATGATATTAATGTGTCTTTATATGAAGGAGAATCTCAGGAATTCTTGAAATTACCTTTGTATCTTGATTCATCACAATTTTCATTCTTAGGTATGAGGGGAAAAGAAGGGATTTTTATTATTCAGACGTTAAAAGTAGAGCTTGAGAAAAATTCTTTTTTGCCAAGAGAACCAATAGTAATTAGAGCAACAAATACTGGTGTAAAACCTTTAGTTATTGTTAGAGGAGGGATCTGTGACCCTTCATTTTCAGTATACGATGGGGAGAAATTCCTAAAACTTCTTCCTGAAAAATACTGTACACCAGCAGTAGGTAGAGTTATTTTAAGAGAGAATGAAACAAAAATTGTAGCTACATGGGATCAAAAATATTTTGATAAATGTAAGTATGCAGATTGCGAAGGGGATTATGCACCTCAGGGAGATTATTACTTATTTGTGAATAGAATTAAAAAACAAATTGCTATTTATGATCCTAATAAAATCTATATAGTTTCCGAGAAGTCTTATCCTGAAGGCACACCAATCACAATCGCAGCTCAGAATACAGGGAATTCAGAGGTTGAGATTACTACATCACCTGGTTGCGTATCTGGATTTACAATTAAAGAAAAAGGTGGCAAAAAATTGTTATTGAACCCACCTGGTCAATGTACTGAAACTTCTATTTTGACATTATTGCCAGGTCATTTCCAAGATCTTTCTGCATGGAATCAACTCGCTTACAATCACTGTACAAGTGCAGATTGCGAAGGGATTCAAGTAGCTCAAGGAACTTACGTTGTGGAATTGAATATTGAAGGAACAAAAGTTGACAAAGAGATAGTTATTACCGGACCTGTTGCTCCACCCCCGCCACCTCCACCCCCTCCAGAGACTGAAGAGAAAGGTTTCTTTGCTGGGATTTGGGAATGGTTGTTTGGATAAATTCTTGTTTATTAAGTTAAATCGATTATTTTACTTTTAAAGCATACTATAATGTAGTAGTTTCTTCTATATAGTATTGCGTGATTATAAAAATCCTGAGATCCAATATAAGAATGCTAGTATCCCGACATAAAAAATATGGAGGTGTATGACCCAAAAAATATTGGATCTTGGGATTCACTCTTCTAAGAATTTTATGAATGTTCTCAAACAAACCCCTGTACCGCCCCTTTTCTTATAGGAGTTGTCAGAGTTAGCCCATCCTGCAGCTCCTATATCAAGATGGATCCAAGGAGTTTTTTCTATGAAGTTTGATAAGAATATTCCACCTACGATAGTTCCAGGTCCCACACTCTCTTTTGGAACATTTCTAAAATCTGCAATATCGCTTTTTATTAGATCTTTGTAATCATCAATCAAAGGAAGCTCCCACATTTTTTCGTCGGTCTTTTCAGATGCTTTCATTAGTTTTGTTTTCAAATCATTATCATTAGACATTAGCGAGACTATTTCATGTCCCAGTGCAATTATGCTAGCACCAGTTAGAGTTGCAATGTCTATAATTGCTTTAGGTTTGTAAGTTTTTTCTGCATAACTTATTGCATCCATTAACAGCAATCTTCCTTCTGCATCAGTGTTAGCCACTTCAACTGTCTTTCCATTGTAAGCTTTAAGGATATCTCCAGGTCGATATGCTTTTGATCCAGGTTTATTCTCAGCAACCGGAATTACTACAACTACTCTTTTTTTGATCTTTAATTCAATAGCTGCTTTTACCGTACCTAATACAGTAGCAGCTCCAGCCATATCACTTTTCATATCTTCCATGTAGGATCCTGGTTTTAGGTCTAAACCACCACTATCAAAAGTTATTCCCTTTCCTATTAATACAATAGGAGATCCTTTATTTGAATTGTAATCAATAAGAATTAATTTTGGTTCTTTGTCACTTCCTTTTCCTACGTTTTCAATTCCACCCATACCAAGTTTTTTAATTTCTTTTATGTCTAGTACTTTAACATTGGTGTTTAGTTTCTTTGCTTCATTTGCTAGTGTTTCTGTAGTTACTGTGTTTGCAGGTTCGTTAATAAGATCTCTTACGTAACAAACGTTATTTGCAAGAATTTCTGCTCTTTTAACATCATTTTCTTTATGATCTCCTAATAGCGTGACCTCTTCGATCTCTTTGATTTTTTCTTTTTCTGTTTTGTATTTGTTAAAATCATATAATCCAAGGATGATGCCTTCAACGATTGCTCCTGTATCACCCACTAAAGATGTTGAGTATTTTTTTGTTCCTTGGTCTCTAATCAGTTTTGCAGTTTTTGCTGAAACTCTTCTCAGTTTCTCTCTTGAGAATTCAGCTTTCTTTCCCAATCCCACCAAGATTATCTTTTTTACTAAGGATTTTCTATGTGTGTTGATAATCTTAAGTTGGTCTTTTTCTCCTTTGAATTCCTTTGAACTTAATAAGTAAGAGATCTCGTTGTTAATTAAATTGTCAATTTCTTTTACTTTTGGTTCTAGCTTACCCCCTTCAAATAATCCAATAATTAGAACATCTGTTTCATGATTCGAAACGTCTTCCTTTGATATGTTTATCTTTACCATTCCTTTTGTGGTTGTCACAAATTTTTATAAAGGTTATGTAAACTTAAAGGTTGATGAGAAAAAGAATACCAAGTGCCATCATTCTTGTTATTTTGTTATCGATATTCTTTATATTTTGGTATTTCGATATTGGATTCTTTTTAACAGAAGAGAGTTTTAGAGATAATAAAGAAATGTTGAGAGATTATGTTGATAATAATTATTCTCTTTCAGTTGTTGCTTTTATCCTGATTTATATGATAGTAGCTGCTTTATCTATTCCAGGATCTTTAGTATTAACGGTCAGTTCAGGATTTCTTTTTGGAGCATTATATGGAGGGATATTTGCAATAATTGGAGCAACGTTAGGAGGTACTATAGCATTTTTACTCACTCGTTATTTTTTTGGGAATTGGATTCAAGATAGATATGGGGATAGGTTAAAGAAATTTAAACAGGAACTTAGGGAAAACGGTGCTAATTATCTTCTTACTATGAGGTTTATTCCAATATTTCCTTTTTTTCTAATTAATGTAGCTGCAGGATTGGCTAAAATTCCAATTTTTAGATTTATATGGACGACTTTTTTTGGAGTTCTTCCAGGATCATTTATTATTGCTTATGCTGGATGGCAAATCAATACAATAGATAAATTTTCAGATATTTTTTCTTTAGATGTGCTTATAGCATTTGGTTTATTAGCATTATTAGCTATATCTCCAGTTATTTATAGAAAAATTAGGAAGTTATTGTTGAGATAGATAACCAACAAAAATAATTGATCCAACGAATCCTGTTAGTATTGCAGCAGCTTCTAAATAGTCAGTTGTTGTCATTTGTTTATCTTCTTCTTTTTTTAGCTCTTGGTGTTCGATTTTTACTTGTGTATCTAAACTAGGATTTGGACATGTTTCTTGGATAGGTTGCATACTAGAACATCCTAGTGTTAAAGCAGCATACGTAGCTGCGACTAAACCAGTATAATGTTTGATCCCTTCCATAGATGTTGGGTAGTAGAGATTGATTTAAATTATTTTTTCTTTAGAATAATAACATTGCCACGACCTTTTTTAATTTTTTCTAGGTAGCCTTTGTGTTCTAGGTCTGTGACCATTAAAGATACTTTTGCTTCTGATTGGGGGAAGTTCTTTCTAATGTCTTTTTGAGTAGTTCTTCCACCCTCTTTCTTAAACTTCTCTTTAGCAATATTGAATCTCTTCTCAGCTTCCTTTAATTT
>JBHPEA010000042.1:0-9001 GCA_042577505.1 Nanobdellota archaeon
CTGTATCCTTAATCCAATATAATCTGAATGAATTTCTTGGTAAATTATTAACATCAGTAAATGCAAAAACATTTTCATAATGGGTTTCTGATGTAATAGTAATTCGCTTCCGATTGTTTCCGAGGTCTTTCTCAATCGCTTCAGGAGGGGGGGTCTCATAAGTAATTTCAAGATCTTGAACGTGATCTTCAATGATCAACTCTGGTTCGGGTTTGATTTCATCCACTGTTGCAAAGCCTGTAATACCAATAATCCATTCCATTAAGCTTTCGAACCATGATGGTTGAGAAACACTTTTTGTTGCATAAGTTGTAAGTCTGTTAGCCTCGCTTCCAAGATCAACAATCTCTTTGTTAATGTCCTTAACTTTATCCTTCTCTAAAACTACTCCCCTTTTCTTCAAATTCAGAATTTTTATTCTATCATTAATATTTTTAAGTTTGGTTTCTGTTTCATATTCATTTAATGTCTTTTCAACTCCTTTTTCAATTATTCTTAAGGAGTTTTCATCAATTTTATCTTTGAAATTTCCAATTGTTTCCGTAACTGTAATATTAGTTGCAGCTTCCGTCAATGGTATCTTCAAATTGTGAGTTGATTCATTTAATGATATCTTCTTTATCCAAGTAACTGGTTTTCCAATAATCGCTTGCCCTTGAATTGATTCTTCGCTAATTTCTACTTCTTTAACTATTTCCGTGACTACTACTTTTATAGTATTGGAAACACCAACTGACTCAGTATCGTTTGCAATGAAGAAGATATAATCTGTACCAATGAAGTCCTCAATATGTGATATTGTTGCTAAGTTACCGTCAATATCAATTAAGATATTCTCTCCAGTTGAGTAATAGAATGATAATTGGTCATTATCGTCATCATATGCATAATCTGATAAGTCAATTGTCTTTGATGTTCCATATTCTAATGTGATATCTGGGATATTGATAAACTCGGGAAGGTGGTTTACAGTTTTCTGTGTTTTTGAGTATGATATGTTGTTAATGGTTAATTTTGCATCATTAACTAGAATTTCCAGTCTATACCTCGATCCATCTAATGATGGGAGGTTACATGTGTCAATACATTCGTTGGAGAATGAGATTGTATCTTGGGTAAACGAAGCTAAGATATTTATCCAATCTGAGTAAAAGACTTCAGAATGGGGATTTTCTGGATCAACCGAGTAATCTACATATAATATTTGAGCACTTATTATGTTATTTGTAGTTGAATCATACTTACCGTAGTTTAAGTAGAAGTCATTATCCCAATTTTCGTTTGTAGGTGCTAAATCGATGAAATTACAGCACATTTCATTGCCGTTACAAATCTCTGTTGAGGTTAATTCTTCTTGAGAGAAGATTTTCCATCTGGTGCAAAGATTTTCTTCTTTTATTTCAATGTCTGTGTTGAAATTGTCTATAGATATATCGATTATTCCCTCCTGTGGTTCTTGACCATCATTCTCAGGATCGAATTTTGGATCATTTCCATATATTAAATTGAAATTTATATCTGAAGAGTTTTCAACTTTTGTAACATCGTCGATATCAGGAGGGATTCTTATTAAATTTGCACTATCAAGGATCGTATAAGATTCTCCTTGGTATTTTAGAATTACTTTTACTTCTCCGGTTCCCTCAATTTCTCCTCCTAGATAAAGAGATTCAAGTGGACCTTCTTCTGAGGGTGTCCAAGTGAATGAATCGTCTTGAGAGTAGATTAAATTTATGTTTTCATCGAAATCAACGATCTTTGTGACTGTAACTAAACCAGTTAATTTGGGCCCAAATAATATTGTAAATCCGATTATTGAAATGAATGTAATTAAAATAATTGGGATCAAAGGGAATTGTTTTTTCGAATGTTCTTCAATTAATAATTCAGCTTCATTTGGAGTATAACCCCATTTTAACAGATCATTTTTAATTGATCTTTTTCGAGATCCTTGTGACATACTTTCAATCACATATGAATCGATTAATTCCTTTGAATGAGTTTTTGGAGTAATTCTAGTAGAGTAATATGCGAGAAGTTCTGTTACTTCAGAATCTGTGTAGCCCCAGTTTAATAAGTCTCGCTTAATTTCTGAGTCGGGAATGCCCACTGAAAGGCTTCCTGTTACATATTTTTGTATTAATTTTCTCGATTTCTTCATTTTTTATTTGATCTTGATAAGCATGTCCAAATTGTCCTGTCGTCTCTGTTTAGAGCGATAGCTATTTCGTGGAGTTTCATATTGTGGTCAAATTTCAGATACCTAACTACTGATTCAAGGGTACCGAATTTTCTATTTTGAAAAACGTAAATAGGAATGTGGATTGAGGAATAGTCTGCAACGAATTTGTCTTTGAACTTTTTCTTGGATTTATTGTAGCTTGCCCAAATAGTCCTTGGATCTCTATATAGAAGGGTAGCGATTTGAGAGAATGTGAGGTTGATATTTTCGTGGAGGTACTTGGTTATGGATTCAAGAATTCCAAGAGGCCTCATAGAAAGAATAGAAAGGGGGATGAAAAGTGTTTCTGATTTCTTACTGGATTTTAGCAATTCGATAAGGTGTTCTTCTGGAATATTATATTGAGATTTTAATTGAGAAAAAAGACTGTCTAAAGATGAGAGACTTTCATGGAGAGATCTAGCTCTCTCAGTACGCCCCCCTTTTATTTGTTCCAAATTACTCATAATCTAATGAGATCCACACAACCTCTTTTTAACTGACTCCGTAAGTTAAAATATAAAAAGCTTTCTCTTACTAAGTAAGAAGGTTTATTCTTCCAATTTGGATTTTTTCCTACATGATGAGAACATAGATTTACCTACAGGGTAGGTATCTTTTATTAAAAATTCGCTTAATGATGTTTTTCTACTTACATAGTAAGTAGTTTATCCGAAAATGTTAGGGGAAGGTATAAAAAGAGGCATGTTATGCTATTTTTATGACAGATTTATTCCCTTACAGTAAAATTAGAGATCAACAATCTGATATGATGGAAGAGATTGGGAAATGTGTTGAGAATAAGAAAAATTTACTTTTTCATGCTCCAACAGGGGTTGGCAAAACTATCGCTGCTTTAGCCCCTTGTTTATCTTATGCATTGAAGAATAAAAAAACGGTATTTTTTCTAACAGCTAGACAGACTCAGCATAATATCGCTATTGAGACTATTAGAGATATCAATAAAGAATCTAATCAGAAAATTTGTTGCGTTGATATGATAGCAAAAAACAACATGTGTTTGCAACCCCAAGTTGATTCTTTGAATGCAGGTGAGTTTAGAGAATTCTGTAGGCATTTGGTGGAAGATAAATCTTGTGAGTTCTATACAAATGCTCGGGAGAAAGGGAAAGCTAGTGTAAAAGCCCATAATGTAATTTCAAAATTAGTTGGTGAGGGAGCTGTTCAAATAGGTGATGTAATAAGTTTATGTAAAAATGAAGGGTTGTGTCCGTATGAAGTTAGTATGATGGTGGGGGAGAAAGCAAATGTCGTTATTGCTGATTATTTCTATATGTTTAATCCATCCATTCGTAGAATATTTTTACAGAAAACAAAGAAGGAATTGAATGATTGTATCGTTATAGTTGATGAGGGTCATAATCTTGGTCGAAGGTGTCGTGATTTAATGTCCTTTAAGCTGACTAATTTTGTTGTGGACAGAGCTGTATCTGAAGCGGAGAAGTATAGTTATAATGTTAAGGAACGTCTAGAGAAGTTGAGAGGTGTTATGGATAAGTTATATCTAAGAGTTGATGAGAATGCTCAGGAAGTTGTTATTGGGAAAAATGATTTTATCAATGAAGTTTCAAAAATTTGTGATTATGATCAGTTTAGTACGGAACTTGTTCAGATTGGTGATGATGTAAGAGAAGAGCAAAGATTTAGTTTTATTGGAAGCATTGGAAGTTTCTTAGATAATTGGAAGGGAGCGGATGAAGGATTTACTAGGATTTATTCTGGAATTGAAACGAGTAAGGGATTGATGTATTCACTTTTGTACAGATCGTTGGATCCTGCTTCTGTCACAAGGGATGTTTTTGATAATGTTCATTCATCGATAATAATGTCTGGAACGCTTACCCCTACAGCTTTTTACAAGGATCTTCTTGGATTTAGTGAAGTGGTGGAGAAAGAGTACAAGAGCCCGTTTCCGACTAAGAATCGTCTAAATTTGATTATTCCTGAGACTACAACTAAGTTTACTCGAAGAAGTGATGAAGAGTTTAGGAATATTGCTCATATTTGTGCGAAGATTATTGGGAGAGTACCAGGAAATACAGCAATTTTCTTTCCGAGTTATCAGATAAGAGAAAATGTTTATCAATTTCTAAGCAAGGTGTGTGTAAAACCTTTGATAAAAGAGATACAAGGAGCAAGTAAAGAGATTAAGGAAGAGGTGTTGGAGAAATTTAAGAGTTATAAGGATAAAGGTGCTGTGTTAATGGGCGTTTCAATGGGTAGTTTTGGAGAAGGGATTGATTTGCCTGGAGATTATTTGAAATGTGTCATTGTTGTTGGATTGCCTCTTGAGAGGCCAGATTTAGAAACAAAAGAGTGTATAAGATATTATGAAGAAAAGTATGGAAAGGGTTGGGATTATGGTTATATTTTTCCAGCAATAACTAAATGTATGCAAAACGCTGGAAGGTGTATAAGAAGTGAGACTGATAAAGGTGTTGTGATATTTTTAGATGAGAGATATGCATGGGAGAATTATCTAAGATGCTTCCCAAAAGGATGGGATATGCAAATTACTGGACTTTATGAGAAAAGAGTAGGGGATTTTTTTAATGGGGAAGGAAATTAGAATTTTAAAATAAATAGATTATCACTGATGTAAGAATTCCAATAACTACTCCTACGAATACTTCTTTTGGTGTATGTCCTAATGAATAATGTACCTTCGGTACTTTTAATTTTGATTTTTTGATAATATCATTTAGAATTTTACCTTCTTCCCCAACAGATCTTCTAACACCCATAGCATCCCTTATTACGATTAACATTAAGACTATTGATATGAAAAAAGAAGAACTTAATCCTTCAGTAAGAAAAATAATTAATGAAAGTGAGGTGACCACACTGGAATGTGCACTTGGCATTCCTCCAGTTACGAAAAAATCTTTCCAGTAGAACTGTTGTTTATGTTTGAATACCAGTATTGAAATTTTTATTAATTGGGTAAGCCCTGCTGAAATGATGATTGCTAGTAGTATTTTGTTTATCATTTTGAATATTTGGTTAGGTGGGTTGTATGTTTATGTTTTTTTAAATCGCTTGTTTTGATGTGGTGGTGGTGTGATTTGTAGTAGTGGATAAAGTTGTGTTTTGTGATCAGTTTTTTTAAATAGTTCCATTCTAGTCTTCCCCAATCTTTCCATATTCTTCTCATGATTCTTGGCGGTGTTTTCTTTTCCTCTCTTGCTAATTTTTCAACTGTATGTATTGCATCAGATAAAATTTGTTCCTCATGACCAAGAACTATTGATCTTGATTTTTTAATTTCGTTTAAAAATTCTTCAACATTGGATGCCTTGCATAGAGTGAATGAAGTTCCTAACTCAGCAAGACAATGGCCATCAGATCCTCCTGTAAAAGGTTTAGATATTCTTTCACCCCAACTTATGGCTTTTTTATTCATGTCTCTTAAGCAACATCCATTTATTGCTTCAATTGCATTTATTTTCTTGATTGTTTTTTGATGAATTCGAAATCTCATAATTCCCATGAAACCAGGACCATAGGGATGTGGGGCTGTAATTAGGCAGTTGTATTTTGATGCTCTATCGACAAGGTCGTCATGGGTTAGACCAATAAACCAAGGATTTTTTCGTAGAGTTTTTGCAATTTCTTTATCAAAAAATTCTTTCATCTCTTTGGCGTTATAGAAATGTAATAAAATATGGACACCAGTATGGCAGTTAATTTCCATACCTGGAACAAAAAAAACTTTTTTATTTATTTTAGCTGCTTTGATAGCTCCTCCGATGTGATTATGATCTGTGATCGCTGTTCCAAAGGATCCTTTTTCACATTTCCTCAAAACAGCAGGAATCGAAGCTAGACCATCATAGCTGTATCTTGTGTGGTAATGCATATCAACAGCTTGGTAACCTTCTTTTTTTAGAAGTGAGAATATTTCTCCCTTTAGAACATTAACATCTTTGAAATATACTTCACTCACGTACTACACCTCTTTTATTCTAATGATTTGGTAATAATGTGTTTAATATCTTCCTCAGTGAAATGAACTGGACTTCTTTCCACACTGCTTTTTCTATAACTCAAAGTATCTTTGGTTATCATATCAATTTCGTTCTTATTAAACTTTCTAAAATTCTTCTTCAGATCTAGATTAGATATAAAAGATTGGAGTGTTTTGTTAAAATCTTCGTCTCCTCCAATCATTAAAGAGATTTCTTTGAATCTTTCTTTAGTCTGATCATCTCCTTTTTCGATTTGTAATTTACAAGTTTCAGGCATGACATAAGCTAAGGATTCTCCATGTTTGATTTCTGGAAATCTTGCAGATAGGGGGTGTGAAATTGCATGGGGTACATGTGTTCCTATAAGGCTCAATGCAATTCCTGCATAGATATCTGCATAAGCCATGTTTAAAATGTAATCTGGGTTGTCTTCCTTAAAAGAAGGTATTAAGTTATTTCCGATTAACCTAAACGCCTCTTTCAAATAGATATCGGCAATTTCTGAACATTCTTTTCTCGTATACACTTCAATACAATGGCACAACATATCGAAACCTGCTGATGAAACAATTGATTTGGGAGCGTGTTTGATAATATCGATATCAGCTATTGATAGTTTTGGAAGGATCCTAAGACTTTTTACTGTCTTTTTCTCAGCAGTATCTGTATTTGTGATAACTGCGTAGGGTGTTACTTGACTACTTGTACCAAGGGTTGTTATGCTTGCTACGATTGGGATTGAATCAACAATTTCTGATTTCTTGTTAACAAAATCCCATATTTTTCCGAAGAGACCTAAACTTATTGCTTTTGCTGTGTCAATAGTAGAGCCCCCACCTAATGCAAAAATAAAATCTGGTTTGAAATTTTTTGCTAATTCAACACATTCTTCCATCTCTTTAAGGGTTGGATTGGATGATATATTATCAAAGTGAGTAACTTCTAGTCCATTTTTTTTAAACAAGTCTAAATATTTTCTAACGAAACCAAGATTTCTCATAGCATTTCTTCCTGTTAAAAAAAGAACTCTTTTTCCAAATTTTTTGGAGATGATAATTACATTTTCGTGATCATTATTGCAAATATGAAGATTTAATGAGTTAAGATAATCGTTCCCTTCTTTTTGCTCATCAATCAAGTTTTTTAATTTCTTATATTCATCCATCTGTTCCTCTAATTAAGATCCTTATATAAATTTTTCGTGGGTATTGAAGATATGTAGAATTATTATAGGTCACTTAAAAGTTCATCCTTATACCACCATATGAAGTTTATTGCATAAACGATTGAGATTGTGGTGATAATTAGTGTAATGTAGAAAACGATACTCTGTGTGAGAAATCCAGTGATTATATTTAATGATTCGAATAATAGAAAAAATTGGGTGTAGATTATAACTATTGCTTGCATTGCAAATTTACTTTTCCCCATCCAATTTGCTCCTACAACCTTTTTTTCACCTGAGCATACCTGTCTTACACAAGTAACTAACAATTCTCTGAATAAGAATATTAATGGAAGCCATAGTGGGATTAATCCTAAGTCTGAAAATGCAAAGAACATTGAAAGTATGAGCATTTTATCGACTAGAGGATCAAGAAAAGTACCAAATTTTGATTTTTGATTTTTGAACTTACGGGCAATATAACCATCAATACTATCTGTTGCTATTGCAATTAAAAAGAAGAAAATGCTTAAAATAAGATATCTTGGTTCATTTGAGTATAAGGTGAGTAAAATTAAGGGTATAAATAATAACCTACTTAGTGTTATAATGTTAGGAATTTTCATGAAGTAAGAAGAATCTAGGAGTTTAAATATTTGTTGGATAATTAAGTTCAAGAGCCTTTAATACATGTGATCTATGATGTACCTTGAGAAATTTTTTAACGATGGGACAATAACCTCATAGAAGGTTCTTCTTTTTGTGGCTTTAAAAGTAGAATTTTTTCTTGATTTAAGTTGATTTAGAATATCCTCAATTTCATTAATCGGCTCTCTGAAGGTAGTTAAAGTATTCCCAATTTCCTTAAGTGTGTGAGCGTCACTTCCACCTGTGTAAAATAAGTTTTCAGGTATTAATTTTTGAGGAAGCTGTTTTGGAGCTCTCCCATTAATTCGTTCAACCCCATCAAATTTAGGTATGTGTTTTTTACCGACACCAACTATGGGGAGCATAGGGTGGGCACAAATAGCTAATCCACCTTCATCATGAATTTTATCTACAGTTTCTCGTATTGTCATACCCATCTTAATTTGAGATGTTACGTTAAATGCTAGGATATGACCACTTTTTGATGATACTTCTACCGCAGGTACAGCTATAATACCCATTTTTTTAGCCATTTGATGGGCTAAAAGGGAACCTGTTATATTGTTGTGATCTGTAATCGCTATTGCTCTTAAACCTCTTGATTTAGCAATATTAAGAATGTCCTGAATGGAAGATCTACTAGCATATCCTTTGATGAAGGAAGGTGGAGAGTAGATACTATGAATATGAAAGTCCGCCGTATAGTTGTATGTTTTACTTTGTGACATTTTGATTAATAATATTGAAAAATAATATTAATGATAGGATGAATAGGTATACGTTTAAAACTATTACTAATGGATTGAGTATATCGAGGATTCCCAAACCATAGAGCATTGAAAAGAAGAAAAATATAAATTTAGGTGCTGTAGGAAACATACCTGATCTTGTATGAAAAAACCAGTTTGTGTTAATATTCTTTATAGTGATTGATGTCAAGATAATTCCCAAGACTAAGGTGATTAGGATTAAGTAAAC
>JBHPEA010000043.1:0-8906 GCA_042577505.1 Nanobdellota archaeon
GTCCTAATCCGATTTTTTGTTTCTTCTTTTCTGATAGTAATGCAATAACTCTTTTTTTATCTAGTTCAAGTGCAATAATATCTGGCTTCTTATTTTCAATGTGGTCCTTAACCTCCTTCATACTTTGTTTAGCAATATGGGAGGTACCAATGATTGTAATATTATCATATTTCATAAGATTTGATAGAAGGTGTCATTATTTAAATGTTGACAATTAAAAAAATAAATTGGAGGGCCGGGAAAAGAGGGGCAAACCCAGCCCGTCCAATGTGCCTTTTCATTTTAATTAGCAACCGCAGGAGTGGCACGTTCCTTTTTCTTTTCCTTTTTCCATTTTGTATCATCCTCCATGTTTTGGTAAGTTATAGGTAGTTTTGAGATTATTAGAAATTAATGTTGAGGCCTTAAAGTTAGGATTTAAATAAAATTGTTGTATTTATAAATAAATCCAACCAAAAAATATATAAACACGCTTTACTAGCATATTATTGAAAGGAGGGGTTTAATATGTTACGAATGAAAAAAGTGTCTGAAACTTACGATATGCGTGTATTTACTGATCATGGAGAATACTTTGGTGATGTTGAAGAGTCTATTCTAACAAACAATAAGGTATTTGGTTGGCGAGTTAGAGCTTCTAAGAATTCTTTTCTAAATAGAGTGTTAGGAAGTGCTAAAGGAGTTATCGTTCCTCACCAACTTGTTAGGAGTATTGGAGATATAATGATTATCAGTAAAGCAGCAGTTCCATCTCATAAAGGTCAAGAAGGGGAAGAAGAGGAAGCACCTGAAGAAACTCCAGCAGTATGATAGATCGTATTAAGGGGATTCTCCAACTTAAAGAAAGTATAGATGAGATTTCTGATAAAGCTAAGCAGAATCGGAATGATATAGCTGATACTCGCGATGATATTGCAAAGTTGCGGAATGAGATTTCTCTTGTTTGTGAAAACCATCGAAAGTTGACCGAACAATTTCAAAAAGATATTTCTGTTTTGAATGAACTGAAAGAATCTTTTCAGAAAGAGCTTTATGATTTTAAGTTGGTAAAAAGTCAAATGCAGAGTCAGATTCTAACTAAATTTGATGCTGAGCTGGATAAAGAGTTGAAAATATATCTCAAAAATTTGAATAAAAATATCAAAGAATACAATGACGCTCAAGTGAAGATTAATTCTGCAGCTGTTCGAGTTGATGAGTTTGGAAAGGAAGTTGAAAAGTTTGTTGAAATTAGCAAAGAAATTAAGAAAGGAGATTTTGAACTGACCAAATATGCAAAGATTTTGACTGAGCACGATCGAGAGAAACTTGAATTAATGCGCAAAATAGATTATCTTGAACGTTTAATTTCTAAAGAAAGAAAGATGAGAGTTGTGAGATAAAATAAAAAAAAATTAAACACAAATTTCGTCAACACATTGGCCAGATTGGCACTGTCTTCCATTGATGCAGGCTTCTCCGTTTTCTAAGAAGTTTGTTCTTGGAGTTCTATTGAACCAAAGGAGTGTTTCTGTTGTTGGGTACGGTAAATCGTAGCCTGTTGGTTCGACTTCTAATAATGCTCCGTCGTATTTGTCAACAAGGTTTTCTTCTACAGTGCCTCTTAGATACCCTTTGATGCTTGTTCTGTAGATTGATCTTTGTTCCCTTCTGTTTACATTCAAATTGCCTAACTTCAAGAAATCTGTATCATTGAATAACCAGATTGTATAGTTACCTTCAATTTGAGGTAAGTTATCTGCTCTGATGTTAATTCTTGTTTTTGTAAAGTACACTAATCCTGGATGTTGTCTGTTTCTTGTTTTTGAAAGTCTAAAGTCGCTATATCCTGTAGCTAGTATACCAGTAATGGGTGTGCCGTGCCAATATGTTCTACGCGAATTTACTTTATTTGGTCTTGATAATGTGAACCAAGCTGTTTTTTCCAATGTTTGGTTGCCTTTTTCAAATCTAACAAGTAGGTTGTTAGGGCCGATTCGGAAATTCTTAGTTCTCTCATAAACATCACAGCCCCTACATAATCTTCTAAGTCTTCTTCCATTTACAGAATAGTATATTTCTCCTTCATCATAAGCTTGAAAGTGAAGAGGGATTCTTCTTTGTGTGAAGATTTGATTGTAAGGAGAATGAATGATTAATCCATCTGATTGAATGCAGAAATCATATGCGTTGGAATCATTTCCCCCTGTTGTTAAACAAGAATAACCACCATCTGCATTTTGATCACAAACTTCGGCTTTTTCTTCTGAGAAAATTTCTTCACAAGTAGAATTTTCTAAGTTAAAACAACCACTTAGATTAAATGTACATTCATTATCGCAACCTAATACTCCTTTTGCGTATTCAAAATCAGAACAATCTTTTTCATCTAAATCTGATACGTCACATAGTTCATTCCCATTTATTCTTCCATCTCCACAAATAGCATAAGCACTAGAAACTGATAGCAATAAGACCATTAATATGATTAATTTTTTCATTTAAATCCCCCACACTATGAGTGAGGGAGAAAAAATTATTATAAAATCTTTTAGAAAAAACCTTTTGTCTTCAAACAAGGACTAAACATATCCTTTGACAAGCATTTTTCCTTGGAATGAAAGTTTAATTCTAGTTTTTCCTTTCTCTTCATCTGTATCTACCAACCCCATTTTTTCAAGGCCCTCTGACTTTAACGTTCCATGGATGTGGTAAGAGATTAGAGGAAGGGACATTTTTGTTTTTTTAGACAATTCTTCTAAAGACGAACAACAATCTTCGCTTTTGTAAAGTATTTTCAAAATGTTCATCTTCTTTTCAGTTAATAGAGAATAATATGAGAATTTCAATACAGGTAACATCATAACTTCGCTTCCCTTTACTCCGAATGCTTTGAAACCATTTACGAAAGCTGCTGAGGTAGCTGCACATCTTGATTCTCTATCTCCTGTTGAAACGTTGATTAATACTTCTCCTGTCTCAAATTGTTTTATCTTTGAGACTTCCTTGAATATTTCTTCCCAAATTTCTCCCTTAATATCGACTATTTTAGTGGGAATTTTGAACTTTTCAAGGTTCTTTTTGGCTTCGTTTGCTGCCTCTAGTTTATCCTGAGGTGTAATTAAGATTACTTTATCTGTAGGGAACTCCTTTATTCCAACGTATAAGTCATCGATGTGATCTCCAACTGGTGCTACTATTGTGTATCTCATTTAATTCACCTCGTATTAGTATAGTCATTTTTAATTCTTAAATGTTTACTTTAACCATTAAAGGGAAAGTAAATCTATATATATGAAGAATCTCAATTCTTATAAAATAGTGAATACATAAAGTTGAAATTAGTTAAAAGAGGTGAATAAAATGATTTTAGATGCGATTAGTACACTGATTGGATTTCTGGCTGCAATATTTATTCTACTGCATGTTCCTTCCTGTAGTCAGCATTGGGCTCAGAAAATTCCTGGCATTGCACAGAAATTAGCTCAGTATCATAATTTAACATTAAATTTGGCAATGATTCTTGCATTTCTACATATCCTATTGATAGTCTTATTGGTGATATTGTGAGAAATAAACTTTTGTTCACACCCAAAGATATTAAGCCTTCCATTAAAGATTGGAAAATAGTGGGGGTTCTTAATCCTGCTGCAATTAGAAGAAAGGATGGAAAAATACTGCTTATGTTAAGGGTCGCCGAGCAACACCCTCAGCATGGTAAATCGATGAGTTGTCCAATAATTACTAGTGGTGATGGTTTTAAGACTGAAAAAATCCATAAAACGACTATAAAGGGTAAGATGGACAATGTGCTTATGTTGAAAGATGGTACTTGTCGTTTGACAACAATTTCTCATGTTAGGCAAGCAATATTGAGTAAGGATGGTTTTTATATTGAAAGTATTGATGATCACCCAACATTTCATGGAACTGCTTCTGAGGGTCAATATGGGATAGAAGATCCGAGGATAACAAAGATTGGAGATAAGTATGTAATGACATATGTGGCTGTCTCAATTAATGAAGGAGTTTCTACTGCTCTTGCGATATCAAAAGATTTAGAGAATTGGAAAAGGAAAGGGATTGTGTTTAGAGAGCAGAATAAAGATGTGGTTTTATTTCCAGAGAAGATAAATGGAAAGTATGTAGCACTTCATAGACCAGAAGGATTCTTTGAGTTTAGTAAACCTTCGATTTGGGTTTCTTATTCACCTGACCTTGTCTACTGGGGCAGGGAAAAGAGTATCATTCAACCTAGGGAGAATTCTTGGGAGAGTGAGAGGATTGGTGGTGGTACTCCTCCAATAAAAACAAAGGCTGGATGGCTTGAAATCTACCACGGTGTGAAGAAAGTCAGAGATAGAAATGTGTATAGTGCGGGTGCTGTTTTATTGGATAAAAAGAATCCAGAAAAAATATTAGCTAGATCTCGTCCAAATAAACCACTATTTTTTCCAAAAGAAAAATTTGAGAAGAAGGGTTTTGTCAGTAATACAGTTTTTCCAACAGGGATTGTTCCTGATGGGAAAGATCTGTTAATATATTATGGTGCTGCTGATTCCGTTGTTGCTGTTAAGAAATTGAAATTAAAAAATATACTAAACAGTATGGAATACTTTAGGGGGTAATATTTTGGACTGCACATTCATTATTTTTGGGGCAACTGGTGATTTGGCTAGTAAGAAGATTTTTCCTGCAATATATTATCTTAAAAAAAAGGGACAGATAAGGAATTTTTCAATTGTAGCTATTGGAAGAAGGGACCTAGATATTAAAAGTGTACTGGAGAAATCAAAAAAATATATTAAAAATATTGATACTAAGATTTTTTCTCAAATTGTTTCAAAATCCCATTATTTTCAATTAGATTTTGATGATAAAGTGAAGTATAATGAACTAGGAAAACTTATTGAGAAAGTTGAGAACAAGAATAAATCAACTAATAGACTATTCTACCTTGCAACACTTCCCAATTTTTTTGAAAAAATATCTGAAAACCTTGCTAAATGTGGTTTAGTTAAAAATAAAGGTTGGTCAAGAATTGTATTTGAGAAACCGTTTGGAGAGAACTTACAATCAGCTAGGAGAATAAATAAGACATTGAAGAAAATTTTCAAAGAAGATCAAATATATAGGATTGATCATTATCTTGGTAAGGAATTAGTTCAAAATATTCTATTTTTACGTTTCACGAATTCTATGTTTGAGTCAATTTTAAACAAAGAATATGTAGACCATGTCCAAATTATCTTAAGTGAAAAAATTGGTATAAAGGGTAGAGAGGGTTATTATGATCAGTATGGAGCATTGAAAGATGTTGTTCAGAATCACATGTTTCAAATTCTATCGTTGATTTCTATGGAAGCACCAAAAAAGATGGTAGATGAGAAAATTAGAGATGAGAAAGTTAAAGTTTTGAAAAAAGCAAGGATTGAAGATGTTGTGCTAGGTCAGTATAAAGGTTATTTGAATGAGAAAGATGTAAGAAAAAATTCAAGAACAGAAACATTTGCTGCTTTAGAAATGAGTATTGTGAACTCTAGATGGAGGGGAGTACCATTTTATCTGTTTACAGGGAAAGCGATGAAAAAATCAATTGCAACTGTGCATATTCAGTTCAAGAAACCAAAATGTTTAATGGGTGTTTGTAATTACTTACCTAATTATCTTTCAATACAATTAGCTCCCGAGGAAGGATTTTATATGCAATTAAATGCTAAAGCCCCTGGTGTTTCTACTATTGTGCCAGTTAAAATGGAATATTGTCATAATTGTACATTTGGTCCCAATACTCCTCGTGCTTATGAGAATTTGTTAGTGAATATATTAGAAGGGGATAAAACTGTTTTTGTTAGAACAGATGAGATTGAAGAGGCGTGGGATTTAATAGATAAAATTAAAAAGAATAAGCTCAAGGTTTTCTCTTATAAAAAAGGTTCTTATCCATTATCTGCTGACTCTTTGATAAAAAGTAGAGGATCTTGGCATCTTAAAGAAAAATGATGGAAGAAATTTTCAACGAAAGTAAAAGTAAATTAGATGAAATAGCAGTTACTTTATTGGAAGAATCTGTTAATGAGATATTAAGTACTAAAGACAGTGTCGTTATTGGTTTATGTGGTGGTGAATCTGTTCAGGGATTTTATAATCTACTAAAGAAGTCAAAATTGCCTTGGAGTAAAATTCATATTTTTATGGTGGATGAAAGACTTGTCGATTTAAAACATAAAGATAGCAATTACAGGATGGTTTATGGTGAGTTCATTTACAAAATTGAGAATTCAAAATTAATTAGTCCAGAAAACTTACATCCGTTTTTAGTTAGTAAAGATAAAGAAGATAAAGGGCTGGCTGATTATAAAGATGAGTTAGAAATTTGGGGCGGTTCTTTTGATATTGTAATTTTAAGTAGTGGTGAAGATGGGCATGTTGCTTCATTATTTCCAGACATGTCTGTTAAAGATAGATCAGATTCATTTATTTTAGTTAATAATTCACCGAAACTTCCGAAAGGTAGGATTACTGCTTCTCGTAAATTAATTCAAAAGTCTTCGGTCGCCTTTTTGTTTTTTATTGGAGAGGAAAAGAAAGGTGCATTGGAGAAATTTTATGATGAGAAAATAAGTGAAATTAAATGTCCTGCACCAGGTCCACCCATTAATCCATAACCCTCTTTCACACACATATCACGAAATAAACCTTCAACTTTAGAGAAAACACGTTTATCTCCACCAACCATCATACATGCACCATGACGTGCGCCACCCATTCCACCAGAAGTACCACAATCTAGAAAATTAATACCTTTACCTTTAAGATATTCATACCTCCTAATAGAATCTTTAAACCAAGAATTTCCACCATCAATTATTAAATCTCCTCTTTTTAGAAAAGGAAGAACTTTTTTTATCATATCATCAACAGGTTTACCAGACTTTATCATTATCCAAACCACTTTTCGAGTAGGTAACTTAGAAATCAACTCTGAAATGGAATACGAAGCTATAGCACCGCGTCTACTTAGTTCTCTAACTGGTTCAGGAGATCTATTATGCACAACTACTTTATTACCTTTATCTAATAAGTTCAAAACCATATTTTTCCCCATTCTTCCTAAACCAATAAATCCAATTTTCATTTGACCACACCCAATTTATTATTACTAAAAACAAAATATTTTCCAATCTTTTTAACAATCTTTGCAGGACATTTTGTAAAAATGGTTCACAACGGAATTGAGTATGGTATGATGGGTGCGTTAGGAGAAGGATTTCTGGCGATCGAAAAACACACAAAAAGATTGAAATTAAATGAGAAAGAAGCTGCAAAGGTTTATGCGCACGGTAGTATAATTGAAAGTCACCTTATGACTTGGTTATATGATTCATTTAGAAAGAAAGGTTATCTCCAAGGAATTTCTTGCAAAGTCCCTAAAGGTGAAACTGAGGATGAGATGAAGAAGCTTGGCAAGATTTCTAAGATGCCAATTTTGAAAGAAGCAATTAATATGCGTGTTAGATCTAGGAAAGGTAAAGTTTGTGGAAGACATATTGCAGCAATGAGAAATCAATTTGGTGGACATAAAGTAATTAAAAAATAATTATCTTCTATAAACTGTTCCTCCACTGTTGCCATTTACTTTAGTAGGGGGAGCTGCAGCTTTTAATTCAGTTAGTACTTTTCCTACAACTTCATTTGGACCTAATACAGTAAATTTAATGTATCTTTGATCTGGAGTGTGTGATCTTTCATCGAATGGTGTTCCTCTATCTGTTGTGTGACCGACCATGGAAACGTAGACATATTGACCATTGAATTGTTTGGTAAATACCCTTTGATCTTGAATAGCAGAAAGTCTTCGATCATCAATATTAAATTCTTTTTTTGATTCCTGGAGAGGTAATTCTTTGTATCCCTTTTCTTCAAGAAATTTTTCCCCTAGCGCTAAAAATCTTTTTTCTTGAGAATACGCAAACGTCCTGCTTACAGGGGGTTTGGGAACTCCGTTTTTAGCATATTGACTGGACTGTGTATTGTCAAGTCTTCCAGCAAGTTGTTCGATACCTGCTCTCCCCTTAATTAAATATCTTAAAAGTCTAGCACCGTAACTAGTTTTTGATAATAATGAAGTTTGTAAGTATAGGTAAGTTCCATCTATATCAAGTACATATTCTGCCGCACCAGAAATTGAATTATTGTGGGTATCGTAATCAAGTACTTCAGTCAAACCACATCCGAAAAGGTGGCTTTTTGCATTTTTTATGAAAGGTTCGCTATTAGAAAATCCTTCTTTGTAAATAGCACCATTGAGTTTTTTTTCAAGACTTTGCCTTTCTTCTTCTTTAGCAATATCTTCTCTGTTAATTTTCTCTGTTTTAGGAGGATCCCTATTTGGCATTTGTAAGAGGGAATGAAAAATAGTATTTAAAGCTTATTAAATACACTACCTATGAGTAAGTACTACCGACATATTTATAAGGGAGTTATGCTTATTATTTGTAATATGGGGGAAATAGCGCCTATTGAAGCACTAGTAGAGATTGAGTTAAATAGACAGCATACTCCTGTATTTGACCATTCTAAGCCATATATTGGGTCTGAGAGTTCATATATTGGGTCTGAAGCCCCATATGCAGGTCATCAAGTGTTTTCTGACGATTTTGCAGCTTTTATAAATGAGTATGGGCCTAGATCTGGTTATCAATTGCCAATTGTAACTGAAGAATCAGGTTCGGTATATAGGGGTGGAAGTACTTCTGTTGAAGTTGATTTAGAGGAAAGGGCAAGTGTGTACACCAAACCAATAGAAACGCCTGGTAATAGTGGTTATAATCCTCAGGAAGCTAAGGATAAGAACTATACGCCTGCTAGTGATGAAGGAAGAATTTCTAAATGGTATAGAAATATCGCTGATGTTGTTAAGAAAA
>JBHPEA010000044.1:0-7721 GCA_042577505.1 Nanobdellota archaeon
CTTTTAGTGTATGGGAAAAAGTTTATCAAAAGGATGTAAGCTAAATGGTAAAACAGGATAATCTGTGCCAAACAATACTTTTCCTGCAATTTCTGGATCCTGCATAGAAGAACTCAGGATTACTTGCCATAACATAGCATTGTCGGGTTTTTGAGTCGTTGTCTTTTTGTATAAATTACCTTTTTCATCTGTACCATGTTCCACCCTATCATTCGACATACCAGAGGTGTTTAGATACACTTTAGGGAATGTTCTTGCTAATTCAACTGCACCAATAAAATAATCCTTCTTGTCAGAACCATTATAATCTGCTCTAAGTCCACCAAAATGAGCAAAAATAACTTTTAAATCTGGGTGATTTTCTATTAACTTTCTTTTCTGAGGAAATGAATCATAATCAGCCCCAGTAGCAGAACAATGAAACAAGAAAGGGATATCCCTTGCTTCTGCAATTTCGAGATAAGGAACTAATTCCTCACTATCCAAAGGGATCCCAGCTAGGGGTGGAATGAATTTTAAGCCCCTTATCTCCCTTCTCTCAGATTGTTCAAAGATTTCATCTGGTGATGTATAAGACCACGGAAATCCTTCTTTTGGAACAATCTGTAGATAAGCCCCTAATAAAAAATCATTACCACTAACAACATCAGCAATTTCCCTATTAGTCTTAGGAGAAGCAGATACTGCTAAGAAATTTACTCCATGTTGCTCGTGTGTTTTCTTAAGCTGAGCAAGTGTGAAGTCGTAACCAAACTCTTCGTTTCTCCCATAAAATGCGTGTGTATCTATAATTTCCATTGTCATCACTGCAGCGCATTAGAAGTTACACCCTATTTAAAAGACTTTACCCCAAAAATTTATAAAAAAACAAGTCAATAATAAAATATGGACTTTTTTGCACATGGATTATGGAGTTGGATAATCTTTCACAAGAATAAGAAAGCTAAACTAGCTGTGCTTTTCGGACTTTTACCAGACCTAATTTCATTCTTTCCTTTTTTTGTATATAATATGATATTCAGAGAATTGCCATTTGGAAGACCCGAAATTAACCAAGTTCCTGAATGGACATTTACAATGTATGGGATTGGACATTCATTAATTCTTTGGGCGTTAATTATTGGAGCAATTTATATGATTTACAAAAAAGTCCCAATATACATGTTTGCTGCTCCCATCGCAATTCTTATGGATATTCCTACACATACTAAGGAATTCTTTCCAACACCTTTTTTATTCCCTGTTTCAGAATGGGTCTTTGACGGTTTTAGTTGGGGTGAACCATGGTTCATGATTACAAATTATACAGTTATAATTATCATTTTTGCATTTATTTTCTTCAATAATAGAAAGAATTCTAAGCGTAAAAGCTAACATTTATAATATCTAAATATAAAATATTAAAATATGTCAGATGTAGCCAACTTAATTATTCCTGGAATAATTTTTGGTATTTGGGGTTCGATTCTATTGGTTATGATATCAATTTTCTACGTTTATTATTCTTTAGCTTGGATGGTCATAGCTAGAAAAATGAAATACAAAAGTCCTTGGATTGTTTGGATTCCTTTTGTTAAAATAGCTGTCATACTACAATTAGGTGGATTCCATTGGGCCTGGGTATTCTTATTATTCGTTCCAATATTCGGTTGGATCGCATTGTTTGTAATGGGGATCATAGCGAAATGGAAAATCTATGAAAAAAGAAAATATCCCGGCTGGTTCAGCTTAGCAGTCATAATCCCTCAATTAGGACCAATCCTACAAGCTATTGCAGTTGGTTTCGTAGCTTGGGCAGATAGAAAAAAGAAAATAAAGTTCTGAAAATCTTCCGATTTTTCTTCCAAAAAATTAATTAACTAAATACTCTTTTGCAAAAAATCACTATGGAAATTACATTTACATATCACGCCAAAATACAAATGGAAGAACGAAAGATTCTTCCGATTTGGGTTGAAGAAACAATAAAATATCCAGATGAAACTCGAAGAAATCGAAATAAATTCTATGTAGTCAAGAAATTAAATGGTAAGGTTTTGAAGGTAGTATACGTCAGAGAAAATTATATAAAGGTAATAACATCATTTTTCCTAAAATGAAAATAAGATATGATTCAGATGCGGATGCTATGTACATTCAAATGTTAGATGAAGAAGTAGTGAAAACTAAACAAGTTGATGATAACACAATTATAGATTTCAATAAAGATGGAAAAGTAATTGGTGTAGAAATACTTTTCCTAAAAGAAAGGAATCCCAACCTATTAAAGGAATTCCAAGTTGAAAAAATTATTTCATAATATACAATAATTCTATTTTCACCAATGATCTTCCGCTAATTTTTCTAATTTCCGGAAAATGAACTAGATATTAGAAACAAAATTCTAATCATTCCTAAATTAATCAAATAAATGGAGAAAAAGTTTATATATCTACATTACATACATACCCAACGTGATATCCAGCTACAAAAATTATGAATGGTACTTGGAGAACGATTTCAGTAAATATTCTGGTAAATGGCTCGCTATTATAGATAAAAAAGTAGTTGGAGTTAACAAAGATGTTGAAAAATTAGTATATGAAGTTAAAGATAAATATCCTAAAAGAAGACCCCTGATATCTAAGGTACGAAGCAAATTATCTATTCTATAATTATGTCTTTAATTTATAAATTCAAAAAGGAGAAATTACTCGATGGTAAATATGTAACTAGGCCAATAATCTTGGTTACATTGAATGGTAAAGATATTTCTATTGAAATACCTGCACTAATCGACACAGGTTGCGATATTTCAGTTATTCCAGAAGGTATAGCTAAATTATTAGGGCTTGATATGACTGGTGAAAAAAACAAATTATATGCATATAGGGAATCATCAGAAGTTATTGAAAGTAGAGCAGATATTTCTTTTATTGGGAAAGAAATGAGACAATCAATTACATTAAAGGAGGTTCCCTTGCTGATTGCAACTGAAATGGACAGATACCACGAAGAATTAGATATAACTCTTGGTATAGCTGGCATATTTGATTCTTTTGACATCGCATTCAGAAAAAATAAAAATAAAATTATTTTAAAAAAAGTAAATAACTACCTAAAAAGCTAATTATTTCTTCTTAAACAGCGCCCTAATCTCTTTTCCTGTTGTTTCGATTGGATGCTTCTCTTCTTCTTCCCTTAATTTTTTCAAATTAGGTAAACCGTTTTTGTATTCAGCAATCCATTCTTCTGCAAACTTTCCAGACTCGACATCTTTTAGAATTGTTTTCATGTTGTTCTTTACTTCTTCCGTGATGATTTTATCTGCTCTGGTTCTTCCACCATATTCTGCAGTGTTTGAAACAACATCCCACATGTTTGCAATTCCGCCTTCATAGATTAAGTCAACAATTAACTTCATTTCATGTAAGCATTCAAAGTAAGCCATTTCAGGTGGATATCCAGCATCAACTAAAGTTTCAAAGCCTGCTTTGATTAATCCTGCCAATCCGCCGCATAAAACTGCCTGCTCTCCAAACAAATCTTCGTATGTTTCTTGTTCAAAAGTACAGTCCAATACTCCTGCTCTTGTAAAACCACATGCAGCAGCCATTGCTAATGCTGTATCTCTTGCCTTTCCAGAAACATCTTGTCTTACGGAAATTAATCCAGGAACCCCAAAACCTTCTACATATCTTTTCCTTTCTTCTGTTCCTGGTGCTTTTGGAGCAACCATTATAACATCAACATTTTCTGGAGGAACAATTCTTTTGAAAACGATATTAAAACCGTGGCTCCAGCTTAATGTTTTTCCTTCAGTAACATGTTCTTTGATTTCTGACTCATAAACATCTCCTTGTACTTCATCTGGAATTAAAATATGAATAATATCTGCTCTCTTTGATGCTTCTGAAACAGTGTGAACTTCTAAACCATCTTCCTTTACTTTATTCCAAGAGCTACCACCTTCTCTCAATCCAACAATAACGTTAACACCAGAATCTTTCATACATAGAGCCTGAGCTCTACCCTGAGCACCATAACCAATAACAGCAACAGTCTTATCTTCAATTGCTTTAACATCTCCTTCCTGAATTACATCAACCATATGATCACCAAAGAACTGGAATTTTATTGTTTTTTTAAAGGTTAGTGTGTATAATAATTTTCAGAATAAAAAACAATTAAATTGGGGTTGGAGAAAAAATTCTTGTTTTAATGCGGATATTAAGGGCAGTTTAGATTACTAACAAACATCACAATTCGCCTCTGTACCAATAATCGCAAGGTAACCATCTAAATGACAATAACATCTGTAGTGTGGGTTATTGACCTCACAAACATAGCAAGCAGCACCACAAATCATTTGGAAACCGGAAGGACTACACATTCCACTACATGGAGAAGGGCAGGCAAACCAATGAATACATTTTCCAGTGGATTTATCACAAAGCCACTCCTCTCCTGGACAATCACTTGCTGAATTGCATTCCTTACCCTCAATAGGTGTACAAAATCCACCCTCACAAGCTTGATCATAAGGACAATCACTATGAACTTCGCAAGGTTCTTCTTCCTCTTCTTCCTCTTCTTCTTCCTCTTCTTCTTCCTCGCCGGGATCAACACACTGGCCACCACTGCAAATTGTGGGATATTCACATCCACCGCATGATCCTCCACAACCGTCACTCCCACATACCTTACCTTCACAAGAGGGTGTACAACCTACACATTGTCCACCACTGCAAATTGAGGGATATGTACATTCGCCACATGATCCTCCACAACCATCATCACCACATGCCTTGCCTTCACAAGATGGTGTACAACCTTCACATACTCCATCAAAGCAAAAAGGTTTGTCAATTGGACAGTCACCACATGATCCGCCACAACCATCATCCCCACATGCCTTACCTTCACAATTAGGTTCACATCCCTCACATATTCCATTCACTTCATTGCAGATTAAAGGGGATTCACATTCACCACATGATCCTCCACAACCATCGTCACCACATTGTCTTCCTTCGCATTGAGGGTTACAACAACACCCACTTGGATCAATTTCAGTATCACAAGGGTATTCACCCTCAAAACATTGCTTTTCCTCATCACAACAATCCTCATCTTCCTGAGTTGGAACAATCATTTTTGGTAGTGAGCAACCAAGGATAAGGACCAAAACTAGAACAAATACAAGTAAGAGTAAACATCTTTTTTTCATTTGAAAGTCCTTCTGTTTGTATTTGTTTTATTCATCATAATATTTAAATACTTTTCTAATGAATTAATCCTTAATACAGTTAATGAATTTTCCATTTCTAGATTATTTTCACTACCTAAGTATAGTAAACAATCAAAAAGGATATAAACATACCGCTATTCACTTTCTAAAAATGGAAAATGGTAGATCTTCTATCCTAAAGACATTCGTAGGAGGGTTTGCATTTTTATTAGCATATCTTGCGTATGAAAGCGTTTTAAATAAACTGGATTACAATTACCAAAGAAATGTAGAGGGGATTGTTACTGAGGTCTCGGTACCTTCAACCCAAAATGAAGATCCAGATTTAGATACTATTGTAAGACCTTCACTAAAAAGAGATTTTTCCGAAACGGATTCAAATTATAAAACATTAGAGGGAATAACTTATCCTCTTGAAATTGATCCTTTGTTTACTGGTTCTTTTGAAGATTTTATTGGGATCAGTGACAACGATTATCTAGCACTCGATCCTGAAAATGCTCATGAACTTTTGGGATTATTTATTTTCAAATCGAACTGCTGGATAAATCCAGAGCACCTTCCTGAATGGGCTGAATACATAAATCACCCAGGATCTGAATTTTGTAATCCTTACAGAATTTCAAAAACAAATAGTAGGCTACCTTTAAAGTACTTGGAAAACAAATTAGAAGGTGGTTTGATAGTTATGCCTTATGAATACAACTTCCCTCATAAAATTGCTAATTTACTTTGTGAATTTGGTGATAATGAATCCGAGGTTCATGATTTTAGTTTAAAGGCCCTTGGCCAAATATCTCAAATCTTATCCTCATTAAGTGAAAATGATTTTAGCACAGGATTTTTTTCTTTTAATCGTTATATTAAAGATTTCACCCAATTTGTTGATCCTAATCTAATCTCAAGAGAAAATTCCATAATACAAGAATTAAAAGGTAGTTTATGCTATTTCGCAAGAAGCCCAAACAGTATTATTAATACAGTTTATGAGAATCCAATATTTACCCGTTTCAATATTGGAAACTGTAATGATAATTAGACTAAATTCAGTTAATTGAAATATAAAGAAAATATTGATTCAAGTGTAACATCTTTCTTGACTGCAAGCCCAAATACATGCTGAATCATGCTCTATCTTTTTCTTACATGTACATTTTGGATCGCATTTACAATTTCCCATATACTTTTCTTCGTCTTTAACGCATTTAGAATTACAAGACTTATACCCTGGATTATAAGGATCCCCACATTGACACTGTGCACTTCCTCCAACCTCCACACAACCTTCCCCACAACGTATGGTATCAAAATCTGTTGGGCAACCCCGTGAATCTTTTCCAAAAGGGATTCTAACATGACCGTCATAACAAAACGGGTGATTAGGAACATTAATTGTCTCTTTTTTCCCATCACCATCTGTATCCTTTTGTACTGTGCAAACAGCCTGAATACCCACCTCATCTAACACTTCAGTTACCAATCCTTCTCTAGTAGGGATTATTGTGATACTGTTCGCGTAAGGATAATTGATACCTAAAAGCCCACCCTCTTGGAGGGTATAGTCAATAACTAGACACACAGAATCAGATTCAAAAGTATCACATAATATGGGATTTGTATCTCCAATTATCAATGCAGGAGAAGGTAAAGGTTCTTGACCAAACCAATATTCAAAAGGACCTTCTATCGATGGACACAATACCTTATCAATTTTTATATAACCGTCAAAAATATCAATACAATCTCTTTTTATTTCAGGCGGCGACGAAAGCATTTTGATAAACCCAAATTCATTCCCTATATGATTACCATAAATTCTTTTGAAATCAACACATCCTGCTTTACCTACTTTTAAATTAGAATTGGGAACTTGGGTTTCATAAGAAAAGCACTTTTTTTCAGGAGGGCAAGAGTCCACTAAGGCATAATAATTTGGCAATCCATTTTTAACTTCGCATCTTTCTGGTGTTTCTCCATTGCACCTAACAATCCCTCCCGCACAATTTTCACAATTCTCATCAATATAACCGTTACAATTATTATCGAGAAAATCACCACAGATCTCCCTTTTCTCTGGATTGATATCTGGGTTGTAATCATGACAATCATTACCCCCACACTCATATGTACTATCAAATCCGTCTCCATCATTATCACATGATATTCGACATGAAGGATCGTCGGAACAAGCGGGATCTTCACAATCTGTTCCATCGACACAATTGTTGTCTTTGCCATCGGAACAAGATCCAAGCACTATGGGACTTTCAACCCCTCCTGGACTAATATCTGAGTCAGTATCATCACAATCACTTCCTGATGCACAATTTGGGGATCGTGCAGTGTAACCATCTCCATCAATATCTTCACATTGGCAACCAACTAGAATAATAAGAAGCAAAGCACCCAAAAAAAATAATCCTCTTTCCATTTTATAGAGTATAAAAATTTGACTTTATAAATTTTTTGTATAATTCATTGACAGATAATC
>JBHPEA010000045.1:0-7468 GCA_042577505.1 Nanobdellota archaeon
TTATTATAATTTGAGTTTTGCTGGAGTTTTATACCAATATTGGTTGAATTTTGGATTACGTTATTAGTAACAGTAGTGTAATTTTCTCCTTGGTATAATAAAATACTGGTTGCGGAGGAGTTAAAGAAAAAATTATTAGCGATGTAATCCCCGGTACCTTTTCTAATATCTATAGCTGTCCAATTTATTGAAGTAAAGTTGTTGTTTTGGATTGTATAATTACTGTGCAAATTCGCAGCATATATTGCCCATTGCGGACAACCATCGAATAGATTGTTTTTAATCGTGATATTATCATTGCTTGTACCTTGCAAATTCAAGCAAAAACCAGGATAGCTATTATTTCCAATGAATGAATTCTCAATTACTCCATTTGATGCTTCTCCGATAGTCAAAGATGAGTTAATAAGGGAGTTATTTGAAAGATTGAAGATATTCGGGGAAACACTTATTCCTTCTTCATAGTCTTTAGTTACACAATTCTTGATGGCTATATTGTCATTTCCGTCTTGTGAATAGAATGCACTTCCTGAGTTATTACCTATCAGGATTGTACTATTACATGTTACTGCCACATCGTCGTTGTTTATAATGATTACTCCATAATCTCCTGAATCGTTAAGATAATAAGTGCCATTACATAGAAGGGTGTCGTAATCAAGTCGTAAGTTATCTGAAGGTGTAACACATGGTCTATCTGTTAATGGATGATAATCTTTGTTTCCTGTTCCACCGGGAACATCATAAGGAGCATCTCCCAATCCGTCACCGTCAGTGTCCATATATTTGTAATCTGAATAGTAATTACCCCCTATGTTGGGGCCTCCGATTATATTTGTTGTTGCTGTTTTTGAGGTGTTCCAATAATTAGTGTTAGTTGAATCATCATTTGCAGGAGAAGTTGTATTTAGAAGATTATTGTAGATAAGATTATATGAGCTATCGCTATTGATAAAAATACCATATCCCGAGGTTACATTAGATACTGTGTTATTTGCAATAGAATTATTTTGAACTCTGTATAGTAGAATTCCTGAATCGCTATGGAGGGTTAGACTGTTATTATAAATTTCATTTAAATAAGAATCAGAACCATCATCCCATAAGCTTATACCATTAGAGGAGGTATTGAAGATGGTATTCTCATAAACTTTTGAATAATTCACATTATCTAAGCTTACGCCTCTGTTTGTAACATTGCTAATTGAGTTATTGTAAATCTGTATATGTTCAACTTCGCTTCCTCCGATTCCAGTTCCCTGAATATTTGATATGGTGTTATTATATATTGTAATGTTCGAAGGACCATACATTTGGATTGCGGTTGAAGTTATGTCATTTGCGAATGTGTTTTCTGAAATAGTGATATTGTAGGCACCGCTGTTTAGTCTGATACCGTGTCCCGAACAGTTAGTAATTGTATTATCTATTAAAGGTGTGTGATTTACAGAAGTGGAGAAAAGAATACATGGGGTAGAAGCACTATGTCCAATTATGTTTTCTCTAACTTCACTTTGTGTTACATCATCAAAGAAAATTGCCTCAAAAGTATTAAACTCAAAAGTATTATTGATTAAAGAGATCTTTTGGTATATATCTCCATCACTACTACCGATACCATAACCCTGGTTGTAGGATATTGTGTTATTGATTACAGTGAGGTTGGATACATTATCGCCCATCCATATACCTGATTGAGGATTATCTGAAATTTCATTGAATTTGATTGAGATATTATTGCTATTAAATTCCAAATCTATTCCATGGCCTTCAGACGAACTTATAATTGTATTATTAGTGACGTTAATTCTTTCTGATTGATCATAAATTATAATATTAGCATATTTACTACCTGACACATTGTTCATATGGATTACACTATCTTCAGTGGTATCGAAGTAAATACAATATGATCCATTTTCAATTCTATTATGTTGAATAGTAATATTTCTTCCTTCATTTATAGAAATACCTGATGATGTGGTAGAATTTAAGATTGTATTGTATTCAATTAAAGTATCATTTAGTGTTGAACCTGATTGGATTCCATGGTTTGAAGAATTTAGTAAGTAATTATTTCGGATGACGAGATTTTCTGTATCTTCAACATAAATGGAATCTGAGCCTGCAAATTTAATAGTATTGTTAATTATATCAATATTTGAATATTCCTCGTTCGATATGAACCTGATACCTTGGACTTCGGAGTTTATGATTGAATTGTTAATAATACTGATATCATCTGTACTGGCCCTTAATAGAATTCCTCCATCACCCCTCATATTATTAAGAGTATTATTAATGATATTTATTGATCTAGACCCTGAATAAATACCGATACCTTCAGAACAATTTGTTAACGTGTTATTTTTAATGGAGATATTTTCAGTGTTGGTATTCATAGTAATTCCTGTGTAGGTGATGTCTGAGATTGAATTATATTCTATAGAATTATTTGATGAATTATCTAAAGAAATACAACTTGATCCTATGTTTTCAAAGTAGTTATTAGTAATAGTATTATTTACTGATTCTTTTTTAAGTAGGATCGCGTTATTGGATGTATTTATAAATTGGTTGTTTCTAATTATAGTATTATTAGTACTGTAGTCTAAATCTAATACATCTCCGATATCTGAGAAATTGTTATATTCAATTAGGTGGTTAAGCCCCCCTTGGAAACTAACGGCGCCCCATGCATTATCGTAAAAGTAGTTGTTCCTTATTGTCCAATTTCTAGCAGTGCCCCACACTTTAATACCATTTTGACCACAACCAGAGATTGTATTACCATCAATTGTGTTATTATCTGCTCCTCCCTGGACTTCAACACATCTCGATGCTGTAAAATTTGCGATGGTATTATCTTTAATGATTCCATTTGATGAAGTATCTAAATTTATACTTGCATTTATGAATGTGTTATTTGTTAAATTGAATCCGTGGTTTGGATCATTTAACTCAACTGCTGATGAATAATTAATAGCTGTACATCCTCTGATTGTAAAGTTACTCCAGGATGAAGTTGCATCGAACACTGAACCTGTACCATTACCAATAAAAATTGTATCATTACAAGTCAACGTAATCGAACTTGCATTAATCTTGAAAATTCCTATTGAAGCAATAGAATCATTGATATAATAAGTTCCATTGCAGATAGTTATACTCTGATTAACATAATAATTATCTACTGGAGTTATGCAAGAATCTCCCCCTTGAACATTAAGGTACCATGTTTCTGTTTTATTACTAGTAGTTCCGTTTATTGAGGCATAAGCGTAATAAGCGTAGGTTCCTGTCGTTAAGTTTGATTCATTAATATGGAATTGCCATCTATCTGTGTCGTACTTTTGTAAATTAGACATGTATAATCTTCTAATCTCTGCTCCAGATAAAGTTCTATTATACATTCTTACTTCGTCAATTGAACCGTCGAAAGCAAGGTTGCTTCCTCCTGTAATATAACCTCCTATCGTCACAGGCCAAGATAATGCATCCGTAATAGATAATGCATATGTACCTGTACCGTTAAGAACTCCGTTGACATAGATCTTTACTTGATTTGATCCAGCATTTTTATCATAAGTGAAAGCGACATGAGTCCAGTTCCAGGTATTGTATGCGTTAATTCCTGAAGTAGCCACTGCACTTGCGGCGCTATTCAACCAAACAGTTAATGTATTAAATATGCCTAGACGGAAACTAAATGTACCACCCAATTCTTTATCGATAATGAACTCCATTGTTGACGGACTTTCGGTAGGATATATCCAAGCTGAAACTGTCATTGTATCTGTTGGTACTAAGGTGGATGAGTGGGGTACACTTACGAATTGGTTATCATTTGGTACATTGAAAACTAAAGAAGAACCATATTTTCCAGGGGTGGTGTAGTAGGGTCTACCGTAAAGGCCAATGTTTGTTGACGTTATGCTTCCATTATTGCCATGTAAAGAAAGATCTACTGCAACGGTATCGCTATCTCCTATGGCAGAAACATTGTCGAAATTGTACATTAAGACAAGGTCGTTATCATAGAATGTTGTATTTGTACCATTCCAGTCCCATTTTAATGTTGTTAGATTTGATGTGTTAACTGAGACATTGATAATTACGGATGTGTTTGTGGTTACTGTGCCGTTTGGTGGTGTTGGTGGGACTTCGTAATTCATGAGGTTATTGGGCCATTGTTCGATTGTCACTTCGTTTGATTGGAGTGTAATTCCGTCTTCAGTTCCATCATTTGGTGTGATGTTGACTGCCCAAGTTTCATGTACTGTAGTTTCTTGGCTTACAATTAAGTTTGATTGGTTATTGTAGATTGCTTGGATTTGTTCTTGCGAAAGAGAGCTGTTAAATATCATTACCTCATCAATTGTACCGTTGAAGTGGAGGGGTCCAAAGTCGCGCCTCCAACCAATATCTAACTCTGTGGAGTTTGCTGGAACCAATAAGTAAACTTGTTCAAATTCTTTTGTTCCATTAATATAAAAAGTAGATAAGTTTCCTTCAGCTACATATGCAATATGGTACCATTCATCTTCATTGAGTGTTGCATTTGTACATATTCCTTGTGATCCAGAAGTCATATTAAAGAATATCAAAGTTCCTGATTCTGGGTTGACATCATTAGCACATGTGTCTGTATAGTTGTTACTAACTCCAATAGCCCATCCAAGATAAGGGGGTGATGAGTTTGTCCAACTTAAGAAATAGCCTATCGATGCATTTGAATTGTTTTGCCATTTAATCCATGTTGAAACTGAGAAACTCTGAGGATTATATGTGTAATTTAGATTAGATACAGTCACTACATCATCTATTCCATCAAATTCAAAAGCCCCTTTTCCATCATAACCACCTGTCTGACTCCATGTTGGGCCTGCATTTGTTGAATTTGCCATGGGCGTGCAAGTGAAATCCTGACCAGTATAATCTTTGCAGGTACCATTTACAGGAGTTGTTGCTCCTGATTGTGATCCCCCTTCAAAGGGAATATTTATTATTGTAAAGGAATTGTTATTTACAAACCAGTTGTAGATGTTCTTAACTGAGTCCCCATCAGTATCATTGGTTGATTGGTTATATGCGGTAAGGTTTGCAGTGGTTCTGTTTAATGGGTGGTCCGTTGCGTTGAGTATTGGTGTTGATTGTGTTGGTGGGGAGTTTTCAATGATAGTTAGGTTATTACTTTGTAAGGTAATTCCGTCTTCTGTTCCATCATTTGGTGTTATGTTGACTGCCCATGTTTCTCCAAGAGTAGTTTCTTGGCTTACTATCAAGTTGGATTGGTTGTTGTAGATTGCTGCGATTTGTTCTGCAGAAAGTGATCTATTAATTATTAAAATTTCATCTAAAGATCCGTCAAAAGTTACTGAATTTTCCCCGAATCCAATTGTCAATGGTGTGTCCGAATTGTTGATTTCTAAAGAGTTTGTTTCGTTTCCATCAGGTGCACCGTCTCTATAGAAATAGTATGTGTCATTTACCCTTACCATAGCAATATGATACCACCTATTTAAAGTTGGTATAAAGGCATCTCCACTAGGAGTTGCCTGTGCACCGGATTTTGTGTTTATGTGGAATAAAGTACGGTCATTGTGGGAAAATATCCATTTGTTTGCAGATCCTCCTCCTTCGTCATGTGCAATATATGCTCGTTCCCACCAGCTACCAGATGTTGAATAATATTTAACCCATAATGCAATTGTGAAATCTCCACCAAAGGTCCAATCATCGCTGTCATCTATTGAAATATTCTTACCTAAGGATCCATCGAATTCGTATGCTCCCCTACCATCATAACCACCTGTTTCATTCCAAACTGTGCTTCCAACGGAACCTGTGTTCCCACCTCCTGAATAATCAAGTGCTTGTTCTGATTCATTTCCGCTATGACCTTCGAAAGGCATGTTTAAGAGTGCGAGTGAATTACCGTCTACGAACCAATTGTAGATATTTTTAACATAATCACTGTCGTTATCACTTGTTGATTGATTGTAAGCAGTAAGGTTTGCTGTTGTTCTATTCAAAGGATTGTCTGTTGCAGTGAGTATGGGGGTTGATTGTGTGGATGGGGTGTTTTCAATAGTAAGTTGGTTGCTTTGATTTGGGGCTCCATCAATGAAACCGTCATTTGGAGTAATGTTAACTGCCCACACTTCTCCTTTTGTTGTTTCTTGGCTGACAATTAGGTTTGATTGATTGTTATACATTGCAGAAATTTGTTCTGCAGATAAGGTGCGATTGTAAATTACAAGTTCATCTATTGTTCCATTTGATTTTTCTCCCCCTGCGTATTTGGCGCCTAAGAAAATTGGAGAAAGGGTGTTATTCATTGCTGTGTAATTGTTACTTAATGAACCCAAGCTCATTTCCGAACCATTGATATATATCTTGATTCCTGTAGTTGTAGAGCTACCATCATAAGTGGCTACTACATGAATCCATTTGTCAGTTAATCCACTAATGTTTGTTAGGGTACGTCTATATAAGTATCCTACAGCATCGTCACCATAATTTGCTAATCTAAGTGATAATTCAGCGTCTTCATTTGTCCTGAAGAACCATTCAAAGTTGGTATTGCTGGTTGTTTTTGATGCTATATGGAATAGACTGGCATTGTTCATTTTAATCCAAGCAGCAACACTGAATGGGTAATCTGTTGAAAGGTCTCCAAAGACTAATGAGCTACTATCAGGGATTTCTATATAATCATTGTCACCGTCAAATTCATAAGCACCCCTTCCATCGTATCCTCCTGAACTGCTGAACGTTGCACCTTGTATTGATCCATTGTTATCAAGTCCAGAGAAATCATTAGTTGTAGTCGTTTCTCCACCATTGTCTGGCTCAAATGGCATATTAACTAATGTCGTCGATTTACTATTTACAAACCAATTGTAGATGTTCTTTACTGGATCGTTATCTCCATCTGTAGTAGATACATTATATGTAGTGAGGTTTGCTGTTGTTCTGTTTAATGGTTTGTCTGTAGCATTGAGGATTGGTGTTCCTTGAGTTGGTATAGTACTAGCATCATTTGTCGCATAAGCAGTAATGTTTCCGAAAGTGAATTGTTGGGTGTGAGCTCCAGGGGTATGTACAAGGACTTTGTAATAAGAAGTGTTTTCACAAGTGTAATCTTCTGCTAGGATTGATGTTCCATTGTATTGGTAGGATACATTTTCATCAGCACATTTTAATGAGATCGGTTTAAGGTCATAGGGTTCTGATTCCCCATATGTTGTTCCATTGGAGGCTGAGATTGTTAAGTCTGCAGTACCCGTTGTTAAGAAATCAACTGTCCAATAACCTCCCACGACAGGATTGCTGTGTAATGTAAGGATCTCGAGGTCAATTTCATAAGTTTGGTTTGATAGGTGAGGGACTACCCAGCGGATTTCGTCAATTAAAGAGTCTCCATCATTGTCTATATAATTTACGTTTTGTACTAGTTCTCTTC
>JBHPEA010000046.1:0-7466 GCA_042577505.1 Nanobdellota archaeon
GTTGTTTCTGGTGTATAGAATCTGATGCTGGCAAAATCTTTGTTACAATCGGTTTATCATATTTACCTGATTTGTTTAGTTCTTTTTTGGATTCTTCGGCAAGTTTTTTTTGATCTTCGTTGTGATAGAAGTGTTATACAATACTTTTGAGAGGTCGCATTCTTCTGCTCCGTCAATAAAGCATTCAAAATCATCCTCACAGTCATAAGTGCCACAATCATTATCTTGACTAGATCTACATTTAGGGGGGCAGAAACTATCGTTGTGAGCACAGACAGTAATCAGAGTATAGTGGCATGTTTTTGGAGTACCATAACACGTATCTTTTGTAGTTGCATTGCTATCATTGCAATCTGAGTTATTTACACATTGATTTATCACTTCATTTGCACATATTGATGACACAGATCCAGGATATAGGCATTTATCTGTTGTTGTTTCGTTGTAATCATCACAATCAGAGTCATTAAAACAAGCATAACTTAATTTTTTAATAGTTATTTGAGCGATATTTCCTGAAGTTGAGTTTAATTCTAAGGAAATATCAGCTATATCGTCACTATCGATGTCAGTGTTTTTACTTTCCCCTAATCTTAAGGTTACTGTTGTAGTAGCGATTGAGAATGATGCTGAAGATGGATTAATAGTATCGAGAGTCATTATATAGTCTACATTGTCGATTGTAAATGTAGCGCTTCTATTTGTTGTTATGTTGAAACTTTTAGGTGTGTTAGACAATTCTATGATGAGTTCATTAAGACACCTTGCAATATTTGATGATGGATCTAAGCACGTGTCTATTGTTCTAGTATTGGAATCATTACAATCAGAGTCTTTACAACAAGTATATCTTTTACATATATGATTATCTAAATATTCGCAATCTCCACAAGTAGGATCGATACAGGTATTATCTGTACAATTTTGTTGACCTAAACAACCTGAATCTAAACAACATGTTTCTTCGTTTTCTCCTTCATCGACAACACCATCCCCACATACTGGCCTTGTGACAATAAAGTAGATAATTATGATTGCAATTAGAAGTCCTATACCAATTCCTGCAACTTTTATTAGTAATGGTTTGTTATTTAGAAGAGATTGAAAACCTCCAGATTGCTGATCTGCAATATTAATAGCTTCAAGTACATCTTTAGGTCTGTACCCCCTTTGGGTTAGTTCGCTAAATAGTTGTTGAGCATTTTGACCACTCTTTTTTGCATTTATTATGTAATCAATAAGTCTTTGATCGACCATTGCATTAATTTTGGATTTTTACTTAATAAATGTTGTTATTAAAATGCAATAATAGAAATAATTTTAAATGAAAATGATATTGGGGGCTAATATGGCAGAAAAACCAACCGTTGAGGAACAAAGAGAAGGGGAAGAGAAAGAATATAAAGAATCAGGAGATGTTTATAGTGAGGAAGAAAGGGAAAAGTTAGTGGAATCTGACTCAATTTCTCCTACTGAAGAAGCGTTCATGGAAGGAGCGGAAGATAAAGGGGAGCTGGGTGTTTGTGCTAAGTGTGGAAAGCCACTATCTCAGAAAAAAGAGGAAGTTGTAGAAAAAGAAATTGATGGGGAAATTATGTGGTTCTGTTCAAGCGATTGTGCGAAAAATCATAACTAGACTAACTATTTGTGTTTCTTTTTAGCCCTTTTATGGGGATTTGAATATACTATTTGCCTTACTAGTAAACCTCCACCGAACACTAACACAAATAGTAAAGCTACAATTGCCATCATTATTCCTGCAGTTGCCACTTTCTCAACTTGAATGGGGCGTTTAGTTACTACTGGTGGTGGTTCATCTGTTTCTGGAATAAATGTATAGCAAATTTTATCGGAAGGATGACAATGGTTTGTGCAATCTGTATTCAAAATACATTTATTACCATTAGGACAAGGTGGACAAGTTAGCCCTCCACAATCAACGTCAGTTTCGTCTTGGTTCTGAGTGTTATCAGAGCAAGTTGGTTCAGGTTCATAAGTTATTTTTGGTAGTGAAATCTTCTTTTCTGGAACGCAGGTGTTATATTTACATTCATAACCCCCATCACAATCTACATCTCTGAAACAATCAATTTCTGTGTTATCATATTTGCTAATACATCCAGGATCGTTAGGATAATCAATTAAACCATCACCGTCATTATCTAATTTATCATTACATTTGTCTTTATCTCCTGCTCCACTACCACCACCACTTCCACCAGTTCCAGAAGGTTGGGTATAACTATATTGTTTAACTACAGAGTGGGTTAGTCCAGTAATTCTATATCTATTACTTGTTGCATTTAATGTACATGTATAGCCGCTTTGTGTGGAACCATCACATTCAATTTTTACTTCTCCAGTTCCAGTACAGGCGCTTGTCAATTGGGAAACAGAGGCCAGTTCAGCGTCTCTAATACATAAACCGTTGATAGTTGTGTCAATTCTTGGAACGTATACAGTTTTAGTCTCCCCTATACTTGATAGATCGATACCAGAGATTAAAATACTTCCAGTTGTATTGTCGGATGTGTCTTTAATTGTAACGTTAGCAAGATTTAGAGTTACATTTTGTGCAAAGTCATATTCAAATTCTACCAAGACATCAGTTTCGTTTGTGAATTGAACTGTTAGAGTTTGATTAAATATCTTAGATAAGTTATCAGATCCATTGATTGTTAAGTTGATCAGAGGGAGGTTAGAGTTTACGTTATCTAAATCTCCTTTTACTAAGTCAGATGTGTCGTTGATTCCATCATTGTCGGCGTCAGTTTCGTTAGTGTCTGGTATTCCGTCATTATCTGTATCTAAGACAAGGTTTATTGTTGTTGAATTAGATCCATTTCTTCCACTGCTATCTTGGGCATAAACCGTTATAGTGTGACTTCCATAGGAAGTAAATGTCACATTTGCAGTTCCAGAAGTGCAGCTAGTGCAAATTGTGTTTTGATCTGTTAAAGAATCAATAGTATACCAAGCACTAGCAACGTTTCCTGAGTCCTCAACAAATGATGTGCTTAATGTAGCAGCTAGATTATGACTTGTAACATTAGAGTTGTTCAGAGGAAGACTAATGTTTACAACAGGATCAGTTACATCAAGATAGTTTACTACTACTTGTGCGCTGTCATTAGCTGTGCTTATATTGTTAAATTGATCAAGAATTGATACGTTAACATAATTAGTGAAGGTTCCTGAGGATTCTGGAGTTAAGTTAAGATATATTGTGGTGGATTCATTAGGAGTTAGTCTTACATTTAAGTTCCATATCACAATTCCATCTGTTGATGTGTCATCTGCTGCAGGATCCGAACTACTGTAATTAAATTCACCTGCTGTAAAGTAATCTGTAACATTATTCATAGTATAATTTGACTCGCCTGCATTAGTTATGTTTATTACGAATTGTGCTGTTTCATTGTGCCAAATTGGGCTTGATACTGTTGTTTTTACAATTGTGGAACCGACTTCAAGTGTCAGGTCTTGACCATCACAATCTTGATCTATTCCATCATATGCAGTTTCTGGAGCACCAGGGTAGACAGACGCATCATTGTCATTACAATCTGTACTTACTGTTGATTCGTTTGTGTCTGCACAATCTAAGTCTGCGCTCGAGATATTTGTGGTGTTTCCATAATTATCGTTATCATAATCAGCATAGCAGAGTTCTGTACCATCACAATTCATATCCACTCCATCGTTTATGATCTCAGTGGCATTAGGATTAATTGATGCATTATTATCGTCACAATCTATTTGTCCTGGGACTGTACAATCGGTTCCACCATTTATCCCATATCCATCTGTATCGATGTCTGTACAGTTAATAGGGGTGGAGTTAACAGTTACACTTGAAGATGCTTGATCGAATGATATATTTCCATGAACATCTACCGTAGTGACATTAACGTAGTTGTATAATGTTCCATTGGCTTCTGGAGTTAGGTTTAGATATACAATGGTGGACTCATTTCCTTGTAGCACTACACTCAAATACCATTTGACTAGACCATCTGTTGAAGTATCATTTGCTGTTGGAGATGAGGAATTATAATTAAATTCTCCAGCTGTGAAATAGTCAGTTACGTTTTCTAGAGTAATGTTAGCATCACCAATATTTGTAATGTTGATCATAAATTGAGCCATTCCACTGTCCCATATTGGACTTTGTATTGTTGTTTTTGTTATTGATATATTAGTATAACAACCTTCATCTGTTTGACTATCACAATCATTATCTAATGTGTCACAGGTAGATTCATCACTTTCGAAGTCTACACCATAATTAGTTGCATTACAACTTAACCATCCTGAAGCTCCACCACATGTTTTTGTTGATCCTGAACATACACCGTCTTGTTCTGTACAAGATGGAGCACTTAATCCATTATCAGTTCCACCAGCACAGTCATCGTCGATTCCATTACATACTTCAGTTGCTCCAGGGTTAATTGAACTATTAGCATCATTGCAGTCTCCTGTTGGATCTGATTTCACTGCTTCAGTGCTATCGGTACAATCTAAATCTGAAGAGGTTATATTTGCAGTAGCATTAGGTCTGTAGTTATCATCATCTGCATCAAAGTAACATATTTCTTGTGTGTCACAATTAGAATCAATTCCATCATCTACAACTTCAGTACCGTTTGGATTAACACTTGAGTTAGTATCTAGACAATCAGTATTATTCAGTACGTCAGTTCCTACATTTCTTTCACAAGAACTGCTTGATGAAGCATTTCCAAATAAGTCTCCATCACTATCTGCATACCATGTTACTCCTGGATATTCAGCTGCATCATAATCGTCACAATCAGTACTTACACCAGATTCATTGGTATCTACACAGTCTAAGTCTGCACTTGCTATTGTTGTTGTGTTACCATAGTTGTCATTATCATAATCAGCATAACATAATTCACTACCATCACAAGTAGAATCAATTCCATCATTAACTACTTCAGTTGCTCCAGGATTGATAGAAGCATTGTTATCATTGCAATCGATTTGTCCTGGATTTGTACATTGACTTCCTCCGCTTACCCCATAACCATCTCCGTCAGAATCAGTACAGTTTAGTAAAATTTCTACATCCTCGTCATCAAATGATATCTCGTCATCACTGTCATTATATATTGTAGCATTGTTTGTTGTGTTACCTACAGAAATTCCAGTGAAGTTGATTTGAACAACATATGAATTTCCTGTGGTTAAGTTGAATTCCCATCCGATGAAGTTTTCAGATACATTATTTTCTTCGTATGGAACGCTTGTTTGATCCAAGAATGTTAAGTAGCTATCATCATAAGAATCCTCTAACCAATAATACGACGCATTAACATTACCTTCGTTTGTTACATTTAGTATGAATGTTACAACACTTCCGTTAGTAACAGATGAATTTACAACTGTTTTTGATATTGTGAGATTCACTGAAGGAACATATGTTGAATTAACTTCAATACTTGAGCTATCTTGACTGAAGCTTGTGTTACCATAGATGTCTTGAGTTGTTACATTTACATTATTATTTAGTGTTCCATCGGTTTCTGGTGTTAAATTCAAGTATACAACAGTTGATTCGTTTGCCTGTAATACAACGCCCAGATACCATTCAACTTCTCCATCTGTGGATGTATCATTGGCGGTTGGAGAGGACGAATCGTAATCAAAGTCTGCAGAATCGAAGTAATCTGTGATATTTTCTAATGTGATATTGGATTCTCCAATATTTGTGATATTAATCATGAATTGTGCTGTTCCGTTGTCTAGGATTGATGGAGTAAGAGTAGTCTTAGTTACTGAAATATTTGTTTCCAAGGCCAGATCTTGACCACTACAGTCTTCATCGATTCCATTGTAAGGTACGTCTGTTGCTCCAGGATTAATCGATGAGTTTGCATCATTGCAGTCTCCAGTTGGATCTGATGTTACAGCTTCTCCAGTATCAGTACAGTCAAGATCTGCAGAAGTTGTGTTAGCTGTTGCGTTTGGTCTGTAATTATCATCATCTGCATCAACATAACATAATTCGTTAGTGTCACAGTTAAAGTCTACTCCGTCATCTACTGTTTCAGCTGCTCCTGGATTAATTGATGAATTTGCATTATTGCAGTCAGTACTTACACCAGATTCGTTAGTATCAGCACAATCTAGGTCTGCACTAGCAGTAGTGGTGCTGTTTCCATAATTATCATTATCCCCATCCCAATAACATAATTCACTTCCATCACAGTTAGAATCAATTCCATCAGCTACATATTCAGTTGCATTTGGATTAACGCTACTATTACCATCATAACAATCAGTGTTGTTCAATACGTCAGTTCCTACATTTCTATCACAAGAACTGCTAGATGACGCATTTCCAAACAAGTCTCCATCACTATCTGCATACCAAGTTACTCCTGGATATTCAGCTGCATCATAATCGTCACAGTCAGTTGAAACTCCAGATTCATTGGTATCTACACAATCTAAGTCTCCACTTGCAATTGTAGTAGAGTTTCCATAATTATCATTGTCATAATCTGCATAACAAAGCTCACTTCCATCACAGTTAGAATCAATTCCATCAGCTACATTCTCAGTTGCATTTGGATTAACGCTACTATTACCATCATAACAATCAGTATTATTCAATACGTCAGTTCCTACATTTCTATCACAAGAACTGCTCGATGAAGCATTACCAAATAGATCCCCATCACTATCTGCATACCAAGTTACTCCTGGATATTCAGCTGCATCATAATCGTCACAATCTGTACTAACTGTTGATTCATTAGTATCTGAACAATCTAAATCTGCACTTGCTATAGTGGTGGTATTCCCGTAGTTATCATTATCATAATCTGCATAACACAATTCATTGCCATCACATGTTGAATCAATTCCATCATTTACTATTTCAGTTCCGTTTGGATTAATGCTTGAATTGTCGTCATTACAATCTGTATTATCTGCTACTTCACCAACAGGTAAAGTTCCGTTTGTACAGAAAACAGTGCTATCAGAACCATTCCCAAAGTTATCTCCATCATCATCAGGATATCCAGTTATGTTCTGCCATATTGAAGCATTGTTATCATCACAATCTACGCTATTATTATATGTATCAAAGTCTAAATCGTCAGCTGGATTTACTGTAATGCTTGAGCTATCCAGACTAAAGCTTGAATTACCATAGATATCTTCAGTTGTAACATTCACATAGTTAGTAAATGTACCATTAGTCAAAGGAGTCAAGTTCAAGTAAACAACAGTTGATTCATTTGCTTCCAATACTACATTCAAGTACCATTCATTGTTCCCATTAGTTGTATCGTTTGCAGTTGGGCTTGAAGCAGAGTAGCTAAACTCTGAATCGCTATAATAGTCAGTGATATTCTCAAGAGTGATGTTTGATTCTCCAATGTTGGTAATGTTAATCATAAATCTAGCTGTTTGGTTATCATAAATTG
>JBHPEA010000047.1:0-7399 GCA_042577505.1 Nanobdellota archaeon
GCAATGATGTTGACTTTCCCTGAAAGTTTCTTCAAGACTGAAGCAAAATCTCCTAAATCTGCACAAGGGCCATATCAGTTTATGCCAGATACAGCAGCAGGATTAGGAGCAATCAGAGACAGTATGGTTGTCGAAGTTAGAGACCCAATCATAGCCGCAAGATTAGCCGCACAATATTTAGATCAACTAAGAAGAAATTTCCCTGATAATAACATGTATGCTGCAATCAATTCATACAATGCAGGGAGAGGTAATGTTAATCGAGCACTGAGAGCAGCTAAAAGAAAAGGCATTAATGGGACTACAGATCAAATTGTGTGGGCAAATAAGCATTTCAGAAGTGGAGCATACCAATACCAATCAGCCAACTATTTATCAAGAGTTTTATCTGTTAGAGATATTCAATCAGAATTTCAAGATACTAAAATCGCTCCATTATTAGAATTTGATTCTATCAAGTTAGATTATATAGGAAGACGAGGAGTAAAGCCTTTAGAGATCTCTGAAAGATTGGGGATTTCAATTGATGATATTAAATGTCTGAATCCAGCTTTAACACACAAAGCACTAACTACAACAAAATATGAAGACAGAATTACAGAAGGTTACGAACTTAGACTTCCAAAAGGGTATGGTGAAAGATTCAAAGAAACATTTTCAGATAGAATAGCACCAGAGTCAACATTAGTTGCATTTAGATCAGATCCTTCTTGGAAGGTTCATATTGCAAGAGCTCCGCTCCCAACAACCGATAAAACATTAGCTGACAAATTATATGATTCAATTAGGGAGAAAAGACAAAAAGGAGAATCAGTTTTATTAGCTGATATAGAAAAAGTTAGAGATCAGTATCAAAAAGAATTAGTTGAGTGTCCTCAAAGAGAAGGATATTTCTTAGCAGCTTTGGGTGTTGTTAATCAAGATATTGAAGATTTCAAAGAAGAACAAGCTGCAAAGCAACAAGAACCGATTGTAGAGACTACACTTACATCAAGAATAAAGAAAGCAGATGAACATTTCGTTGCTGGCAGGTATGACTTAGCTTACCCTGAATATAGGGACATTTGGGATTCAGTAGGTTATAATGGGGTGACAGAACAGTTGGATTTTGTTAGAGAAAACATTGTTAGAATTCTAAACTCCCATGTCGAAGAAGCTAACGAAGCATTTGACCAATTCAAAGAATTGACACCTCACAAACTAGCTAGGGGATCAATCACTATTCAATCATCTTTAACTGAAGAACAGAGAGCTCAGCTTGAGAGAGCAAAACTATTTTATGATTTTGTTAAGTCGGAAGAAACATTGTTAGCAAGTTTAGATTCAGTACCTCAAAGTCACACTTACGATAATGTTCCTTTACAAACCGGTTCAGAAATTTTAAAATATGCAAAAAGCGCAATGAGGGTGGTTGAAGGCGTTGAAACTCTTGACGAAAAACTTACCGAAAGAACTTATGTTGAAGAAAGAAAGCAAATGGAAGCTACCCAAATGGCCCAGAATGCAGTACATTTAAAATATGAACTTCCTCAAGGTCAAACTCTATGGAATATTTCATCCGAATTAAAACTTTCATTAGAACAAATTATGGAATGGAACTCTATATCTAATCCTGACAAAGTATTGGCAGGAGATGTTCTCGATTTATATGTATCACCAGATACTGAAATTTATGTAACAAGGAAAATTAGGTTTGGTGATCGGTTGGGTACAATAGCACAAGCGTATAACGATAGTGCAGATGAAATAGCTAAGAGAAGCGGAATTAGAGATCCAAACAAAGTAAAACCAGGAGATGAAGTGATTGTAAGAATGAAAGCATCTCAATTTGCAGGATCAAAAGATGATGTAGCACAGACAGTGTATTCGGGATCAGGTGTTCCTTCAACTCACTCATATAAAGGATTTGTAACCAAAGAAGGATTGGATGTTAGAGTTAGAAGGGGGTATACAATGAATTTACTTGCAGAAAGATATGATACTACAGTAGCAGCAATTAAAGATGCAAATAATCGGAGATCCACTAAAATAATTGCTGGAGAAAGACTAACTATTCCAGTAAAATACTTTCAATATAAGGTAAGACCAGGAGATACTGTTGGAGAAATCGCACAATCTTTCGATGTTTCACAAAGGGATATTCACCTTTACAACCCAGGTTTAAATACTAGAAAACTCTCTATAGGACAAAGAGTAGCGGTCCCTTATAAATAATTACTAAATAGTAGTAAAATAACGAAAGGTTTATAAAGGGCAAATTCTATTGTTTATATATGACAGACCTATTTGATAGAATACAAGACATCTACCTATTTCATAAAGCAAAGGCTCAAAGACGTAAAGCATTCAAATCAATAGCTGATAGAAAATCTGTTATTGAACGTCTTAAGAAAAAAGATAGATGGCAATTCAGAAAAATACGATTTCAAAGAGCTGTTGAAGACACTGCCTCAAATATTAGGCACGATGCTAATTATTTAGGTGAAAAGGCATATGAAACATCAATAAAAGCTACAAAAGCTGCTGTTCCATTGGCAGTAACAGGTGCTGTAGCATTAGGAATTTACAGACAATGTGACCAACCACCACCAACCACGAACCCAATAGTGCAGGATCTTTATCAACCTGAACCTTGCACTATATCAAAAGAGCAGAGAGTTTGGGAACATCAATATGATACTTATAAAAAAGCAAGATCTATCGTAGGTGAATTAGCACACGCTAAAGATCCAAATTTATCATTAGCAGGATTAGCATTTTTGCTTCATTCTACACAAGATGAATCTTTTGTCGATCCAAACAGAGTCACAACTCCTGAAGAAGACCTTGAAAGTTTTCTTGATCTAAAAAAAATTGTATGGGGGGATGAACTAAAAACATCCACTACTGAGAATTTCTCCAATACTTATCAAACATTACAAGATATAAGCACACCAAATGAGGGAACATTAAGATTTACAAATAAGCTTGCTTGTGCATTCGAGAACAGAGACAAATTCGAACAAGCTTACCAAGAGGAATTCTCAGATCAAATTATTGAAGGAGCATATTATTTACAAGTTGCAGCATTCAATACTGGAAATGTTACAAATATCACTAAGTTAAAAGATAAATTAGCAGGCGTTGGACTTAAAAATTTCGTTACAGCAGAAAGAGGCAAATACACAACAACAAATATTGGCCCTTACGCTTCTGATGACTTATCAACAGCAGATGCAAGCACAGTCTTTAGTACATTCCCAGACATTAAAGACATTTGGGTAGTCAAATATAAAGACGGAAATAGACATTTCATGTCAAAACTAGTACCTGAAAAAACAGAAAAGCAGGAAGCAATTGAATTCTCATCAACATCTCAATTAATTAGACAAACAGCAGCTTCTTATGGACTAAACCATACAGAACAAAGTTTATTAGAAGCGATTGCATGGATAGAATCAAAAAATGATGTTGATGCTAGAGGTTACAGATTAATCCCAAAAGAAAGTAAAGACGGTGTAACAAGATATGTTTATGCAAGAGATAACGAAGGAAAAAAGATTCTAACAGCAGTTGGTTTGTTTCAACACAAATATAATGCTATTGATCAAAAACTTAAAGATAAATATGGAATAAGAACTATTGAGGACCTAAAAGATCCAAAAATTAATACTGCCTTAGGTATTGAGAGACTTCTAAATGAATTCCCTAGACTATTAAAAGCAGAAATTGGAATTGATACTCTAGAAAAACTTTACATTACAAATAAGGACGGATCAAAGGATGAGGACGCTCCAATTAAATTAATCTTAGCAAGCTATAATGCTGGAGCACGTGGAATTGCAAATGCACTCAGGGATGCTTATAGTAAAACCTACAGATCGTCTTCTAACTATATTCCAAAAATGCCCTTATCATGGGAATCAATAAGAGCAGAAATGCCAGCAGAGTCAAGAGATCATATGGATAAAGTTATGAATAAGTTCAATTCAATTATGTCTGAAAGAAATTTAACATCACAAAGGATGAATAAAATATTAGCATTCCAACACCAGTATGATTTTAAAACATTACTTGCAATGGCTACACCACAAACAAAACACTTAAATGGGGGACAATCGTACCTTCCATCATGCTCAAATGTCTCGTCTGTAAATCACCAGTACCTCACTACCTAGAACATAGACGATTATGTCCAAATCATGCTAAAAAAGAGACTTTTCTTAATATAAAAAATGAAATCACTAATCCTAACTTCTCGTCATCTTCATATTCAGTCTTCGTTGGAAGACATAACTATCCAAATATCAATGTTGGAATTCTAGCACCTCCCACACCTTCAGAAGACAACTGGTTAACTGATGCACCGGAACATTGGTCAAATAATGACTTTTCAATAGCACAAATTACAGAACTTAGATATTCATTAATCAATAACAAATACAAATCAAATATTCTTGACGCAAGAAAATCTTCAAAACTCTTAGAAGTCTCCCAAGAATTAGCTATGGCTAATAAACCAGCAGCTTTAGATATTTCTTTAAACGAAATTCCAGAATTTAAAATAAACCAATCTGATATGGCCTTGCCTATGGGCCCCTCAGCTTCTTTAAAAAATCTCGAACTTGTTGAAAATCCCTCAGTGAATCAAAAAATTGAAAGAATAGTTTACGACACAGACTTGAAAGCAGTCGATGGAATAAAAATATTGTATGAAAAAGGAATAAGTGAAAATTCCCTTTCAAAAGTATTATCAGTAGGTAGCCTAGGATTAAAAAAAGACAGAAAACTCGTGCCCACCAGATTTTCAATCACCGCAGTAGATGACGCAATAGGAAAAGAGCTAATTAACCAAGTTAAAGATCACCCATTAGATACATATCTAACTTACTTTGGTTCATATTTAGGAAATTACTACCTTATACTTTTCTTTCCAGATGTTTGGTCTTATGAACTTTTTGAAATGTATGTTCCAGGATTCAAACCAGATAGCTATGTAACAGACGCCGAATCATATCAAGGAAGAAAAACTTATGCAGACCAAACAGCAGGTGGTTACTACACAGTAAGACTTGCTACATTAGAAAAACTAAACAAAATGAAAAATCAAGCTTCAGTCTTAGCTCTTAGATTCATTACTGATAAGTATGAAGTCCCTTTAGGTGTATGGGTTACTAGGGAAGCTGCAAGAAAGACATTAAAATCTAAACCAATTGAGTTCTCATCTAAAGAATTAATGCTTGACTACGTAAAAAAAGTAGCAAAAAAGAAATTTAATTGTGATATTGAATTATTATTATCAAAGTCTTTCATTCTAAAAAATGTCATCCATCAAAAGAAACTATTCCAATTTTAGAAAAACTTAAATCCAACCTATCTATTACTATATGAATGCAAGAATTTACAGGGAATCTAAATAGATTAAATGGAAACATCGATCTTGTTCTTTCAAAAGTCCCAAATATGAATATAAAAGATGTCTTTAGTTACAAATCTGCTAAAGAATCCTATTACTTATCGTTGTTTGAGTCTTCTTTACAAGCATTCCTAAAATCTGCAGCAGAAATACAAAAACTAGAAACAAAAAGTCCAGTTAAAATGCTCAATTTCAATCAATTAATCATCACCCTAGAAACCCAGTTTAAAAACAAAGATTTAGAGGGAATGAAAAAGTCAACAGAAAAAATTGAAAAACTATTCAACGAATTAGAACTCCCAAAAAACGAAGATCTAAAATTCAGTTTAAAGAATGTACCAGCTGACATTTCTCATGATGTCTCATCAGATTTAAGGGAACTAGAAAAATGTTTTAACTCAAATTGTAACAGATCATCAATAATCCTTTGTGGAAGAATTCTAGAAACAGCATTACATAGAAAATATTTCGAAGTTACAGGTACAGACATCTTAGAAAAAAATCCTGGGATTGGACTAGGAACACTAGTAGCAAAACTTTCAGATAAAGATGTGATCCTAGATCCGGCTGTCCTCCAACAAATACACTTAATCAATCAAGTTAGAATATTTTCAGTCCATAAGAAAAAAGAATCATTTAATCCATCAAAACAACAAACTCAAGCAACTATATTATATACCTTAGATATAGTCCAAAAACTATTTTCTTGAAATCTTACTCTTTTCAAATCTCCCTAATAGCAATATAACAAGAACTATAATGCCAGCTACAGCAGCTAGACTATAATTACCAACACCTATCGCAATTCCAATAGCACCAACAACCCAAATCGAAGCTGCAGTAGTTAATCCAGTCACAACCCCTTTAGTATTCCTACCTGCTATTATCGTTCCAGCACCGATAAATCCAATACCTGCAACAACTGATGATACAACCCTTGCACTATCTTGGATAAAGTAATCCACAGAAATCATTGTAGCAAGTGTTGATCCTAAGCAGACTAGAATATGGGTACGAAGACCAGCTGGTTTTCCAATCTTTTCTCTTTCAAAACCAACAATTGCACCTATAACAACTGCTAAAAACAGTTTCAACAAGTCGCCCAAAGACATTATTTCCATTAACAGATCTCAAAGATTTTCATTTAAATAAGTTTGCCTTAAATTTTTCCAGATCTTCAAGAAATCTTTTAATTGTATGGGGTACATGTTCAGGTTGAGTTTTCAATATATCTGCTGTCTTAGCTAAAGAATCCCCATCAAAGGATTCATCAGATAATAACTCCAACTCTTCCACAGAAATATCTCTTTTCTTTTGTACAGCTTTCTTTGCTTTCTTCCACTTAGTAAACAACTCTTCAGCTCTAGAAGGAACTTGTTCAGGTTTCACACCTAATAACGTAGCTGCAGTAGCAAGTATACCTCCTTCAACCTTTTGCTCTTTATCACTTGCATCTCCAGACGTAAAAGTTATTCTAACAATAGAATCAGAAATTTTATTTGATTTTAATAACCTAATCTTTCCTGTCTCCGAAGTGTTATGTAAATGAGTTCCACCACAACACTCAACATCTACACCAGGAATATCAACAATGCGTAATTCTTTCCCCGGAACAGCACCACCCTGATAAATTCTCATTCCATACCTTTTCTCAGCATCCTCTCTTGCTAAAAAAGAGAGGTAAACAGGATATTTCTCCTCAACAATCTTATTAGATTCTTCCTCTACTTTTTTCAACTCTTCATCAGTCAAGTTATTGAAATGAGTAATATCTAAATGAGCCTTTTCAATATCTTTCTTTGCACCAGCCTGATTAACGTGATTACCTAATACCTTTCGGGCTGCTGCATTAACAATATGTGTTGCTGTATGATGTTGTGCTAATTGAGTTCTTCTATCAAGATCAATCTCTCCACCCACTTCTTCACCAACTGGAAACTTATGTTCCTTATCAAGTTCATGAATTATCACACCACCTTGTTTGAATGTATTGACAACTCTTTC
>JBHPEA010000048.1:0-7084 GCA_042577505.1 Nanobdellota archaeon
ATTCATATCCTTTACCAATAGATTTTCTAGTTGAAGGATAAGGGGGAGGGAAATCAAAAACCTCATTGCTGATTGCTACCGACACGTCTCGTGATCCTTTTTTGGTAAAGTGGTCCTTTCCTGCAAGTTCACAAGGCACACCAATGGAAATCCATTTTGCTGCCCATTCTACTTTCCAGGGTAGCTTACCATTTCCATCATAAGGAGAAAGCGTGCCTTCATGTCCGCATCCTTTTGCCCAATTTACTAAGTTTTCATCGCATTTGTAGGTTAGCAATTCCTTTTCAGGATCCCAATTGGTAGCAAGAGTAGATCCAATCTTACCACATTTTTCGCATATTGGATTAAAAGCAAGTTTGTCATAAGGTTTATCGTAGATCCTTTCAAAGATGTTTTTAATTTTGTTTGAATTGTCTAAAACGGTCTTAATCGCATTGTTGAAAATCCCACTTTCATACATTTTACCTGTGCTTTCAATTTCTGCATCAATTCCCCACTCTTCAAATTTTTCTATACATTGCATGAAATAGTAATCAGCATAACTTTCGTATCCCTTAACAGGTGAGGGGATATTTCTAAATGGTATACCCATATATTGGTTGAAACTTTTATCTAGGTATGAGGGCATTTTGTCCATAGGATCAATATCGTCTGATGATAAAATGAATCTTCCTTTCATACCTGCATCCCTCATTGCTTTTGCAATTGCATCAGAAATAACCCAGCCCCTTCCAGAACCGATATGGATTGTTCCTGAAGGAGTTTTTTCGTCTAGTACAATGTATCCCTTTTCTTTTACAATCTTTTTTAGAACTGGATCTGCTTCAACTCTGTTTTTTACTTCAAAAGCAATTTGATCTGCCCAATGTATTGGTTTTTCTTTCATTGTATGATCGAATAGAAATGCAATATAAAAAAGTTGTGTCTAAAGATTTTTTGAAAGTCTTTTCACAGCCTCTTCAATATCTTTTCTATGCCCAAATGCACTAAATCTTATGAATCCTTCTCCTGCAGGTCCGAATCCTGCTCCTGGTGTTGTAACAACGTGACATTTTTCTAAAATATCTTCAAATGTTTCCCAAGAAGCTTTTCCCGGAATTCGTGCCCATATGTAAGGAGAATTTACACCGCCATAAACTTCTAATCCTTTTGATTCTAGGGAAGATTTAATGATTTTTGCATTTTCCATGTAATATGCAACTATTGATTTAATTTCTTCCTGTCCTTTTTTATCTAAGACTGCTAAACCTGTTAGTTGAATTACATTTGATGCGCCATTAAAGATTGTTGCTGTCAACCTATTCCAATCATCTCTTACACTACTACCGTCATCATATTTCAATTCTTTTGGTACCGCACTCCATCCCAATCTCAATCCTGTGAATCCCGCTGATTTTGAGAAAGAATTTATTTCAATAGCAACCTCTTTTGCTCCTTCGATCTCAAGGATAGATTTAGGGAATTCATTATCTTGTATATATTCGCTATAAGCAGCATCGAAAATTAAAATTGACTTATTTTTTTTGGCAAAATCAACAAGTTGTTTTAGTTGTTCTTTTGTTGCTACAGCACCAGTTGGATTGTTGGGAGAACAAAAATAGATAAGATCTGTTTTTGGTAAATTAGAGATATCTGGGAAAAAATTGTTTTCGGGGTTACATTCAAAGTATTCTATTCCTTCGAACTGATCTTTGTCTTTTTGGTATTCTTTAGTAGATCCTTGAATAACGCTACCATCAACATAAACAGGGTATGAAGGATCTTGAACTGCGATTGTTGCATTTGGACCGAATAACGTTTGTAATCGACCAACATCACATTTTGCACCATCCGATATGAATATTTCTTCTGATGAAAGTTTACCTTTATAGAGTGTGTCTGCAATTTTTTTTCTTAATTCAGACATTCCTTGTTCATCACCATAACCAGAATATCCTTTAAAATTTCCCATTCCAGATGCTGCCTTAGTTAATGCTTCGGTGATGTAAGGTGTTATCGGTTCTGTGGTATTTCCAATTCCTAAGCTGATGATTTTTGCATCTGGATTTTTTTCTAATAATGCTTTTTTTCTTTTATTGATTTCAGGGAATAAATATCCACCTTGAAGTTTTGCCATATTTGGATTTCTTTTAACCATTTTTTAACCTCTCTGGGATTTTTGTGTGATTAAGTAAGTCATCAAAATCTTCCCTTTCTCTAATTAAATCAGCATTTCCATTATTAACTAGAACTTCTGCTGCTCTTGGTCGAGTATTGTATTGTGAGCCCATGCCCCATCCATATGCGCCCACATCTAAGATTGCAAGTATGTCTCCTTCTTTGATATCTTTTGGTAAATCTCTATCTTTTGCAAATTGATCTGTGTTTTCACAAATTTGTCCAACGACATTAGCTTTTTCAATTTCTTTAGCATCTAGATTATTTGCAAGAAGAATATGGTGGTATGCGCCATAAATTGCTGGCCTAAGTAGTGTATTCATTCCAGCGTCGACACCAATGAACTTTTTATATCCTTTTTTAATTGCAACAACGTTTGTTAATAGTATTCCTGCGTCTCCTACAAAATATCTGCCTGGTTCATGTATAAGATAAGGTTCACCCATATCATATTCTTTTAACTTTTCTGTTAATTTTTTTACGACACTTTCTGCTACTATATCAACATCAAGCGGTTGTTCGTCAACGTTGTAGGGTATACCTAAACTACCGCCTATGTCAATAAAATCAAATTGAATTCCAAGCTCTTTTGATATTGGGCCTGCAATATCCAAGAGTTTACCAACAACTTGTTCAAAATATTCTGGATTTAATATTGCTGAACCTGTCATCATATGAACTCCAAATCTCTTAACACCTAATTTTTTTGCAATTTCGTAGGCTTTTTTAGCATCTTTCTCAATAATACCAAACTTTGCATCTGGTCCTGCAAAGATTAATCCTTCAAACTTACCAGATCCTACACCTGGATTAATTCTAAAGCATAAGAATTCAGGAATGTCATATTTCCTTAATCTTTCAAGTTGAGAAATCTCTTCAATATTCAATCTTGTATTGTTATCAATAGCATACTTTAACTCTTCCTCACTGTTGTATACACCAGAATAAAGAATATCTTCGTCTTTTACCCCACACAGTTTAGCAACTTTAATTTCAGGTACACAGGATGCGTCTGCACCAGCACCTTCACTTCTTAGGACATTTACCACAGCAGGATTATTATTTGCTTTAATTGCATAATAAATTTTGAATTTTTGATATCTTTTCTTATATGCATCGAGAAGTCTTTTGTAATTATCTCTAATTCTATTCTCGCTGTAAACATATAATGGAGTTCCAAATTCTTTAACTAGATCTAATGTATTACAACCATCAAAGTATAGAATTCCGCTTCTATTCTCTAATTGTTTAACATCTTTCCATACCATTTTAAAAGAAAAAAAGGTAATCTATAATAAACCTTTCTCTGTTAATGCTGCTTTGAGCTTTTCTTTATTCTCTGCTCCCATCTCACACATTGGTAATCTGTAGATCTCTTTGATCATACCTTTCATTGCTAATGCTGCTTTGATGGGGATTGGATTTGTTTCGATAAAGAAAGCTTTGAACAATGGGGCCAAATCATTATTTAATTGTTCAGCCATTTCAAAGTCCTTGTTTAAAGCTGCTGTAACCATATCGCTCATTTTCTTTGGCAATAAGTTACTTGAAACAGATATAACTCCGTGGCCCCCCGATTTAATTAATTCAAATGTTAGACCATCATCTCCTGAAAGTATGCTAAATCCTTCCGGTGCTTGACTGATGACCTCTTTAATTTGGTTTATATCTCCAGATGCTTCCTTTACAGCGTTAATATTTGGACAGTCCTTAATTAATCTCATCAAGGTTGAAGTTTCAACATTTACTCCTGTTCTACCTTTTATGTTGTATACAACACAGGGAATCTTAACAGCGTCTGCAATTGCTTTAAAGTGTCTGTAAAGACCTTCTTGTGTTGGTTTATTGTAATAAGGATTCACCAACAATAATCCACTCACTCCTAGTTTCTCTGCTTCTTGGGACATCTTAACAGATTTACTTGTCGAGTTTGATCCTGTGCCTGCAATAACTGGTACTCTACCATTTACTTGTTTAACAGTCATATCAATTATTTTAATTGCTTCATCATGGTCTAGAGTTGGGCTTTCTCCAGTAGTACCGCATGGTACAATGCCACTAACTCCATTTTCAATTCCGTATTCAATCAATTTCTTGAAAGATTCTTCGTCTATTGAACCATCCTCATTGAATGGTGTTACTATTGCTGTAAAAACTCCTTTAAACATTACATTCACCTCACAAATTCTTCCATCATTTGACTAATTTCATGGAATCCTTTTTTTCCGTTTATATATTCTGCAGCTAGAACTGCACCTAGCGCGAAACCCTGTCGTGATCTAGCAGTATGTTTCAATTCAATTGTATCTGCAGGAGAATCAAATATTACATTATGTGTTCCAGGGATAGCTCCCACTCTAACTGACGCAAAATGGAGTTCTTCTGGGGTAATCTTTCTATCCATTTTATCATATGAGATTTTTGTTTTTCTATCTATATTGTTGACTAAGATATTTGCCATAGATTTTGCTGTTCCTGATGGTGAGTCAGCTTTCTTTACGTGATGGTATTCAATTCCAGCGACATCATATTCATTTACTTTGTTCATAATCTTTGCGCTTGATTCTAAAATCTTATAGAATAGATTAACTCCTATAGAAAAATTTGATGCATAGATAAATCCCATGTCAGATTGGCTTATTATTGATTTTACATCTTCAATCTGATCGTACCATCCAGTTGTTCCAACAACCAAAGTTTTTCCAAGTGAAGAGACTTTCTTGATATTCTCAATAATAACAGAAGGGTGTGTGAAATCTATTGCAACATCGACTCCTTCTAAAGCTTCCTGAGAGATCTCTTTAAATTTTGCAGTTTCAACTACTGGATCTATTGTTGATATTACTTCATGTCCCCTAGAAATAGCCACTTTTTCAATTTCGTGACCCATTTGACCATATCCAATCATTGCTATTTTCATATCCATCCCCAAGAAAAGCTTTTTATAATAGTGTATATAAACTTTGTGTTCACATACGAACAGTGGTGATTAAATGGTAACAATAAGTCATATTGTAAAAAAAATCATTCAAAGTAGACCTTTCTTAGAAGAAGCTCTAGGAAATAAAATTGTTAGTTATGGAAATCTCGCTGAAGAAATTACACCCATGATTGAAGAAGAACTTGGTAAAAAAGTTAAACACGCAGCTGTTGCAATGTCACTTCGAAGGTATGGTGATGAGATAGATAAGAAGAATATGAGTGCTTCTAAATTCCCTGGCAGTTCTGAGTTGATTATGAAAACTAGTCTTCTTGATGTTACTGTAAGAAGAACACCTTCGTTATTAACAAAATTAAAATCACTTTACAATCTTGTAGATTTTGAAAAAGGAGATACGCTTAATATCATATTAGGTAATTACGAAGTTTCTATAGTTGTTAGTGAAAAATACAAAGATAAATTGTTAGATATACTCAAAGGGGAGAAGATTTTAAGTAAGGAAGAAGGTTTAGTTTCTTTAACAATCACATTTAGCAAAGATTTCCTTCATACACCTGGCGTGATATTTACAGTTATTAAAAGATTAGCTTGGGAAAATATTAATATTTTTGAAGTAGTGTCAACATTAACTGAGTTGACATTGATATTGACGAAGAAAGATTCGTTCAAAGCTTATCACTCTCTTCAAAATCTATTAGCAGAGAAAAAAGGTTAGCTTTTTAAATAATATAGGGTTTTTTAACGAGATGGCAAAAATTCATACAAGGGTAAAGAGAAATTATGATTTGAATTCACATAATAATCACTATAAGTTCTTTCATCCTGATGAAAAGGTAAATGGACCAAGGACATTCAAGACTGAAGAAGCTGCTAACAAATATGCAGCAGAAAATAAAATTAAAGACTTCACTCTTGAGAAAGTTAAGCATGGAAAGAAATTTATGATTTCTAAGTGATTATTCGAAATGTATGTCGAGTCTTTCTACACAACCATTACAAGATTCATTATAATTTAGGATTATTCCGTAAAGTAAATCACATTCAGCACGTTTAATTTCTTGGTCTTCTGAAAGGAATCCTTGTTGTTCGTTATACATTACAGTTATTTTCCTTGTTCCACAGGGACCTTCATATTTTGTTCCTAGAACACCTTCAGTTGGTCTTGAATATGCACCTTCGTCTGATAAGGTACCTATTGTTGAATCATAATAGTAGATTGAGGTAGCTCCTCCCATGATTTGACAATTCTCTACAATCTTTGTTTCAAATCCTTCACAGTTTTGATTAATGAAAGATGGTTCATCTGGTACGTGATCTTTTTCGCAAGCTGCTAAGAGTATTAGTGAAATTGTAATCAATAAAGTAACTTGATGTTTCATGATCATTCTACTATTTTAGGTATTTAAATTACTATCGATTATTTTAATATTGATAGAAGTGTAATATGGGCCATGAGGGAATCGGACCCACGACCCCTCGCTCTCCACCGTCTCTGCTAAGAGGCGAGTGCTGTGATTCTTATTTTTGATAAGTCTAACCAGGCTGAGCTAATGGCCCATGGTAAATTGATCACCTACATCGATTTAAATACCTTTCTACATGATATTTGTTACTTGGTTGAATAATATCCATGAACTTTTTAATATGAAACTGATGAGTAATCTTTAATACATAACTTTCCTTATTCTTTCTAATATTGTTAGTTTTTATCATTAAAGAATCTAATATTGATTTAATTTGGTAAATAATATATTTATTTGTCATTTTTATCTCAATATTCATGAGAATGTAATGTTTAGCGTGGTTATCATATTTCTTTGAGTATCTAGAATATATTGATCCATCGGTATTGAAAATACCCCTTACGCATGCAATCGAATATTTAGTATTGCTTAGAATTGAACTGGGAATTGAAATATATCTCTTTTTTCCAATTGGAAATCCATGATATTTAAAAAAATTAAAAACTTTCCCAAACATAATAAA
>JBHPEA010000049.1:0-6556 GCA_042577505.1 Nanobdellota archaeon
ATCCAAGATCTTTCTTATTTATCGCTTTATTGAAATCTCTTTCCTTCTTTTTCTTTAGTATCTAATAAAACTTTAAGTTCTGCTAATTCGATCGTTTGTTCTGGTTTTTTAAAGTATTTTTTTATAAATTCAAACATGTAATAAGGAGAATAATAGCATTTATAAACATTTATTCAGTAATCGTTTGTATGAAGCAGAAACACTCTAGGAAGCCGTCTCAATTTAGGAAAATTGCATTAGATAGAATTGGCATTCTCTTCAAACAAGCCCAATTGATGTATGAGGAAGATCCAAAATTATCTAATAGGTATGTGAGATTAGCAAGGACTATCGCAATGAAATATAAGGTCAAATTTCCAAGAGAATTAAAAAGGAAATTTTGTAAGAATTGTTATCATTTTCTTGTTCCTGGGAAGAATTCCAGAGTTAGGATTCAGAAGGGGAGATTGACTATATACTGTAGTGATTGTAAACAATATACTAGGGTTCCATTAAGATAGTAACTATTCTTTAGTAGTGAACGATAGTAAGCTTTATAAATGCTAAATTCCTTACTATTTCTATAGAAATTACAGAAAGGTGATATCATGGGTATGATTGATGACGACCTTGAACAAGCGAAAGTATTGAAAGATCATAAGAGAACAAAGAAGGAAAGAGATTTCAATAAAGCGATAAATAAGAAAGATCTTGGATCTTTTGAAATGGATGAGTTATTCTTAGAAAATGAATGATGACCCTAAAGTCACTAGATTACCTGTGGAAATTCCAGGTCTTGATTGTGAGATTACAGATAAGTTTTTTGTAGCTGATCCTAATGATGCTGACACCAGGTTGCCAGGTATACTTTTTAGATCAAATGATGTAGCTTATACAGTACCATATCAATTTTCTCCAGGAACAATCTCTGATTCCGTTGTTAGGCACATTAGTCTAAGTGAAATCTTTTGGGTTGAAATTAATCCCTATAATATACATTAATAGAAACGTTTTAAAATTCTAAATTATTGGTTAGAAAAATGGAATACGATCTTGAATTGGAAAGGGCAGTGAAGGAAGTAAAGAAGGTTAATGCAAAGAAAGTATGCATTCAATTACCTGAAGGTTTAAAACCAAAAGCTAAGGAGATTGTTGATGAAATTACTTCTAAAACAGGTGCTGATGTGCAGATATGGATGGGATCTTGCTTTGGTGCATGTGATTTTCCTTTTTATTTAGATAAGTATGGTTTTGATTTATTGATTGCTTGGGGACATTCTACATTTGTAAAACCTAAAGAAAGGTTTAAATAAGAATAACGTGAGGGTATTCTTATGAAAGAAAAAATTGTAGTGGGATCGGATCACGCAGGATTTGAGTTGAAAGAAGGGATTAAAAGCTATTTAGAAAAGAAAGGATACGAAGTTCTTGATGTGGGTACAGATTCAGCAGAGAGTGTTGACTATCCAGATTATGCATACAAAGTAGCAGATGAGATTAAAGATGATATTAAAGGTATTTTAGTTTGTGGTAGTGGTGTCGGAGTTTCTATAGCTGCTAATAGAAGGAAAGGAGTTAGGGCGGCTTTGGCTTTTAATACTGAGATTGCAAAATTATCTCGACAACATAATAATGCTAATGTTATCTGTCTCTCAGGAAGGTTTACTAGTTTAGAAGATGCAAAAAAGATTGTAGATGTTTTTCTAAAAACTCCTTTTAGCACTGAAGAAAGACATGGAAAAAGGGTAAAAAAGCTAGGATGATTGAGACAAATTATTTTTTAGCATTGTTGGTTTCATATCTAGGTTTAGTTGTCGGTATTATTCTTGCAGTAGTTTCTCCCGAAGAAAGAGCTCCATTAAGAAAATATTTTAAAATGTTTAGATTATTGATATTGTGGACGATATTCTTAGCATCTTTCTTATTTTCATTTAATAACTTTTATTTCATAATCGTATTAGCAATATTTGCAATTTACCTCTTCGTTGGTAAATTTGTTGATAAAGTTACTTTCTCAATACTGGGGATTTTATTTTACATTTCTTCATATGATATTAATTCTATGGCGGTAATGTCGAGTTTAATATTTGTATATGGAGTTATAGTGGGTAGCTATCATAGTGCAAGAAATAGGGGTTTAAGAAATCTAAAGATTTTAGGACTGAATATAGGTTATGTTCTTATTGGAGCAATATTACCATTTATTTTTCTTTATCTTTAGTATGTAACCTAATCTATTGATAATTATATGTCCAAAGAAACTTACCAATATTATAGCAATTATTATTTCTAAAGATGGGACATAGTGAATACTTAGTAATAATAGGGAACCTAAAACAAAATCTAGTTGATCAAAAGGGATAAATTTCTCACCTGGAGCAATATTTAGTCTTCTTTTGAAGAAACTTTCAATTAGATCTCCAAGCAAAGCTCCGAATCCTAGTAAGAAACCGATTGATAAGAAATTTGAATAATTTAATATTGTTATGGATGTCAATATATCATTTTTCTGAAGGATAAATTGAAAATACGCAATTAGTAATCCAGCAAGGGTTCCCAAAACTAAACCTCTGACAGTTTTATTCTTGCCAAAAATATCTTTGTTCTGAAATTTAATTCCTCCATCGACAGGGATAGCCATAAACTTGAGTGTTTTAGAAAAAACAACTGGTGCCATATTGGCGACGTATGCAGGCAACATAAGATACATTGGTATCAGAAGATAATCAATTACAAAACTCATTTTACCACCTTTAGTAGTCCACTTAAAATACTGCCAATAGGTCCATATTTAATTTTTCCGTGGGCTTTTGTCTGTTTAAGTTTTATAGCTTTTTTGAGGTCGCCTTCAAATTCTGTGTACGCATTTCCAACTTCAAATGCAAAATGAGCGTCTGAACCCCCAGTCATTGCAAGATTAAATTCAGTAGCTTTTTTTATCGAAATGGGATTTGAGAATAAACCATTTCTAGAGTTAAATACCTCGATTCCGTCAATATGATGTTTAATTTCTTCAATTGGCAATTGGAAACTGTGTAAAGGAATAAATGAGAAGGGGTGTGCTATAATAAGAACTCCATCTTGTTTTTTAACTTCATCATAAATTTCATGAATATTTCTTGCTTTAATCTCTTCATTAATATCTAAAGCAAGTAAGTGGCCTGCTTTAGTTCCGATTTCCATTCCTGGGATAATGTGGAAATTATTATCTTTGTTAAGTTCCGTAACTTTAAGGGAGCCTTTCATGGAATTATGATCCACAACTGCAATCCCATCAAGACCACTTTTTTTTGCCGCTTTAAGTAGATTCATTGGTTTAAGATTACTACATCCTGAATAATATGTATGTGTATGTAAATCAAATTTCATAAAGGTGATATATCTCATTCATTTTTAAGGCTTATTATAGAAAACTATATATGTGTCTTGAAAATTGAGGGTAAGATGATAAATGAACTCATTCAAGATATGAAAAAGGAAAAGAATTCTAAAAAAGCTAAGTTATTATCTGGGTTTTTTAAAACAGGGAAGGGTCAATATGGTGAAGGTGATGTTTTTTGGGGATTAATGGTACCTCAGCAAAGAAAAATTGCTAAGAAATATTCTAATTTGGAATTAAAAGATATACAAAATCTGTTATTAAGTGATGTTCATGAACAGAGATTAATTGGTTTGTTCATTATGATTGACCAGTTTAAGAAGGGGGGTAGAGAAAGGATTTTTAATTTATATTTAAAGAATATCAGAAGGGTGAATAATTGGGACTTGGTAGATTTATCTGCACCAAATATTGTTGGATGTTATCTTGAAAATAAAGATCGTTCTTTGTTGTATAAACTATCTAGATCTAATAATTTATGGGAGAAAAGAATATCTATTATTGCAACTGCATATTTTATTAGAAACAATGATTTTAAAGATGCGCTAAAGATATCTGAAATATTATTGAAGGATAAACATGATTTGATACATAAGGCTGTAGGATGGATGTTGAGAGAGGTTGGTAAGAAAGATAAGAAAGTTGAGACTCGGTTTCTAGATAAGTATCATAAAGTGATGCCTCGCACTATGTTAAGGTACTCTATCGAAAGATTTGATGAGAAAGAGAGAAAACATTATATGAGTAAATAGCTTTTTATTTGGTTCTGTATTTTGAGTGTATATGACAGTAACTATCCTTGACTGCTACACTGATGAGCCCTCAGGATTGGGTGTTCCACCAAACTTAGGGACATACCCTAGATATCTGGCTGGATCTCTGGGTGGTGATGTTAAATATTTGACAATTGATGATCTTAGATTGTACAAGAAGTATAATATGAAGAGACTAGATCCAAAACCTTCTCAAAAGACAAATATAGCAGTGAACAATCTTACTAAAAATATTGATGATATAAAGGAAATATTGGATAATACTGAGAGACTATACGTTATCCTTGGTGTTCATGTTCCTGGTAAATATCTTTCTGCAACTCCTGGAACACTGCATGAAGTCATACCCTTGATTCAAGATTTGAAATGTGAAAAAATACTTACTGGCCCTGTAGTTTATGGAACTCAATTAATCGGGGGGAAATTCAGTGAGAAAGAAGATCTGTCAATATTCAATAAAATTGAAAGAATAAATGAGGATTATTCCAAGATTGCTAAAGATGCTATTAAGGGAGCAAAAATCATAAAACAGATTCCTGATTTAAGGATTGTTGAGATTGAGACTGGTAGAGGTTGTAAGTTTGGTAAATGCTCTTTCTGTCTGGAACCAATTAAGAATAGATTAGAATGGAGAGAGAAGAATGACATAATTAATGAGATAAAAGAATTTTATAAGTTAGGAGCAAGGTATTTTAGGTTAGGTAAACAGAGTTCATTTTTTGCATATCCTGAACTTGAGGGATTGTTAAAAGGGATTTGGAAGGAATGTCCTGAGATTAAAGTATTACATATAGATAATGTCGATCCTTGTGATGTTACAGAAGAAAAAGTAAAAACTGTAGTTAAGTATTGTACTTCTGGTAATATTGCTGCTTTTGGAGTAGAAAGTTTTGATGAAGTGGTTATGAAGGAGAATACTTTGAATTCAAGTCCTAATATGTCCTACCGCGCAATTAAACTATTGAATAAATATGGCAAAGAGAGGGGCGATAATGGGATGCCTAAGTTTTTACCAGGGATTAACATATTATTTGGTTTGAAAGGGGAAAGTAAGAGATCACATGAAGAGAATATGAAGTGGTTACAGAGATTTTTGGATGAAGATTTATGGTTCAGAAGGATAAATATTAGACAAATCGCTGTTTTTGAAGATACAAAGCTCTATAAGGAATGCGGCGATAAGTATCTTAAGAAGAATAGGAAATATTATTGGAAATGGAGAAATGATATAAGGCAGAAGATTGATTTTCAAATGTTGAAGAAATTAGTTCCTGAAGGTACTTTATTAAAGAATGTTAGAGCTGAAATGTATGATGGCAATACTACGTTTGGTAGGCAGATTGGTACTTATCCCTTGATTGTTGGAATAAAGGGTAGAATTCCCTTAAATGAGTTCTATAATGTTAAGATTACAAAACATATGCTTAGAAGTGTTACCGGACAGGTGGTTTAGGGGGTGTTTTTGATACTAAGTTCATGATATCTCCCCAGAAATAATATACTCCAAGTCCGATTCCTCCTAAGAGTACTACAACTACTACAATGATTATTGGGATGTAGTTAGTAGGTTCTTCAGGTGGTGGACAATCTGCTAAACATGTATCGATTTCTCCAGGATCGCATTTGTTATCTCCACAAACTGGTGCTGGAGGGGGGCAATCTGCTGGACATGTTGCAGGATCTTCATTACAAGTTCCATCTCCGCATCTTGGTGCTGGTGGTTCTGGAGTTGGTGGTGAAGGTTGAGGTGGTGGCGGTGCACTAACACATGATTTTTCCAATGAAGGTGTTTCTTCTGTTGTTCCACACCTATTTGCGTCAAAGCATGTTCTTTGTTGCTTTCCATCTACACATGCTCCCCATCCACCGCATAGCCAGTTTTCTAAACAAGTAATATTAGTTCCTTCTATAACAGCATTGATTTCGTAATTATCAGTATATCCAGTACATCCCGGATCATCAGGATAGTCAATTAATCCGTCTCCATCGTTATCGATTTTATCTGAACATTCTCCTGGACTTCTACTTCCTCCGCCCCCTCTTCGACTAGTGTTATCGTCAACAGGTTGCAAAGGACCAATACATTCACCAACTTCACAGTCACATTCGAAGTTCTTGGAAAGAATTTCATAGTCTTGAGGGGTTGTATTGGATACTGCGTTACAGTATTTTTCTTTTAAACATTCCTTTCCTGAACAAGTTGTACAATAATCCCAGGCAGCTAAAACATAATGATCTTTTCCTAGGATGCTTATGCCATATTGTGAATCATTAATTCCAGTTTCATTCATTTCTATACATGAAGGTTGTATGCATGCTCCCCTATCACACCCATAAGGACACTCTATCCATGTTGAATTGACAGCTGCCGATGAAGAGTTAGGTTGACAGTAATATTCAACTACATAAGATTTATTATTTGATG
>JBHPEA010000050.1:0-4723 GCA_042577505.1 Nanobdellota archaeon
TTAATTCTCCAAACATTGAATTTTCTGGAACAAATACAATAACTAATCCGAAAATAAATACTTCTGATATGACAATTCCTTCAGGTACGACATTAATACACGGTTACTCTGTCACACAAGGAGTAAACATTACTGCAATTGATCTAACAATAGAACCTGGAGCTTCGATCACTGGAGCAGGAAGAGGTTATGCTAGGGGATTATGTGGTGGGCAAGGCAATGATGGTGATGATGGTTCTGGAACTGGTGGCGGAGATGGTGCAAATCCATGGACTGCTGAAGGTGGCGGAGGTGGAGGATATGGTGGTGCTGGAGGTAAAAGTGGAACAGATGGTGCAGGGGACACTCAAACCAATGGAGGATCTTCATATGGTTCTTCAACTCAACCATTAGCCTTAGGATCTGGTGGTGGTGGAGCTAATAATGGTGGCGGCAGTAGTTGTGGTGGTCATGGAGGTTATGGTGGTGGATTCATTTTCGTAAATGCTTCTAACGAATTAAATGTGAGTGGGACGATTAGTGTGGGTGGATATGGTGGAAGTTCTAATGAAGGTGGTGGAGGCGGAGGATCAGGAGGATCAGTCTATCTTGTCTCTGACACTTTAAGTGGAAATGGAACAATAACTGTTAATGGTGGTGATGGTGGAGCAGCACATGGTGGAGATGCAGCAGGTGGGGGAGGTAGTGGAGGAAGGATTGCTTATATTGTTAACACTAATAATTTTACAGGAAGTTTCTCTTATAGTGGTGGATCAGGTGGTGGGGGGTCTGATGGAAAAGCTGCGGAAGATGGTCAGTATGGTACAATTTATCCTTGGAGTGGGCCAAATACAACAGAGTTCTCAGAAATTTATGGAACTACGGATTTCCAACACGCTTCTAATTTGAAATATTTAAGAAGTATGGTACTCGCAAATGGTAATGGTAAGATTGAGTATAGTGAAGAAACTATAGTAAATGCTGAAGGGGAAGATTATGATACTCATGTAGAAATTGGGGTTGGATTTGTAAGTGTTAATTCTTCTGGTTTAGATGGAACGTTCAATATATCAACTAATGTCTCACTAAATAATATTGATTGTAATGCTGATTTGTATTACGGAACTGGGACTTACACTTCTAGTAATGAGATTGTGGCTTTAGGTAATGTTTGCAATGCATCTACAGATCCCGCATGTACAAATATTGTATGTAGTGGTAATAATTTATCATTCACTGCATCCCACTTTACAGGTTATGCTACAAATGCATTGTCAAATTTAACAATTTGGGATGAAGTAGATTCTGGAGAATTATTTGGAGATCAAACAAAATATCAAGATGAACAGGTTAAGTTCTTTGCAAATTATACAAATTCTTCTGGTGCCTTAGTGGGGGGAAATTGTTCAGTTTGGTTTAGTGATACAGGTTGGAATAATATGAGTTGGAATTCTTCACATAGTATCTATGAATATAACAGGAGTTTTAGTTCAAATGGAACCTATGATTGGAACGTTAGTTGTAATTATACTGGTTATGAAACCTTGAATACGAATGATACAGTTTTAATTTTTTCACCCATATATCCAGGAATTGATTTTGAAGATCCGACTCCCGATAATGTCACAAATACAACAAATACTTCAATTCAAATTAACATCTCGATACAAAACGCTTCGGATTTAGAGGAGTTTAAATGGAATTGGAATGGTACTAATTATACTTTTTATGATGATGATTTGATATTAATGGCTAACTTTGATAATATTTCTGCATTGGGGGAAAATAGTTCCTATGTAGTTGATGCGTCACAACACTCAAATAATTTGAATAGAACAATTGAAGCTGGAGCTGACATTACATTTAGTCAAGGTAAATATGGATTAGCTGCTAACTTCAGTGCACCCAATTGGGATCATGGTCCTATGTTTCATACTATAGATGAGATTGAGTATGGTGATCAATTTACAATTAGTTTATGGTTCTATATGTATCTTACACCATCTGGTGAAAGGATGGTGGTAACAGATCATAATGTATGGAATGCAAATTCTGGATATGCGATCACTTTTGCAAGCAGTCCAACACCATCATTCAAAGTGGGTGGATCTGGAGGATACACTTACCTTTCTTCAAATAAAGGGGCAGCGAGTAACTTCACATGGTATCATCTTGTTGCAACTTATAATAACAGCGATATGAGGCTCTATATTGATGGAAGTTTTGCTGGAAATGCCACACAAGATTATGATGATTCGAATTTAAAAACTACAATTGGAAGTTACCCCCCTGGAGCAGCAGCTAGTGGTGCATATGGATTCCATGGTTTGATTGATGAATTTAGAATATTTAATCGTACTTTATCTGAAGATGAAGTTGAGCAGCTTTATTATTCTAACTTTCAAAAATTTGATACAGATAAATGGAATTTCTATATTAATGAATCAAATATTTCAAGAGGATCTTATACTTATTATGGAGCTGCAGAAGATACTGACGGTTATTTAAACCAAACTGGGATAAGATCAATAAATATTCAGGAAGTTCCTTCAATTACTGAGTTTACTGTTGAGTATGGGACTACTAATTTTTCTTCAGAAACGAATCTATATAATGTAGATAACTTAACATTAGCAAATCAATTTGGAAAGATTAGATTCAATACGTCACAAATTGTTAATGTAGATGGTGAAGATTATGATACTTATGTTAACATAGGTGAGGGATTTATTAGCGTCAATGGTTCAGAATTAGATGATTCTTTTAATGATACAGTGAACATTACAATTAATGATGTAGATTGTAATGCAGATTTATATTATGGAACTGGGGTATATACTTCAAGAAATGATATTGTGGCAATAGGTACAGTTTGTAATGCTTCCACAGACCCTGCATGTACAAATATTGAATGTAGTGATAATACACTAACCTTTACTGCTTCACACTTTACTGGTTTTGCAACAAATGCGAATTCAAGTTTGGAAATCTGGGATGAAGTAGATTCTGGAGAACCGTTTGGAGATCAAACAAAATACCAGGATGATCAAGTTAAGTTCTTTGCTAATTATACAAATGTATCTGGCGCATTGGAGGGAGCAAATTGTTCGATATGGTTTAATGACACAGGATGGACTAATATGAGCTGGAATTCTTCTCACAGTATCTACGAGTATAATAGGAGTTTTAGTTCAGGTGCTACCTATGATTGGAATGTAAGCTGTAATTATACTGGATACTCGACCATAAATACAAATGACACAGTTGCCATATTGGCTACGTCCTGGCCATGTGATCAAGGAACAAATGATACCACTTGTTATATAAATTCCTCGAAAACAATAAACACAAGTATGTCTTTTAATGTTATTATCATTGAGAATGGCGGTTCAATAACTCATGCTGCCAACACTGATTCTAAAACTTATTGGATTAATATTACTGCAGTAAATTTAACAATAGAATCAGGTGGAAGTATCTCCACTATTGGTAAAGGTTATACTGGTAGTAGTTGTCAAAGTGGTGAAGATGATGTTTTACCAGGAAATGGAGACGGAGGAGGAGGAGGAATAACTGCAAATTCTGCTACTGATGGTGGAGGTGGAGCAGGTTATGGTGGAGAAGGTGGAGATGGAGGTTATTATGGTACTGATAATGCAGGAGCAGGAGGATCTTCATACGGTTCATTAACACAGCCAGTTGATTTGGGTTCAGGAGGGAGTGGGGGACAGGCTTATACACAGTCTTCTTATGAATGTACAGATGGGGAATCAGGCGGTGGATTTATTTTCCTTAACATTAGTGATACATTGAACAATAGTGGAATAATTAGTTCGAATGGAAATAATGCAACTAATACAACTACTGGATGGTATGAAGCTGCAGGTGGAGGGGGTTCTGGTGGGTCTGTTTATATTATTGTAAGTACTATTTCAGGAGATGGTTCTATAACTGCAGATGGTGGCAATGGGGGTAGTGTTGATCCAGCAAGCCAAGGCGGAGAAGGAGCTGGCGGAGGTGCAGGTGGAGGAAGGATTGCTATTTACTACACTTCAGATTCATATACCGGAGCCTATACTACATATGGTGGTCAACGTGGAATTTATTCTGAAACAGGCAATGGAGAAAATGCAGCACCAGGTACAATTTACCTTAAAGAAAATGGAAAAACTAATTTTGATTTAGTCATAGACAATGGGGCAAATCTACCTTCTCCAAACACACCATTAGGAAGCAATAATTATACGATTGATAATTTAACAATTTATAAAGCAAAAGTATCAATTACTGGAAACATTAATGTTTCGAATGACTCGGTTTCAATCAGAGATTCAACTCTTGCAATTACATCAGGTTACTTTAATGTTACAAACAATCTTACTCTTGACAGCAGTACTTTCAGTGCAGAAAAGGTATATGTTCCGACGAAATTTAATTTAAGCAGTTCTACTGCAACATTATCAACAGCATACACACATTCAACTGATGAAATACCGATCATAAGTAGTACACTTACTTTTGTAAATGGAACAACTATTAATTCAGATACTCTTTCAATGTCTGGTTCAAGCACATTAACTTCAAGTTTCATTAATACCTCAGTACTTACAGTTTCATCAGGCTCAACAATAACCCATCCAGCTTTAAGTGAATATGGCATTAACATTACTGCAGTAAATTTAACAATAGAATCAGGTGGAAGTATCTCCACTATTGGTAAGGGTTATACAGGTAGTAGTTGTCA
>JBHPEA010000051.1:0-4310 GCA_042577505.1 Nanobdellota archaeon
TGAATCAGATCTTGCCAATTTAAATTGGTAATTTTTTTCTTTTTTTTCTAAACTTTTATAATGTGACTGGTTTTGTTACTATTTATGGACCCATTTATAATATTAGGATTATTTGCAGGAACTTTAACAACTGTATCTTTCGTTCCTCAGGTAATTAAGACGTGGAAGACAAAGCAAACTAATGATATTTCTTTGTTAATGTATTCCATATTATGTTTAGGAATTCTCTCTTGGTTAATTTATGGCTTGTTTACTAATGACATTCCCATAATTGCGGCTAACACTGTCGCATTCATTCTTGCTTTGACAATATTGGTATTTAAAATAAAATACAGATAATCTTTTTAATACCCCTTTGATTTCTATAATCTATGTTAAGTGATGAAGAAAAGAAAGAATTAGAGAAACAACAGTATAGAATTGTAGGTAGCCATAGTGCTGTTAAAGTATGTGGTTGGACTAAGAAGATGATTAAAGGAGAGGGCGGATGCTATAAGTTTAAGTTTTATGGGATAAGAAGTAACCAATGCCTTCAAATGTCAACCTCACTAAGTTGTGCTAATAGATGCATATTTTGTTGGAGAGGTCATAAAGCTCCTGTTTCAAAAGAATGGAAGTGGGATGTTGATGATCCAAGTTTAATTCTAGATGGAAGTATCAAAGCACATCATGATTTGCTTGCTGGACTAAAGGGTTATGCAGGTGTTGACATGGAAGCATATAATGAATCAAACGATGTTAGACATGTGGCTATATCTTTAACTGGGGAACCAATCATATATCCTAAGATTAATGAGTTTATTGAGGAATGTAATAATAAGAAGATTTCTACGTTTTTAGTTACGAATGCACAATATCCAGAACAAATTAGAGATTTGGGACCAGTTACGCAATTGTATATTTCACTTGATGCGCCTAATAAAGAGTTGTTAAATGAAGTAGATGTACCCTTATTTTCTGATTATTGGGAAAGATTAGAAAAGAGTTTAGATTTTTTTAAGGATAAAAAGTGTAGAACCTGTATTAGGCTGACAGTAATTAAAGGATTAAATGATAATGATCTGGATAACTATGCAAAGTTGATTATTAAGGGAGACCCTGATTTTATTGAAGTAAAGTCCTATATGTTTATTGGAGCATCTAGACAGCGTTTGAAGATAGAAAATATGCCTTTTCATGAAGACGTTGTTGATTTTTCTAAGAAATTGAATGAATTATTACCAGAATATGATATTGTTTCTGAGCATATTGCATCAAGAGTGGTTATGTTGGCTAAGAAAAAGTATTTCATTGAGGGAAAATGGAAAACCTGGATAGATTTTAATAAGTACAATGAATTAGTTTTGGGTGGGAAAGAATTTTCATCAGAGGATTACCTTCTTGAGACCCCTAGGGTGGGTTTAAGTGGGAAGACGACACAAGATTACGCAAGTTATCGGGATAATAAGGCAGAAGAAGTTGAGTTCTGGGAAGAAGAATTAAAGAATTTTTAATCTTTGTGGGGTGTCCTCAGTCTTACTAAAGAGGTTTCAACACGGTAAATAAACTCTGATCCTACGTGTTTATCTTTTATTATTGAAAAGAGTCTATCAGGTATGTGGCCTGTAACTTGGGAGGGAAGTATACCACGAGATGACATACTATCGAAAGCATGTTCTAAGCTTATATAGCTAAGAAAATGAAGAGCCCCAGATCTATCTGCTACATAATAACAATCATTAAGTTTTGGTTCTTTGTAATTTATTAGGTAATAAATTGGTTTGAACATATTATTAGGGTGTGGAAATTGTATTAAAAAGATACTGTAAAAAGGCTTATATAACCATATACCATTCTTTTTTTTATGTGTACTACGGGGTGGATTAAAACAAAAAAGGGATTTATTGTTTTTAAGAATAGAGATAGGTTGCCCGATGAAAATATTAATTCTAATTATTTTACAAATGAAGGAGGGGTTGTGTTTTTTGGTGATAGGAAATTTAATGGATCTTGGATTGGCATTAATAAACTTGGAGTTGCTATAACTCATTCTTTTGGCCCTAATAGGGATGTACCGGAGGGTTATTCACAAAATGAAAATTTCTTGTTGAATAAGACAATTCTAGAAAAAGCCCAATCATTGGATGAAGCAACTAATTTGTATAAAGATCTTTTTATTAAGGAAAAAATCGGGAAATCATATAATGTAATGATCTGTGATGGTACAAAGTCAAATGTTTTTGAGTTTATTTTGGATAATTACTGTATGAAGGAATCGAATGATTGTGCTTTGAGGTCGAATCATTTCCATATAATGGAAGATTATAATGTTGATGAAAAAGTAGTGTGTAGATCAAAAAAAAGGCTTTTAAGAATGAAAAGTTTGCTAAAAAATGTTGAGAGTGGTCAAGATTTAATTCCAATTCTAAAAAGTCATTCAGAAAATGGGAAGGAAAATATTTGCAGACATGATTACGCTGTTACTGTGGGCTCTGTTATAATGGAACTCAAAGACGGATTGATAGAAGTTCACCACATTCTTAATAAATCTCCCTGTGAAGGAGATTATGTAAATGAGACGATAAAAATACAAAATGTTTATTAATTCCTTTATGAGTTGTTAGTTATATGAAAAAAATACTAAGTTTAGGATTGTTTGGAATATTATCCTGGTTAATACCTTTCTTTGTTTCAATTTTGTTTTATTCAAGAGAGGGAGGTTTGTTGGTCGACATCTTTTTATTTAAATCAATAATGATTGTTGTTGGTTCTTTAGTTGGAGCGACTTTACTCGTCCTATATTTTAAGAAAATTAAAAAAGATCACGTTACTGAGGGTATTGTTGTTGGAATTTTCTGGTTTGTAATCAATATTGTTTTAGATGTTCTAATCCTTCTTCCAATTTCTGGAATGAGTTTTGGTGTCTATTTTCAACAAATTGGACTGAGATACCTAGTTCTACCTATTATTGCAATAGCCATGGGATTTTCTGCAAAACACAGGTGGTAATGTTCCTATATTTACATAATACTTAATAATCGATTCTCGTTATTTAGGTATATGAATCCCCAAGCAGAAGAGTTGAATAAAATATTTAAGAGAAATAATGAAGTAGTTTATGGTTTGTTATCAGAAAAGGGGAAGAATATATTTTTTCCTAAGAAAGGAATTCTAGCTCAAACTGCAGAAGCCAAAGGAAAGGAGATTAATGCGACGATAGGGATTGCTAAAGAAGAAGATGGAAGTCCAATGAGACTGAGATCGATAGCAAGTAAGATTGATTTAGATCCGCAAGATGCTTTTCCATATGCGCCTAGTTATGGTAAACCAGAATTAAGAGAAAGGTGGTTAAAACACATTAGGGAGTATAACCCCTCAACTAAATCTCAAATAAGTACTCCGATTGTAACAAATGCATTAACTCATGGATTAAGCATAGTTGGTTATATGTTTCTAAATGAAGGAGATAAGATCATAATACCTGATAAGTTTTGGGGTAATTATAGATTAATATTTGAAAATGGCTATGGAGCGGTTATTGATACCTATAACACATTTAGTAAGGGTGGACTAGATTTGGATTCTTTGAGAGAAAAGTTGAAAGGAAGCGGTAAGAAAGTATTATTATTTAATTTTCCAAACAATCCTACTGGTTACACCCCAACAAACGATGAAGTGGATAAAATCGTCTCAATTGTGAAAGAAAGTGCACAATCAGGTATTCATATTTTAGTAATTTGTGATGATGCTTATTTTGGATTGGTGTATGAAGAAGGTATAACCACTGAATCGCTATTTGGTAAATTGGCCAATATCCATGAAAATGTTTTAACAGTGAAGGTTGATGGAGCCACAAAAGAACATTATGTATGGGGTTTTAGGATAGGATTTGTAACCTATGGGATTAAAGAGGGATCTGAAGAATTGTATAAGGTTCTCGAGGATAAAACTGCAGGGGCTGTAAGAGGAAACATATCTAATTCTCCACATCTTTCTCAAAGTTTAGTTTTAGAGATGTTGGATTCTCCAGATTATGTTAAAGAAACTAGTGAAAAAAAGGAGATTTTAAGAAGAAGGTATGAGATTGTGAAAAAAGTGCTTTCTGATTTTAAGTTTGAAAAATTCTTTAAACCATTACCATTCAATTCAGGTTATTTTATGTGTGTCGAACTTTTGAATGGATTAGAGGGAGAGAAAATTAGGAAAAAATTACTGGATGAGTATAATACAGGTGTAATAGCTATAGGTAACCTCATCAGAATTGCATTTGCTAGTGTACCAATAGAAAAAATCCCGACACTATTTGAGAATTTATATGATGCATGTAAAAG
>JBHPEA010000052.1:0-4088 GCA_042577505.1 Nanobdellota archaeon
GGAGGTGGAGGAATTACTCAAGATAGTGCTGATGATGGGGGAGGAGGAGCAGGTTATGGTGGAGAAGGAGGAAATGGTGGTTATTCAGGTACTAATAATGCAGGAGCAGGAGGCTCTTCATACGGTTCATTAACACAGCCAATTGATTTGGGTTCTGGAGGGAGTGGGGGTCAAGCTAATCCACAATCCTCTTACGAGTGTACAGATGGGGAATCAGGTGGAGGATTAATATTCCTTAACATTAGCGGTACATTAAACAATAGTGGTGTAATAAGTTCAGATGGAAATAATGCAAGTAATACCATAACAGGATGGCATGAAGCCGCAGGTGGAGGAGGTTCTGGAGGTTCGGTTTATATTATTGCAAGCACTATTTCAGGAGATGGTTCTATAACTGCAGATGGCGGTAATGGGGGGAGTGTTGATCCAGCAGACCAAGGCGGAGAAGGAGCTGGAGGAGGTGCAGGTGGAGGAAGGATTGCAATACATTGTGATAATTTATTTGCTGGTACTATATCTGTTTTGGGCGGATCAGGAGGGACTGGCTCGAGATCTGGTGCTGCCCAAAACGGGCAAAACGGAACAATTTACGATGGAGAACCAGAAGTAAATGAATTCCCAACAGCGTACGGGACAACAAATTTTGTTTTAGAGTCAAATTTATCTAAAGTTTATAATTTAACTTTGGCTAACCAGCGTGGTAAGATTAGATTTAATGGGACTCAGGAAATTAAGACAAAGTATCAAGACTACGATACTTATGTTGAAATTGGAGTAGGATTTGTAAGTGTAAATGCTTCTGGTTTAGATGGTTCTTTTAATGAAACTGTGAATATTACAATCAATAATGTTGATTGTGATTCTGATTTATATTATGGAAATAATACTTATAATTCACGGAATGATATTATGACTCTTGGTTATGTTTGTAATGAATCAACAGATCCAGCATGTACAAATATTGCATGTAGCGATGGCACATTAACATTTACTGCATCACACTTTACAGGTTATGCGACGAATGCATTCTCGAATTTGACAATTTGGGATGAGACTGATGAGGATGAAATATTTGGTAACCAAACTGTGTTTGTTGGTGATTTGGTCAAATTCTTTGCTAATTATACAAATTCATCTGGAGATAGTTTATCCGGAGCAAATTGTTCAATCTACTTTAGCGATACTGGATGGAATAATATGAGCTGGAACTCTTCTCATAGTATATATGAATATAATAGGAGTTTTAGTACTAATGGAACTTTTAACTGGAACGTAAGTTGTAATCATACAGGGTATGGTTCAATTAATACAAATGATACTGTTTTCATTACGGGTGATATTTATGCACCAGCCATATCTTTTGTTGATCCAACCCCTGATGATGAAGCAAATACGACTGATGTTAATGTAACTGTAAATGTTTCAATAACAAATGCATCTGATCTTGAAGGGGTAATTTGGAATTGGAACGGAACAAATTATACTATGTACAATGATTCTTTAGTGTTCATGTTGAATTTGAATAACAATTCAGATATTGGAGAAAATAGTTCGTATGCTGTTGATACTTCGATCTATGGAAATAATTGTACATTTGGTAATGATACTCCAAGTACTCAACCGAATTGGACTGCTGATGGTAAGTATCTTTCTGCTGTAGCATTCGATGGTATTATTAACTTTTTGAGTTGTGGAAACGACACGAGTTTGAATTTCACTGGTAATCTAACAATTGAAGCCTGGATGAAAACCAATGCTACTAATAAATTGAGGCAAAGAATCGTTGGCAAGAAAAATGCTTTTGCTTTCGGAATATCATATGATGAAGTAATTTTCACAGGTCCTTCCGATACTGAGTCAATTAATGCAAACTTACAACCAAACACATGGTATCATGTAGCTGTTACTATAGATAATATAAACGCCAGTTTTTATGTCAATGGTGAATTAAACACTAATAATTCACATAATCATAATTTAAGTACATCAAATGAACCATTATCAGTAGGAGATGCGAGGCAGTGGTCAGAAGAAGAATTCAATGGCACAATAGACGAAGTTAGGATTTATAATAGGGTTTTAACACCTTCTGAGATTGAACAGAATTATTATTCGAATTTGAGAAAGTATGAGTCTGATAAGTGGATTTTCTTTTCAAATCAGACTTTTGCTGCGACAAGGGTAGAGGAAAATATATCTTATTATGGATGTGGTTCTGATGATATTGGTAACTTGAACTGTACTGGATCTAGAAACATAATAATTTTAGATACGGGTACACCAAATTCATCAGTAATTGAAACCAATAATTCAGATCCAAAGAAATCTGAAACAATATTCTTGAATTGGACTGTAATTGATAATGATGCTCTAAGTGGAACTTGGTTGCAGATACAAAATGGTTCTGGAACTTATAATACGTCAGTTATTTCAGTTAGTGGAACTGAAGATATTGCGAATTATACTTACACGATAAATGATCCTAGAGGAACTGTTCTTAATTTCACAGTTTTTGTGAATGATACTACAAATAACATTGGTACTTCATCAGCATTACAAATTAATGTTTCAAATACAAAACCAACACAAAGTGCACCCCAATTCATAGCATCGGATACCCCCCTTAATACATCCTCAGCAAATTTAATTGTAGGGAATGTTTCAACTAATGACGTTGATGGAGATTATGTGAGGAACATTTACAGTTGGTTTGTTGATAACGAATCTTTCGCGATTGTAAACCTTCCATTCGAAGGTAATAATGGGAATGAATCTACTACTGCCATTGATTATTCGGGTAATGATAATGATGGAAATGTAACAAGTGCAACATGGAATAGAACTGGCGGATATGGGGGTAGGGGTGCATATGAATTTGATGGATTTAATGATAAGATTGAATTAGAAGATGGCGATATTATTATCAACTCTTCATTTACGATTTGTGCTTGGGCAAATGCAAGAGATGCAGAAAATAATACGATTTTCTCGACACAGGGTACAAATCAGAGTCTTACGTTTTTATTATTGCGAAATGATACTCTAGTGACACTGGGCGTTGCTAACGACACTGATAATATCTGTTCATTATCAATTGCTAGGTCTCCTGGTTATTGGTCTGGTTGGCATCATTATTGTGTTTCGTTTAATGATAGTAATGTATCCTCGTTATATATTGATGGAATTTATCAAACTTCAAAAAGCTGCGGTAGTCAAAATATTAGGGGGAATTTAACAATAGGAAGAATGAAGAACTATGATGACGAGGAATTTTTCTTTTACAACGGCTCAATTGATGAATTTATGGTTTTCAATAGATCATTATCCCTACAACAAATTCAAAAGTATGTTACAAATCAAACTAATATCATCTCTAGCGAGGAAACAACAAGGGGAGAGGTTTGGTCTGTCAATGTTACACCTAATGATGGCTATGAGGATGGAACTTCCTTCCAAACTAACGTGAATATCACAGTTCAAAATTCACCTCCAACACAATCAACACCAATATTAAATGCTACTGATCATCCTGGAAATAGGTCCGAAGCTAATTTAACAGTATATAATCAATCTTCAAGTGATGAGGATGATGATTCGATAAAGAATATTTTCAATTGGTTCGTAAATGGAACATCTTTAGCAATATTAAATATGCCATTTGAAGCTCATAGCGGAAATGAGTCTGTTACAGTTTTAGATTATTCTGGTTTCGATAATGAGGGATCTGTGGGTAATGATACAGTGTCATCAAAACCAGTGTGGAGTTCAATGGGGGGCTATGATGGGAGGGGGGCATATGAGTTTGATGGTATTGATGATTTCATAAACTTATCAAGTTTAAGTGGGGAAATAAGTCCTCTACACGGAACAATATCAGCTTGGATAAAAACGAATCATGGTGTAGTTAATGGAGTTCCAACTGATGGTAACAATCATAAAATATTAGATATTAGAGAGGTATTAAATGATAGTGATAGGATCGTGTTAACAATAGATACATCAAGAATTGCAGGTGCAATCTTTAATTCAACGGGAGGGACGAAAGTTGGGGGAGCAATCCGGATTAGATACGAGAAATTTTCTGAAAA
>JBHPEA010000053.1:0-3837 GCA_042577505.1 Nanobdellota archaeon
TTGGAGATCTAAATGTAACTGGTACTTCTTACCTAAGCAACGTCACTGTAAATGCTGATAACATTACAGTAAATGAAATCCATTCAAAGGATGGTAACTTGGTATTATACGATAATGCTCAAAATGAAAGAATCGAGATTTTAAGCGAAGGCAATATCACGTTTAAAAATGGTACTGGTAGTAGAAAAATGACCATAACTGAGGCCGGTAGAGTGGGAATCGGGGATAGAACTCCTACTCATCATCCATTAGAAGTTTACCAAGATGGGGATGAAGTAAGTATGATTAGAATATTTAATCCCAATGAAGGAAATAATTCTGCAGCTATGCTTGAAGCTATTAGCGATGATGGTACAGGAATCTTCGGTATGGTGTCAGCAGGATTTAATCACTCAATGCTGGCTGGTTCTGATTGGGGCAGGGATAGGGCCACTGTTATGAGTATGTCAGGATCTTCAGGAGTTTCAATCATTGCTCACGATCCCGGTACAGATATTGTATTTGCTACAGATGGTTACAATGAAAGAATGAAAATTGATTCTGACGGGAATGTAGGTATCGGCAATTCAAATCCACAAGTCATGTTACACATTGATAAAGACCAAAATGCTGAAACTAGAATTAGAATAAACAATACTAATTCAGGAGCTAATGCTGGAGCGTTCTTTGAATCATACAATGATCTAGGTAAATCTTCAATCTTTGGTTTAGGATCTAGCACAAAGATGGGTCTGCCTATCTTCTCAAACCATTCAATGATCTTGACTGACTCAGCAGGTATTACACTTGCAGCTGCAGATTCATCAGGTCATGTCATCTTTGCAACTGGTGGTACTGATGAAAGAATGAGGATTGCATCCGACGGTAAGATTGGTATTAACAATTCAAATCCAAGCGCCTACATCGATATGCAGTTAGATGTCAATGCTTGGAATATTATGAATATTAATAATTCAAATAGCGGAGCTGGTGCAGCTACTTTAATCCGACTAGCAAATGATATAGGTGGAATTGCTACTTACGGAGTTGGAGGATCAAACTTCGCTAATGGCAATTATTCAAATCGAGCTTTAGTTATGGGTGATGTTAATTTAGAAGGGGTATCCATTATCGCATCAAATGATTCTGGAAACATTTTATTCAAAACAACCCAAGGTTTCCTTGAACGAATGAGAATTGATTACGATGGTCAGGTAGGTATCAATACAACTTCACCCGATTATACCTTAGAAGTTGACGGAACTTTTGATGCAGATACAGTTTGTATCGCTGGAGATTGTAAGACTGCATGGGTTAATGTATCTGGTGTTGGTGGATGGGAAGACAATGGAACTAAAGTTACCTTAAGTTCACCTGGAGATTCTGTTAATGGAACAAATCTCTATGTTAATAACACAGTTCAAAGTACCAATGTATATATTGATGACAGCAATGTAGGTATAGGAACATTTAATCCAAACCAAGAACTTGATGTAAGAGGCGATGTCAATGTTTCTGGAACACTCTACGCAAACAATGTAAGCTCCAATTCACCATTAAGATTACAAACTGGTGGAACGACAAGGGTATACATTAATGATACAACCGGTCATATAGGAATTGGAACTGCTGAAGATGCAGATATCGATAGTATGCTTTATGTAAATAAAAGCCATGATGGGCAAACTCAAATTGCCATAAAGAATAGTTATACTGGTACTAGCGCAGGAGCATATTTCTTTGCAGAGAGTGACGTAACTGGTGGAGAGGGGACAATATTCGGCCAGCCATCAAGCGCAGCAAATATTGCAGGTTCGACTCTCTTAGCAAGTCGAGCAATAGTAGTTGGACAATCTGAGAACGGAACTGCAATTGTAGCATCTCACGCAAGTGGAAACTTAGTTTTCTTATCAGGTGGTTGGACTAACGAGAGAATGAGGGTAGACTCCGATGGTAAAGTAGGTATCAACACAACATCCCCAACCCACACACTTCACGTCAATGGTTCTGCAAACATTTCTGGAACATTGTACACAGGCGCTACTGTATCAAGTGGATTAACTGTTGATGGAGACTTAAACGTAACAGGAACATCCTACCTAAGCAACGTTACAGTAAATGCAGATAACATTACTGTTAATGAAATCCATTCAAGAGATGGTCCATTAGCATTCTATGACAACGCTCAGAATGAAAGAATGAGAATAGCATCTGACGGAAAAGTTGGAATCGGAACTTCAAATCCAAATGGAATTCTCCATCTTTATGAGAATGTTAGTACTTCAGTATTAATGTTACAGAACATTAACGAAACTGCAGGAGCAGCTTCACAAATGAGGATAATATCAAATGGAAGTACAGCTGGCTATGGTATCCTCAACTATGGAGCTGGAGACTTCAGCAATAGGGCATTTGTACTAGCAGATACAGGAACTGATGGAGTCTTGCTTATAGCAGATGATCCAGCAGGAGATATATTATTGGCAGCAGGTGGCTCAGAGTCAGCTAGAATTGCATCTGATGGTAAAGTTGGTATAAACACATCCTCTCCAACCCATACATTAAACATTGAAGGAGATGCTAACATTTCTAACAACTTATACGTTGGTGGAACAACTAACTTAGGCAACTTAGAAACTGGAGATCTTACAGTCGATGGAGACTTAAACGTAACTGGCACTTCATACCTAAGCAATGTAACAGTTAATGCAGACAATATAACAGTAAACGAAATCCATTCAAGGGATGGAGCTCTCTCATTATTTGACAACTTACAAAATGAGACAGTAAGAATTCTAGCTAATGGCAATGTCGGTATTGGAACCCAAACACCAACGAAAGAATTAGAAGTTGCTGGAGACGCTAATGTATCAGGAACACTCTACGCAAACAACGTAAGTTCCAACTCACCATTAAGATTACAAACTGCTGGTACAACAAGAATTTATATTAATGATTCAACAGGCCAGGTAGGAATTGGAACCACTCAGACTGAAGATATCGAGGATTTGTTAATAGTAAACAAAAGCATGGACAGCACTGCTCAAATAGTTGTATCAAATCCCCTCAATGGTTCAAGTGCTGGTGCATTCTTTAAAGCTGTAAGTACATATGACTCTTTGAAATCAGGTATCTTTGGTGTATTTTCCCCTAATTATTCTGTGAGCAATATGGCAGGAAGAGCAGTTGTTTATAGTCCAAATTCTGCAGCAGGTGTTGCAATCTCTAGTGCTGGGAATACAATTTTCACAGACGGCTCATTCAACGAACAAATGAGAATAGAATCAACAGGTTTCGTTGGTATCAATACAACATCTCCAACATCAACATTACATGTTGTTGGAGATTTAAATGTAACAGGAACATCCTACCTAAGCAACGTTACTGTGAATGCAGATAACATTACTGTTAATGAAATCCATTCAAGGGATGGGGACCTAAGATTCTATAACAGTAGTGGTAGTGAAAAATTAACAATTCTAGCAAATGGAAGTGTTGGTATAGGTACTGAAGATCCATCAGAACCCTTAGATGTAGTAGGTAATGATTCAAATGGACCCGTGCTTATAAGAGTTAAACAACTCAATAGTGGAGCAAACTCTGGTGCACTTTTTGAAGCTGCAAACTCAGTTGATAATCAAGGTCTATTCGGAGTTCTATCTCCAAATGCAGGAGGAGATTTAAGCGGAAGAGCAGCAGCCTTCGCTCAATCTACATCTCCTGGTTTATTTATTGGTGCATTAAATAGTACTGGTGATGTAATGTTCGCTACTGGCGGTACTACTGAAAGAATGAGAATAGCATCTGATGGAAATATTGGAATTAACAATAGTGATCCACAGAAACTATTATCTATTT
>JBHPEA010000054.1:0-3190 GCA_042577505.1 Nanobdellota archaeon
TTTGTATACTTCTATATAAATGTTTGTATAGAAATAGATGTAAATGGATGTAAATATAAAGGACAGTAAAAACAACCTAAAGGATTCAACTATTGAATTCTACAATAAAAATAATGGTAATAAAGTAAACAAACAAAACGGTAAACTAAACAAAGGATTATACCATGCAAAAGTTGAATTACAAAGTGGCCATATCCAAAAGATCCATTTCAAATCATTGAACATTTCAGCTGATGAATTAAACTTATCACTTGAAGATGTGGATCCTTCAAAGATAACTAACAAGAATTTCAAGAAAGCATTTGCTATCGACCCTACACAAATCGACTTTGATTACGCGAATGTAACTTCAACTGCAGTAGGAAATGAATTGTACAAATGCCAGGAATGGAACTTCTCAGAACAAGAATGCCATGGAACTTGGGTAAAGATCATGGACTTGGTCCCAGGAGAAGAATACAATTTCACAATTACTCCTCTTGATCCTGGATACGGAGAAATAAATGCAACTAATGCAACACACCTTGATGAGAACTATGAATTTATCTCAAACATCTTTGATGAAATTGAACACAAAGATGACGTCTGGTCAGAACCAATATACGAGAACGAAATAGTAAGAGTGACCTATCAAAAGAATCTTTCAAATGGAAATATAATTGATGTCTTTGCCAGAAATCCAAGTTCAACTTCAACATGGTATGAGATTTACAAAGCAGGAACAACTTATCCATTACTTGGAAAGTCACACATCTTTAACTCAGAAGGAGAATGGAATTTAATCAATGTTTCAAACCTCTCATCACCAACAGACACATTCGACTTCAAGATAGTTAACAATGACACATCCTTCGGATTCCTCGAATTCGATTACATCCATGACGCTCCAAAAGGAACTTGGACCGATTCTGGTCTATCCTGCACTCCCAATCCAAGCCTAAATGGAACAAGTGTAGATTGTACAATAACTTATACATGTACCGGTAATCCCTGTGTAACTGCTCACACTGGTTTCTGGTTAATGGACGATAATGTAAACATAGACGATGCTACATGTGTGGACACTGACTTTACTTGTAATGGTGTTACAATTGCAGGAACCTGTGCAGGTCCTGTTGAAGGTGACGCAGATTGCAGTGCTCAGTACACAAGCTGTGCACTTGGAACAACAATGGTTGTAACATATCATTACACAGCATGTTCGGGAGTAGAACCATATCCATCAGAGAACCATATAGTACCAAGAGCCCCAACAGCTGGCGGAAATTTCGATTTATATACAAATACTACAAGTTTCTACCAAAACATAACAGGACCTCCTCCATTAAACACAACAGATCCTGCAAACCAAACTATTGAGTTAGGAGAAGCAACAACCGTAAGATGGAATATCTCAGGAGCTGGAGGATCTTATTATGTTGAAAGAAACGGTACATTATTCGATGGACCTTACAACTGGAGTGGACCTTGGGAAGAAATTGTAGTAGTTCCAAATTCATACTTTCTTGGATATTGGAATTACACATTGGTTTATAACGAAACTAGTGGTGGTAGTGCAACAAGTGAAACAACAGTAAATGTAGTTGACACTCAATTCCCTAATTGTTCAGATGCAGAAGGTATTGAAGAACTTGGAGGCGCAACATTACGATCTATAAATATTGATGGGGATACATCAGACTGGGATGTAATCAAGAGTAATCCTTACAATTATGTTACTGACACTACTCTACAAACAGGTGATCCCGATGATGTAGGATCAGTTGATAGAGATATGCGTGGATTTGGCTACACATATGATGACAACTATTTATATTTCTACACAGAGAGGGGCATTACTGGAAATAACCAGATTGCTTTTATTATCTACTTAGATTATGATAGCGACGGTTATATGAATGATACAGATCAGGTTGTTAAATTTGTATGGTCAGGCTCCAACAGGAATTACGATTCAGAGTTATTTAATTACATACCCGCTAATCCATCCGGAGACCTCATGGGTGGTGATGGCTGGACTATGAACGGTTCCATATCTATAAACGCCACATTAGAGCAGGGCGTCCTTGGAGGTTCTTTAGATGGATTGGAACTTGAGACAAGAGTAGCTTGGACAGACTTAGGACTTTCTGGACCTGAACCAATAAACTTCAAGGCATCAAGCGGAAGAGGATCTGCAGAAAACTTACCAGCACACTTGGAAGATAATATTGGTGATGTCTTAGATTCAGAAAGCACATTTATTTACTTAACGCCTTCTGAACAGAGAAAGCCTGAAACAAATGGGAGTGAAATATACTATGTATTCGATATTAAGAATTGCGGAAACTTAGGAACTTACGTAAACCTTTCATACTTATCCAGTGAAGGATGGAACGTGACATTGTACTACCCATATTCAAATGAATCTGTAATAATTGATTCTAATAATGATACTATTCTTGATATTTACTTAGGTCCTGGAGATTACACCACCCTCATTGTAAAAATTGAAGTCCCAGATAATGCAACCATTGGAACAACAGACATAACAAACATAACTGCTTCAACTCAATCCCAAAATAGCACTTCAACTATTTACACAACAGTTGCAGCTATCGCAATAAATCCTGAATCATATAGTGTAAATGGAGCAAGAGATATGTTGGTTTCTTTCAACTTCACCGTGTACAACTACCAGCAATCCAATGATACTATAGATATTAATGCAACAACGACAAATAACTGGAACATAAATATCACTGATGAAAACGGAACCTTACTTACAGATACTAATAACAATGGATTTACAGATGTAGGTAACCTATTATCACAAGAATCAAAAGATATCATTGTCACAGTAGCCGTACCACCAGGTGCAACAATTAATGCAACTGAAAACATAAACATAACAATAAACTCATCAGATAATACAAAAACAGACCTCTCATATGCAAACATCACTGTAAAAGATAGATTAATCTTAGTCCCACCATCATATAGCCAAACTGTAACAACAGGATCAAGAGTTATATCTACATATGTATCGTTATCACTATCTGTTAAAGGAAGTTTGTTTTCATCTACGAAAGTTGTTGTCCAGTTTTGCGTGAATAAGTGTGATAAGTCAATAGTATCTTCTAAGTTCCAGTTGTTAGTTATATTGAATTGATAATATACTCTTGATCCTGTTGTTACAGTTTGGCTATAT
>JBHPEA010000055.1:0-3147 GCA_042577505.1 Nanobdellota archaeon
ATATAAAAACATTTCTTAATTTTTGACACTAGTTTTATAAATGAAGCTTTTTTCACTAGATGATAAGCGCCGGTGGTCTAATGGCTATGATTATGGCCTTCCAAGCCGTCGATCTGGGTTCGAAACTAAGGGATGCACCCTAATAGATACCCGCACTCTAGTGGGACATAAGGTCCCACGGACTAGTGGAGATGTATCCTCGTCGAAAGTCCCAGCCGGCGCATTCTTTTTATGAAAAACAAAAAAACAAGAGGTTATGTGATGGCTGGAGCAGGATTCTTTTTGATAATTCTAAATGCTCTAAATTATATTTTGGGTTGGGATAAAGAAGCTACACCCATTTTTATTATCGGATTGGTGTTTGTGGTTGTAGGTATGAATTGGGTTAGAGGTAAGCACTAGTCACTGGACAAGCTTGCGTGAGATTTTTAAATTGGATGGAGTTCTTCATCTTTGGTGGTTGTAAATGGAACATAAAATTGTTGAAAAAGATGAGTTTCTGGTTATTGGTATGCCTGTAAAGGTTTCTTTGAAGGATCCTGGCTATCAGAAAAAGATAATGGATTTATGGAAAGGTTTTATACCTCGTGCTGGAGAGATAAAGAACAGGAAAGGTGAATGTTTTTATGGTCTTTGTAATATTTCAGAAGGGATTCCTGGTGATGAATGTTCTTTTGAAACAATTGCCGGAGTTGAGGTTGAATCTGGTGAAGATGTTCCTGAGGGAATGAAGTTTCAAAAAGTCCCTGCAGCAAAATATTTTGTAGTAACACACAAAGGTAGGGTTGAAAAACTTGGAGAAACATATTGCGCAATTGAGAAAGAACTTAAGAAATTAGGTCTTGAGGAAGATAGATCAAAGATTTTCTTTGAATTTTATGATGAAAGATTCAAAGAAGATTCAGATGATTCAGAGTTTGATTTATATTCTGCATTGAAATAAATTTAATAAACCAAATCACATTAGCACCTTTATGGTTAAAATATTCTACGGTGTTAATGGTCAGGGTTTGGGGCATACTATGAGGAGTATGCCAATCCTTGAACATTTATCAAAGAAACATGATCTAAGGATTTTTGCTTCTGGACGTGCAGGTAAATATTTGAAAAAATACTATAATATACATCATATAAATCATTACAAAATTGTATATGTTAATAATAAAGTAAGTTCTATCTTGACTTTTCTTAGGGGATTTGTACATTCTCCGATTTTATGGATTTACAATACTAAAGTTGGTTTTTATATGATTAAGGATAGACCAAGTTTAGCAATTTCTGACTTTGAACCTGCTACAGTATGGTGGGCTAATATTCTTGGAGTTCCGTTAGTGAACATAGATAACCAGCATACAATTGTTGGAACTGAGATTGATCTGCCAAAAAAAGAAAAAAGATCATATCTTTTTTTGAAAGCAGTTATAAAATTCCTTGTTCCTCATGCCGATAGATACATATCAACAACTTTCTTTTTTAACAAGAAGACGAAAAAGAATTTGGATTTGGTTCCTCCAATACTTAGGAAAGAAATTTTAGAATTGAAACCAAAGAATGGAAATCATATTCTTGTTTATCAGACATCAAGAAGCAATAAAAGATTAATTCCAACTTTAAAGGGTATCGATGAGAAATTTATTGTTTATGGCCTAGGTAAAGATCGAATTGATGGAAATATTGAATTCAAAAGACGAAATGAATTGTCTTTCTATAATGATTTATCTTCATGTAAGGCAGTAATTACAAATGGTGGATTTACATTAATTGGTGAGGCATTATATTTGGGTAAACCTGTTTTTTCTAATGTTATAGGTGGACAATTTGAACAAATAGTAAATGGGTATTATATTGATAAATTAGGTTACGGTATAATGCGTATAAGAATATCAAAAAAAGAGGTTGAAAACTTTATTAATAATCTTGAAGTATATCGAAAGAATATTAGATTATATAAAAAAGAAGATAATACTTTGTTGTTTAATATTATAGATGAGATAATATCAAAATTAGAGTAATTTCGTACTATCTCTGAACAACCTTTGGAATGCTGTGTTCCAGTTAATTGGTTCAAACTTTTTCATGTTGATTTTTGGGTATACAGATAATCCACTTGCTAACGCTTCTAAATAGACTAAACCAAATGTTTCTGTTTTAGAGAAGAAAATGAATTCATCGCAAGATGCATAGATTTCACTTAATTTTTTTCCTCTTAAGTAACCTGTGAATATAATTTCTGGATATTTTTTTTGTAAGACCTGTTTGTAAGGTCCATCACCTACAATTACAAGAGCCACTTTTCTCTTTATTTTTTCTCTTAAATAATACTTAATAACTTCATCGATGCTTTTTTCCAAGCTTACTCTGCCCACATATAATAGTGCTTTCTTTTTTTCTAAACCAAGTTTCTTCCTTAGTTCCTTACTTCTCCATTTTCTATTGAATCTTTGTTTATCGACACCATGAGAGAATCTTTTGATTTTGTCTCTTTTTGTGATTCTTGAAAGATAATCAATAACATCATCATGAGGCACCATTATGTATTTGCACTTTTTGTATTTTAACACTAATGCTTGTGATCCATAATAAAACCCGAGGTAAAGTATTTTTTTAAATCCAGATAGATTCAGATTATTAAGTTCTTCAGGGTAGAAGTTGAGATTTTTATTTTTATAATAAATGTAATTAATTAATCCAATGAAGTAATATAAAGGGCTGAAAAATTGAAATTTTTTACTTGTTAAAAAGTCTTTTATATAAACTGAAGTAAATTTGATAATATGGGAGTGGTATATTCCAATTACGGGAATTCCTAATTCATTTCCAATTTGTATCCCTAACTTACCAAGTCCCCTATATATTATTGGTGTGACAGAATGAATAAGATCTGGTTTAAATTCTTTAATTTCTTTAAGGACTTTTCTATGGGGTTTTCTAAAGCAGAAAAAAGGATATTCTTTATATTGAGGGATATTGAACCCTCTACAATTGACAGAGAAATTTGTAACATTTGGTGAAATCTTTTTTTTGTAATCTTTTTTTCCTGAGGTGATGAACAATACTTCATGCTGTGGATTTTTTATTAGATATTTGATCATCTCACTGTAATATCTAACAACACCATTGACTTGATTTAAGTCCAGATCCATGAAT
>JBHPEA010000056.1:0-2592 GCA_042577505.1 Nanobdellota archaeon
GAAAAAGTTTATATAAATTTGATTCTTATCTGTAGTAAAAGTAACGAGGTGTTAAAATGGGATTTGAATTACCAAAACTGGATTATGAATATAATGCTTTAGAGCCACATATTGATGAAAAGACTATGACTATTCATCATACTAAACATCATCAGGCTTATGTTGATAAGTTGAATAAAGCGGTTGAAGGGACTGAATTGGCTGATAAGGAGATTTCTGAGATCTTGAAAGATGTTGGTTCGATTCCTGAGGATGTTAAGAAAGCAGTTGTTAATAATGGTGGGCAGCATTTTAATCATTCCTTTTTATGGAAGTCTCTTTCTCCAAATGGAGGGGAACCAGAAGGAAAATTATTAGATGCTATTAATGCTAAGTTTGGATCATTAGAGGATTTTAAAAAGGAATTTTCTGAGAAAGCAGCAACTTTGTTTGGTTCAGGATGGTGCTGGTTAGTTTCAAACAATGGTGAGTTGGAGATTGTTCAAACTTCAAATGCGGGATGCCCCTTATCGGATGGAAAGGTTCCTTTGTTGGTGATTGATGTATGGGAACATTCGTACTATTTGTTGAGACAGAATAGGAGACCTGAATTTATAGAAGCATTTTGGAATGTTGTTAATTGGAAAGAAGTTGAAAGTAGAATGGGTTAAATCCATTCTGCTAATTCATCTAGAAGTTCGGGAAATTCATTGAATAAGTTTGTTCCGTGGGCTGAGCTTTCTAAGATTTTTACTGTTGTGTCTCCTTTGATGTAATTAGCAATCTCTTTTACCATTTTTTCTGAGTTGCCATCATTTTTTCCGCCTAAGAGGTAAACATTTTGGCTTCCGATTATTTTCAAAGCGTATTGTGTTGTTGTTATACCCCTGTAATTTGTTCCTGGAGACATCAAGATTGATTTTTTTACATCTAAGTTGTTACCTTGGTATTGTAAAGCTAGGTTAGCGCCAATTGATGCTCCTGCAATTGATAATTCAGTAACTCCATTTCCTTTTAGGTATTCTACTGCAGATTCTACATCTAACGATGAAGCTTGGTGTTGTTCATCTGTAAATGATTTGTAATCACTACCACCACTTTCACCGTGCCCTCTTAGATCTATTGCCAAGACTGAATATCCTTTTTCATGTAATTTGTTTGCAAATTCATCCCAACTTTCTTTTGTAGCTGGCATCATGTGTAGTAGTAGAACTCCTTTTTCATTGCCTTTCCAATAATTAGCAATAATTTGAACATTGTCTTTTGTTGTTAAAGTTATTTTTTCCATAATCTCACCCGTTTCTATTGTTTCATTTATCTTTTCCTGTGGAGGTTTTATAGTTACGTTTGGTTCTAACTCTTCTTCTGTACAACCTAGTAAAGTAATTGCGATAAGTAGTAGAATCATTATTCTTTTCATCTATGTTTACTAGGAGCTTATGTATATATAGTTTATTTATTTTCTATATAGAAAATAAATAACCTTCATAAATCAAATTACAATCCCTTTTTTTATGAAACACCCTGCAACTTTAGATGATTTCCTAACAGATGAATCCCGTATGTTTAGAGCTGATCCAAAGGGAGTAAAAACTGTTTTCTTACCTGAGAATTATAAGGAATTATCTTGTATTTTAAGGGACGCTAATGTTTCTGGTGAATTAGTTACTGTGGCTGGAAGTCATACTGGATTGAACGGCGGTTCAGTCCCTATGGATGGAGGTGTTGTTGTGGGTGTTGAAGGATTACTAAACGTCACTTTAGCAAGAGGATTCAAATCATTTACAACACATCACCAATTACATGGTTTAATGTCCTACGCAATAAATGAAGATGAAACAGAAGCAATATTTCCAGCTGGAGCATCTCAGTTAGCTGTTGAAGCAATACTTAATTCTCATGGTCTTTGGCATCCTCCTAATCCTACTGAGAAATTGGCTTTAATGGGTTCAATCGTTGCAAACCATTCATCTGGTGGAAGGAGTTTTGGTTTTGGAACGATAAGAGATTATATAACTCGACTTGGAGTTGTGTTTCCTAATGGGGGGTTTAAACTTTTTTCTCGTGGCGATATAACTTCTAATGAATTTGACAGATTTAATTTTTCGGCTGGTTCGCAGGATTATAATTTTAGAAGACCCACTTATGAAATTCCAAATCTTAAAACATCAGCAGGGCTCTATACACGTCCTGGAATGGATTTTCTTGAATTGCTAACAGGAAGTGAAGGGATACTGGGGGTGTTTACAGAAGTTGGTTTTAGGGTAGAGAAGAAGAGACCCTATAAATCATCATTATTATTTTTTGAAAAAGAGGATGACGCCTTTAGTTTTGTTGATTCAATGAAGCAATTTAGATTAGATGGGGAAGAATATAGAAATGATCCCGATAGTCAGGATTTAGGTATATTAACTTTAGAATTTTTTGATAATAATTCTTTAAGACTTACAATAAAGGTACATGTCATGATAATGGAGCCTTGGAACCGCGATATCGATGTTTACTTTATGTGTATCTTTTGTTAGAGAGTTTACTTTTTTTGGAATGCTTGCTCGGAAATTGGATACATCATCATCAACCCAGTCATAAGCTACATTATGTATTTGATATAGG
>JBHPEA010000057.1:0-2510 GCA_042577505.1 Nanobdellota archaeon
GTTGCAGTTGGAGTGAAATATTTTGATGCAAATAGAATCGATAAAGGTATTCCATACATTTCAACAAATAAGGAAATAAAGAATGCTCCTACTAATCCGTATTCAGACCATTTCACCTTTCTTCTAAATGAGAGGGGAATTAAAAATGCAGTGAAAACTGCAATATTTAAAATCACTAATTTCCAGTCATTTTGAACTATGTTCTTAAATATACTTCCAGATAAATAATATTCAAAGTGAGTATAGAATTCACCGAGAAAAATAAAAGGGATTACTAATATTATCACGAACAATATCCTTATTGGAAGATTTTTATGTTTAAACCACTTTATAATACCTGAAGTCATAAAATAAGAAGAAAAAAGGAATTATAAAAACTTATTCTTTCTTCAACACAGCCTGTGCAGCAGCAAGTCTAGCTATTGGGACTCTAAAAGGCGAACAACTTACATAGTCAAGCCCAATTTCATGACAAAACTCAACTGAATTTGGTTCTCCACCATGCTCTCCGCAGATTCCAAACTCAATGTCTTTCTTAATCTCTCTAGCCTTCTCAACACAAGTTTTCATTAAAGCTCCAACTCCAGGCCTGTCAATAACTTGGAATGGGTCCTTATCAAAGATTCCTTCTTCGATATACTTAGGAATGAACTTACCAGCATCATCACGAGACAAACCATAAGTTGTCTGTGTCAAATCATTTGTTCCAAATGACATGAAATCCATTATTGGAGCAATTTCGTCAGCAGTCACACAAGCTCGAGGCAACTCAATCATTGTTCCAATGAGATAATCAACTTTTACACCTGATTTAGAAATCAACTCATCAGCTTTAGCTTTAATTATCCCCTTCACTAACTCAATCTCTTTAACATTTGATGTAACTGGAATTTCAATCTCGGGCAAAGCCTTTCCTCCAGCCTTATTCACTTCAATCGCAGCTTCAATTATTGCAGTTGTCTGCATCTCAGCAATCTCAGGATAAACAACAGCCAATCTACATCCTCTAAATCCAAGCATTGGATTAAATTCATGTAAGTTTGAAATTGTCTCCTTCAATTTCTCAACAGTAACATTAAGTTCCTTAGCTAAATCCTTAATCTCCTTCTCTTCTTTAGGTAAAAACTCATGCAAAGGAGGATCTAACAACCTTATAGTAACAGGTAAACCATCCATAACTTTGAATATTGAAATAAAGTCTTCTTTTTGGAACGGTTCAACTTTTGCCAATGCTTTCTTACGTCCTTCAAGATCTTCAGCAAGAATCATTTCACGAACAGCTGCAATTCTCTCACCTTCAAAGAACATATGCTCTGTTCGAGCTAAACCAATACCTTCTGCTCCAAATTTAACTGCAATCTTAAGATCTCTAGGAGTCTCAGCATTTGTTCTAATCTTCAATTTACGAACTTCATCAGCCCACGACATTAAAGTTTCAAAATCTCCAGAAATTTCAGGATCTTTAACTGGAACCTGACCTTCATAAACTTCTCCCTCAGAACCATTCAATGTAATCCAATCCATTTCTTTTATTTGAACACCTTCTAAAGCAGAAAAAACTCCTTTTGATTCGTTTATTTGAACATCTCCACATCCTGCTACACAACATTTACCCATTCCACGAGCAACAACTGCGGCGTGAGATGTCATTCCACCCCTAGCAGTCAATATTCCCTGCGCAGCATTCATTCCTTCAATATCTTCAGGTGATGTTTCAGTTCTAACTAATATTACCTTAGCACCTTCCTTAGCTAATTCGTCTGCTTTCTCAGCTGTAAAAACAACCTGACCAACAGCAGCACCAGGTGAAGCAGGTAATCCTTTACCAATCACTTTAGCCTTATCTTTGCCAATAGGATCTAATTGTTTATGTAACAAATGATTAAGTTGATCTGGATCAATACGAAGTAACGCTTTCTTCTTGTCAATCAATCCTTCCTTCTCCATTTCAACAGCAATTCTAACAGCAGCATTTGCGGTTCTTTTTCCAGTTCTTGTCTGAAGCATATACAATGTTCCTTCTTGAATTGTAAACTCAATATCCTGCATATCTGTATAATGCTTCTCTAATTTCTTATAGATCCCTTCTAGCTTTTCATAAGCCTCAGGCATTAATTCTTTTAATTTTGAAATTGGTTCTGGAGTTCTAATACCTGCGACAACGTCCTCACCTTGTGCATTAACTAAAAACTCACCATAAAATTTATTCTCACCAGTCGATGGGTCACGAGTAAAAGCAACACCTGTCGCACAAGTATCACCCATGTTTCCAAATACCATTGTTTGAACATTAACTGCAGTTCCTCTAACGCTCTTGATATCATGGATTTTCCTGTAAGCAATAGCCCTTTTACCCATCCAGGAATTAAATACAGCATCAATCCCCATTTGTAATTGTTCTTTAGGGTCATCTGGAAATGATTTTCCAGCATGTTTCTTAACAACTTCTTTGTAACCAGAAACAACTTCTTTCAGATCATCAGCAGTTAACTCCGTATCATATTGAAGGC
>JBHPEA010000058.1:0-2414 GCA_042577505.1 Nanobdellota archaeon
TATCACAAGGGGCTCCGTCTTCACAAGATTGGGTTCTCACACAAACTTTTGGTCCACAAGGACCTCCTGGTTGGGTAATACTGGTCCATGATGAACAGGCGTACCCTTTGATATTATTATAGCCTCCATCGCAAGTTACAGGGCATCCTGGAAGATCGCCATCAGAACAACCCCCCCAATGAGTCCAACAATCATAACATCTTTCATCAATACCTTCATCACAGGGCATCAAAACAATCTGTCCGGTGTTCTTACAAGTACCTTTCCTTACACACTTGTTATTAATACAATCACAATTAAATGGACATTCTAAATTACACTCATCTAAAATCGAACAACCATCTTCAGAATCACAAACTTGATTTTGTCCACAACACTGGCATTGTCCATCTAAGTAACATGCTTGGTTTTGTGGACAACATTGACTCTCATCAGCACCACACACAACCTCTCCATCACCACATGGTTCATCACTATCACACCAACCATTTTGATCCTTGTCTAAGCAACATTCTCCCTGAATACAGGATTCAATACCTGGTTTACAACAAACTTCGGGTTGGAATATATCGCCTAGGCCTCCGCAAGGGATTTCAGGTGGATCTTTATCCATACAATATTGACCATTCGTCATGCATACTTTCTGACCAGTTTCTTTATCCGGCTTACACAAAGGGGCATCTTTTGGGCAATCGCATTTACAAAGCGTTGAATCTGAATCGGGGTAATCTTCGCAATATTGAACAAAACCTTTGTCACACTGATCTTCTCCGTCAGGTCCACAACCTGTTGGTACGTTCTTATAACACCCTCCCTGAGCCATATCACATCCATCATAAAAATCAGTATGGCACTTTTTTACAACAGACACTTTATAACCTGGTTGATCGTAATACTCACATGGTTTATTCACAACAACACAAGGAATCCCTTCCTCACTTGGGTTGGTCCCACAAACTGAACATCTTTTTGTAGAAGGGCCAACCTCGCATTCACCACTACAAGGATTGCATCCATAGTAATATTCTCCCCCATCAGAATTATGGGAAACTTCATAGGAGAAGTATTCAGGGAAAATTCCGGTAAGATCGCAAGTTCCCGGCAAACATTCTTCTAATATTTTGTCATCGTTATCCAAAAGGAGTTCAGAATGTTCTGCCACAATTGGAAGACTATTAATGAATTTGACAATCATCTTTTCACCTGAGAGGAGTTTAAGGTTTTTACAAAATTTAGTATTGATTGAATAGTATCTATCCATTATCTGAATACAGGTCATAGTGAAATTTTCTGGCTGTATCCTTGGTGGAAAGGTAATCCTACCCCATTTATTTCCAACAGTGACTGGGTCAGAAGTAATCAACCTTGGTACAGGGGAACAACCGACTCTGCCAAACTTATGGCCTCCTGCTTCAAAGTTTAATGCAGTACAATCTCTAATCGTATTGCACTCACTTCCTTCATTAACATATTCTCCAACCCCCTCATTGATTACACATCTCTGAGGGACATTATCTTTACACTTAACGTATCCTTCTGGACATTGGTTTTCATTACAACCATCATCAATTGCACCATCACAATCATTATCTCTTTCATCACCACATCTTTCTGGATTGTCATTAAACACTAATGGATCCTCATCATCACAATCATTAATACAGGCTAATTGTTTATCATCATCAAAATCAGAACCTGAGTAGACCAGATCATTGTGGTCATTACAATCATTTTCACAGGTATAACCATCGCCATCAACGTCTCCATCATCAATATTTCCATCACAATTATCATCAATTTCATTACAAACTTCAACTGCTCCAGGATTAATTGAGGGATTCGTATCGTCACAGTCCCCATCACAGGTAGTATAACCATCATTATCAACATCCTCACATTCCGGTAAGCCGCAGTTTATATCACCCTCACAATCAGGATCATCGCAGTCAATTAGCCTCAGACCTTCGTCACAATCATTGTCGATATCATCATTACAATTTTCTCCTGCATTTGGAAAAATCGCATTATTAGTATCATCGCAATCAATCGCTGGAGGGCACCATGCTGCGGGCTCATACCCATAGCCATCTTTATCAAGATCTGTACTGCAACAACCTGCAATAAACAATAGAATGATAGCACCCGGAACCAACAATTTTTCTTTCATTTTATCAAACCTCATCCCACTCCCAGATATTAATATTTAAATAATTATCTGTTTATAGAGGATTACTATACTAATTCAGATAAAGTTCTAGAGGCACTCAATGATCTCAATAAATTCTCAATATCCTTAATAAATGGAACACCACACCCATAATTATAATAAAAAGGAATATTTTCACTTTTCAGTCTAATAAACTCCCAAGAATGAAAATAAAGAACAGGATTAATGTTTTTCCTAATCAAACTTT
>JBHPEA010000059.1:0-2220 GCA_042577505.1 Nanobdellota archaeon
TAAGATTAAGAAAAACTCTAGAAAGATTAGGACCCACTTTCGTCAAATTTGGACAAGTTCTAAGTGTAAGACCTGATTTAGTTCCATTGAGATATATCAAGGAATTGGAAAAGCTGCAAGATGATGTAAGACCCACACATTTTAACAATATCAAATTCATGATCGAACATGAACTTGGGAAAGAAGTTTCTGAAGTTTTCAGGTATATTGATCCAAAACCCTTAGCTTCAGCATCAATTGGTCAGGTTCATAAAGCAGTGCTAAAAACAGGCCAGAAAGTTGTTGTTAAAGTCCAAAGAAGAGAGGCAGAAAGTCTGCTTGAAAATGATATTAACATTATGAAGCACCTAGCAAGTCTATTAGAAAAGAATTTTGATGAAGCAAGAAAGTTTAGACCTTCTGAAGTTGTGGAAGAATTCACAAGATGGACTCAGAATGAGTTAGATTACAAAACTGAAGCCAGATATGCAAGAAGATTTAGAGGTATGTTTCTGAACTCAAAATCAGTTTACATCCCGAAGGTTTACGACAAATATTGTACAAGACGTGTCTTAGTTATGGAGTACATTGAAGCAGTTCCTTTGAGCGACAAAAAGGGAGTAAAAAAAAGAAAAATAAATATCAGAAAAGTGATGGAAAACGGACTAAAAGCAATCTTAACCCAAGTTTATATTCATGGTTTCTTCCATGCTGACCCACATCCGGGAAATATTTTAGTTATGAAAAACAACGTAGTATCTTTTGTTGACTTTGGTATTGTGGGTTACTTTGATCGTGAACTCAAACTAAAAGCTTCAGATTTATTCATTGGAGTCACAGAAATGAATGCAGATAGGATCATTGAAGCATTACTTTCTTTTGAGGGGGTCCCAAAACATATGGACAAGGAAGCATTTAAACAGGAGATAATAGGTGTTACGTCAGCCATCCATGAAACAGGTCTTGAAAATATTAAAGTAAGTCAAATGGTGGAAGATATTTTAGATATAGCATATAAATATGAAATTAGATTACCATCTAGCCTTGTCTTATTTGGAAAATCAATTATCACTTTAGAAGGTGTTGGTTTAAAATACGATCCTAAAATAGATTTGATGACAACAATTAAACCGTTTGTAGAACAAAAGCTAATGAGAAATTACATTGTTGAAAGTGCCAAATTTTCAACAATGAAATTCAAAGATTTTATCACCGGTATTCCAACAAAAACCGATGCTTTACTTGACAAACTTCAGACTGGAAAATTCGAAATTGATATAGGTGCAAAAGAAGTAAAAACACTTTCTCTTGAAATTGATAGATCAAGTAATCGCGTTGCGTATGGAATAATGATCGGTTCATTCGTTTTAGCAGGGTCTTTAGTAATTGAAGTTGGAAAACCAATAATCTTAAATTTACCTGCTATTTCATTAGTACTCTACGGATTAGCAGTTTTTTGTTTTTTAATACTCCTCTCATCAATATTACAAGAGAGAAAATTAAAACGAGGTGATTTCGATGGATAAGGATCTAAAAAAAATAATAGATTTGAGCAAAGATGCTTTGAAAATTGTAAGGAGCAGAACAAATAGGGAAATTGGTAAATTAAGAAGGAAAGGATTAAACCAAAAAGACATTAAAATGGTTTCAGAGAAGGTAGCAAAAGCATCAGTTAAAGAAGGTCAAAGATTAAATAAAATCTTCAAAAAGGAACTTTCTGTGGCCTTAGATAGACTTAATAAAGCTGCTCAGAAAGAGTCTAAAGTCGCTTCTAAAAAAGCTAAAAAGAAGTAGACTAAAGAGAACTTTGTTTGCGGAACTTCCCTTTATAGGAAGCATTCCCTTCAGTTCTTTCAAATATCATTTGACATATCTTTGTTCCAGATTTTAATTTGATTGTATTAGGCGAATTATTGAACATTTCCAAAGCTTGCTTGTTATTAATTCCTGGCTGTATAAAAGCAGCAGTCATATGAATTTGAATTCCTAAACGAGCAAACCTCGATCTACCACCTAACCAAGCACAAATATTGTCTGAAAGCTTAATTTTTTCTTTTGTAATTCCAAGAGCAAAACTATAGGGGGGCAATATTAATGTATTAGCCTTAACCTTCTTTGTAATTTTCTTATAATCAGAATCAATATTAATTATCTCTTTCCTGCCCCTCTCATAAATCCTAAACTCATTTCCTAAAGTTAGATCATAGGAAGCTGGCCCTAGATTAGGCCTACTAAAAGGAG